>JAPLPG010000254.1 GCA_026400375.1 Novosphingobium sp. | reverse complement strand
AGGCGCTCCTGCGGCAGTTCGCTCATCAGGTAGATGAAGCCCTTGCCCTCTTCGCCAAGGCAATTGGTGATCGGCACGCGCACGTCCTCGAAGAACAGCTCCGAGGTATCGGCCTCGTCCATGCCGATCTTGTCGAGGTTGCGCCCGCGCTTGAAGCCTTCGCTGTCGGCTTCGACCAGGACGATCGAAACGCCCTTCCATGCGGGCTGTATTTCGGTGTCGGTCTTGCAGCACACCAGGATCAGGTCGGCGTTCTGGCCATTGGTGATATAAGTCTTCGACCCGTTGATCACATAGTGGTTGCCGTCCTTCTTGGCCGTCGTGCGCATGCCCTGCAGATCGGATCCCGTGCCCGGTTCGGTCATGGCGATGGCGGTTACCACCTCGCCCGAAACCATCTTGGGCAGCCACTTTTTCTTCTGCTCTTCCGAGCCATAGGAAATCAGGTAGTTCACCACGATGTCGGACTGCAGCGAAAAGCCGGTGGTGACGCGGCCGTAATAGGCGCTTTCTTCATCAACGATGGCGTTATAGCCGAAGTCCAGACCCAGACCGCCATACTCCTCGGGCACGGTCGGGCACAGCATGCCAACCTTCCCTGCCTTGGGCCAGACGGACTTGGGCACGATCCCGGCATCAGCCCATTCGGCGGAGTGAGGCGCAATCTCGTCCTGCAAGAAGCGGCGAACGCTCTGACGGAAGGCTTCGTGGTCTTCGTTATATGCACTGCGTGGAATCAGGTCGAGCGACATGACATTCTCTCCGGTCCTTGGTCTGGTTGCGCACAGCCTATGCGCGACCCGGCCACCCGGTCAACGACAATTTAATCGCCTAATTAATGCCTGTTCGGGCAGGCTTTTGATCGCGGAACATGACACGTATCGTTCCACATCAAAGACTTAGAACTCGCCGCCGGTCAAACGCTGGCAAATCAGGTCGAGCTGATCGAGGTTCTTGTAGCGAATCGTCACCGCGCCGCTCACCGGATCGGCATCGGGCTGGATCTGCACTTTCAGTCCCAGAAAATCTTCCAGATGCTGCTGGATCGCGGAAAGATCGGCCGCGCTGACCGACTCCTTCCCGGCTCGGGCCTGGCGGCGGGTACCTTCGGGTCGTGACGCCTTGCGCACCAGCTTTTCCACATCGCGAACCGAAAGGTCCTTGGCCACAACCTCGCGCGCCAGCTTGACCGGATCAGGCGCATTGATCAGCGCACGGGCGTGGCCCATCGACAGCTCGCTCCGCACCACCATGTCGAGTACGTCGTCCGGCAAGCCCAGAAGGCGCATCATGTTCGCCACATGGCTGCGCGATTTGTCGACGAACTTGGCAATGTCGGTCTGGCTCAGGCCCTCGCTGTCGGCAAGCCTCTGGTAGGCGCGCGCCTCTTCCACCGGATTGAGGTCCTCGCGCTGCAGGTTCTCGATCAGCGCCAGCGCGGCAACGTCGCGATCGTCCAGTTTGCGGACAATGGCCGGAATCTCATGAATACGGGCCTTCTGCGAGGCACGCCAGCGCCGCTCACCTGCAACCAGCTGGTACCGTCCACCACCCAGGGGTCGCACCACCACAGGCTGGATCACGCCACGCGCGGCGATGGACTGCGCCAGTTCTTCCAGCGCCTCCTCATCAAAGTGCCGCCGTGGTTGTTCGGGGTGCGGTTCGATCGAGGCAACCGTCAGCATGGCGAGACCGCCGTCGCGGGAAACCACGCTGTCCCCGCCTGAAACCGAAACCCGCGCAATCGGCTCCTCGCGGCGCACTTCGCCCATCAGCGCGCCAAGTCCACGGCCCAGGCCGGTCCTCCGCGTGGGAGCCTTTACTGCTGCGTCATCGCCGCTCATGCCGCTTTCCTTCGTTCGGGCAGCCGGCCAATCAGCTCGCGCGCCAGTTTCATATAGGCCTGCGACCCAGGGCAGGCATGGTCGTAGATCAGTGCCGGCAAGCCGTGGCTCGGCGCCTCGGACAAGCGCACGTTGCGCGGGATCACGCTTTCGAACACCAGATCGCGCAGGCACGATCGCACATCATCCGCCACCTGATCGGTCAGGCGGTTGCGCCGGTCATACATGGTCAGCACGATGCCCAGAATGCCAAGGTCCTGGTTGAAGCGCTCCTGCACCCGCTCCACGGTCTGCAAGAGCTGGCTCAGTCCCTCGAGCGCAAAGAATTCGCACTGCAAGGGCACCAGGATCGAATCCGCCGCGGTCAGCGCGTTGAGAGTCAACAGCCCGAGAGAGGGAGGGCAATCGATCAGACAGATGTCGTGCCCGGTATCGCCATTCAAGACCTTGCGCAGCCGGTGGGTCCGGTCATCCACGCTGACCAATTCCACCTCCGCACCGGAAAGATCCATGGTGCCCGGCACGATATCCAACCCCGGTATCCGTGTCGGCATCATACAATCCGCCACGGCGGCCTGATCGATCAGCAGTTCGTAGGATGACCGCTCGCGCTCTCCTGCGGAGATGCCGATACCGGTCGAGCAGTTCCCTTGCGGGTCAAGGTCGATCAGTAACGTCTTCCAGCCCGTGGCCGCCAGAGCCGTGGCAATGTTGATCGCAGTGGTGGTCTTGCCCACCCCGCCCTTCTGGTTTGCAACCGCGATCGTGATCATATGCGTTTGCCCTTGATGCTCTTGTTCCTCAGCGAGTGTTCCACGTGGAACAGGTGATTCCATGATTCGGGGAGCATCTGCAATTCTTGCGCTGCGCTGGCCCCTTTCGGCAACAGCCAGATCGTGTCGGGTGTGGAAAAGCGCGCGGAAAGCGTCAGTAACTTTTCCAGCGGCGCGAAAGCCCGGGCGGATATCACCGCTTGCGCGTCGATCTGCAGATCCTCAACGCGGGACTGGATCACCCGGACACTGGTCAACCCCAGCACATTGGCAACACGCTCAAGCCATTCAGTGCGAAGACGACGCGAGTCGACCAGCGTAACGGGCCTATCTTTCTGAATGGCAGCGACAACCAGTCCGGGGAAGCCCGCTCCCGTGCCAAGGTCGAGCCAATGGCCGGGTGTTTCACGTGAAACATGAAGCAGTTGCGCGGAGTCGACGATGTGCCGAACCCAGACGTGAGGCAGTGTCCCCCGAGCGACGAGGTTCTGCCGCTGATTCTCTTCAAGCAACAGATCGACAAGTTGCGACAGTCGAGCCATACCGGGTTCATCGACACCGAGCGTGTTCCGCAGCCAGTCCTGCGCCTCTTCCTCACCGACCAGCATGGTCACGCTGCCACCCGGCGCCGCGCATGGACTAGAAGGCTGGCAAGTGCGGCCGGGGTAATTCCCGCAATTCGACCAGCGGCAGCGAGCGTATCGGGCTGCGCTTTCTCGAGCCGTTCGATCATTTCCCGCGACAGGCCAGGAACCTCGGCATAGGGGAAGCCCGCATCGAGCGACACGGAATCCGAAGCTCGCAGGTCTCGCAACTCTGCTTCCTGACGCGCGAGGTAGGGAGCATAAGCCGCATCTTCTTCCACCTCTTCCGCCAGCAGGGGATCAAGGTCCCCAACCTCGATCATCGAAGCCAGGCCGTGCAAAGTGACTTCCGGAAAGCGCAGCCATTCGTGCAATGGGCGACGGGTGCCGTCCGCCCGCACTGGCATTCCAGCCCGGTTAAGTTCGGTCGGCGTTGCCAGTCGGGTCAGTTGATCTTCCAGCCCGGCACGCCGCGCGCACCGATCATTGAACCAGCGTGCGCGTTCGTCGCCGATGCAGCCGACCGCAAGACCCAGCGGCGTGAGGCGGGTGGAGGCGTTGTTGGCGCGCAGGCGCAGGCGATATTCTGCACGTGCGGTGAGCATGCGATAGGGTTCGCTCACGCCGTGAAGTGTCAGGTCATCGACCATCACTGCCATGTAGCTATTGGCGCGGTCCAGTTCGGGCGCCTCCCGACCGAGGACTTCCGCGGCGGCATGCATGCCTGCGATCAACCCCTGTGAGGCAGCCTCTTCATAGCCGGTCGTGCCGTTGATCTGGCCAGCGCAGTACAGGCCGGGGATGGCCTTTACCTCAAGACTGCGACGCAATGCGCGGGGATCGATGTGATCGTATTCGACCGCGTAGCCCGGCACGGTGATCTCAGCCCGCTCCAGCCCTGCCATCGAGCGGATCATCGCGATCTGCACGTCTGTGGGGAGCGACGTGGAAATGCCGTTCGGATAGACAGTGGGATCGTCAAGGCCTTCCGGCTCCAGGAAGACCTGATGTCCATCGCGATCGCCAAAGCGGTGGATCTTGTCTTCGATCGACGGGCAATAGCGCGGGCCTTGCGCACCGATAGCGCCCGTGAACATCGGCGAGCGATCGAGGCCTGAACGGATGATATCGTGCGTGCGTTCATTGGTACGGGCAATGGCGCAGAACACCTGTGGCAGTGGGCGCGCTGCGTTGAGCGGGGACATCGTCCAGGGATCTTCGTCGCTGGGCTGTTCCGGCAGACTTGCCCAATCGATGGTGCGGCCATCGATACGTGGCGGCGTGCCGGTCTTCAGGCGAGCCATAGGCAGGTCTGAATCCCGCAATTGCTGCGCAAGTATGTGGGCAGAGTCCTCGCCGATGCGGCCGCCGTCCATGCGCTCTTCACCGCGGAACAGGCGCCCGCCAAGGAAGGTGCCGGTGCACAACACGACGGCCCTCCCCTGCACGCGTGTGCCATCCGCAAGGTCAATTCCGGCGACCCGGCCCTGTTCCATGTGAAGCGCCGCCGCCTCGCCCCCGATCACCGTGAGGTTAGTCTGCGCGGCAATCATCTGCTGGATAGCTGCCTTGAAGCGCTTGCGATCGGCCTGGACGCGCGGGCCCTGGACGGCACTGCCCTTTGAGCGATTCAGCATGCGGTAGTGGATTGCGCCCGCGTCGGCCGCGCGGGCAATGAGGCCGTCGAAGGCATCCACCTCGCGCACGAGGTGCCCCTTACCCAGGCCGCCGATGGCCGGGTTGCAGCTCATCGCGCCGATCGTTGCCGGATCGAAAGAGACCAAGGCCGTGCGGGCACCCATGCGCGCGCCGACTGCGGCCGCTTCGACGCCGGCGTGTCCGCCGCCGATCACGATGATGTCGAACTGATGCATGGGTGCGCGATACGCCAGTTGGAGTTTCGCGTCAAAGAATTGGATTACGTGCTTTCGTTATGTTTCACGTGAAACACTGACCCCTCGCATAGCACCGGTGTTTCACGTGAAACGCGAAGCGGCCTAGCCTAGCCTACTTCCCGATGCAGAAGCGGCCGAACAAAGTATCGAGCATGTCTTCGGTGCTGGTGCGCCCAACCAGCGCGTCGAGGCTCCGGCGAGCCAGGCGCAAGTTTTCAGCAGCAAGCAGCGGATCGAATTCGTTCATGGCGTGATCCAGGTGCACAGCCACCTCACCGAGCAAATCGTGCTGCCGCCGATTCAGTGCGATCTCGCCCGGCGCGGGGAGTGCGTGTCGGCCGTGCATGACAAGGGCCTTGCGCAACGCATTCATGCCTTCCCCGGTCCGTGCAGACAGGTGGAACGCCTTGGCTGACTTTCGCTTCGTGGCAGGATCGTCAACCCGTGCACACACCTCCCAAGCGTGGTTATCCAGACATTCGCCTTCGGGGCCGAGCCAAAGAACCAGGTCGGCTTTCTCTGCGGCGGCTTTTGCCCGGGCTATGCCAATGCGTTCGATCTCGCCTGCGCCTTCCTCGCGCAGGCCGGCGGTATCGGCAAATACGAAGGGAATGCCATCGAGCGCGCAGGCGTGGGTGAGCACATCGCGCGTGGTTCCGGGCTCGGCGGCGGTGATGGCGGCTTCCTGATCGATCAGGGCATTGAAAAGGGTTGATTTCCCTGCGTTGGGTGGCCCCGCCAGAACCACCCGGAACCCTTCCTTCAACGGTTCAGCGCGCGGGCGGCCAAGCCAGGTTTCAAGCTGGCCGACGAGCGCGGCGCAATCTGCAGTGAAGCCTGCGGGGAGCAAGCTCTCCCCTTCCCCGACATCGTCTTCATCCGAGAAATCGAGCGCAGCTTCCAGGCGGGCTGAAACTTGCAGAAGAGCACTTCGCCAACCCTCGACTTCACGGGAAAGCGCGCCTTCGGCCATGGCCAGTGCAGCGCGGCGTTGCAGTTCGGTTTCGGCGGATAGCAGATCGGCGAGGCCTTCGGCTTCGGCCAGATCGATCCGGCCATTTGCAAAGGCGCGGCGGGTGAATTCGCCGGGCTGGGCACGGCGCAATCCAGGCAACGAAGTTAGCGCGGCGCCGACCGCGGCGATGACGGCGCGGCCACCGTGCAGATGCAATTCTGCGCTGTCCTCTCCGGTCGCCGTGCCGGGGCCAGGAAGCCAGAGCACCATGGTGCGATCAAGGTGGGTGCGATCCTGCGGGTGGCTCAGCGTGGCAAGCGTGGCGCGGCGGGCGGTGGGCAATTTGCCCGCAATCGCTGTCAGCGCAGCGCCTGCTTGTGGGCCGCTGATGCGGATGACGGCAATGCCTGCGGGCGGTTGGCCAGAGGAGAGGGCGAAGATGGTGTCGGTCACCCCTTCCCCTTACACGCCTCGATACGAAACGTCAGTCCTTGGGCTTCTTTGACGCGCCGCTCATTGAACCCATGGCACCTTGTTCCATGAAGTTCTGGAACAGCTTAAGGCCGATTTCCCCCATCGGCGCGATCTGCTTGGCAAAGGATTGCAGCTGGTCGAGGTTGCTGGCGCCCTGCATGGCCTTGGCGACCGTATCGACATAGACATCGTTTGCCTTTGATACATCGGGGAGGCCGAGAAAACGACGTGCCTCTTCCGGAGTGCAATCGACTTCCATGGTGACCTTCATTTCCATATCCTCACGCTTGCACCCGCACCGGTAATGCAGACTGTCATGTGTGCTTGGCAAAGTCCATGCAGACGGCCACCATGGGAATCGACCAACCCCCTTGAATCACAGGACGAACACCTATGGGCGAGACAATCACGTTTGCAGCGCTGGATGGCGAAGGTGACATTCCGGGCTTTCTGGCAAAGCCGGAAGGGCCTGCCCGCGCAGGCATCATCGTGGTGCCGGAAATTTTCGGCGTGAACGCTGGTATCCGCCAGAAGTGCCAAACGTGGGCAAATCTCGGCTACGCAGCCCTGGCGCCAGACATCTTCTGGCGCTTTGCGCCGGGCGTAGAACTCGATCCCGATGTACCCGAGCAGATGCAGGAGGCTTTTGGCTACTTCGGGCAATACGATCCGGACAAGGGGGTAAAGGACATCGAGGCAGCGATTCGCCACCTGCGCGGCCATGAAGGCGTTGCCAAGGTCGGGCTGGTGGGCTTCTGCCTTGGCGGGCGCATGGCCTACATGGCTGCGACGCGCACCGACATTGATGCTTCGGTCGGGTATTACGGCGTGATGATCGACCAGATGCTCAGCGAATCGCATGCCATCGCCAATCCGCTGATGCTGCACATTCCCACGGCCGACCATTTCGTTGGCCCGGAAGCGCAGAAGGCAATCCATGACGGGCTGGATTCGCATCCCAAGGTCACGCTGTTCGATTACGAAGGGCTGGATCATGGCTTTGCAGCCGAGATGGGAGGCCGACGCGACGCCGATGGCGCGCAGCTGGCTGACCAGCGCACGCGCGAGTTTCTTGCGCAGCATCTGGGGTAATTCCGCGGAGCTTTGCGCCGGGTCAAGGACGCTTCGTCTCCTCGGCGCCAGTCTCCCGACCTGAAGCAGTGTGTGCTCGACAGGAGAATGGCGATGAAACTGGGACTTGCGGCGTGGCATCGTTACATGATCAGCGGCGACGTGCTGTTGCTTGAGGAACTGGTGGCCGACGATGCGGTGTTTCATTCGCCTGTCGTCCACCGACCCCAGGAGGGCCGCGAAAAGGTGCTGATTTACCTGACCGCCGCAGGTCAGGTCTTTGGCAACGGCACGTTCGGCTATGTCCGCGAGCTGGTTGACGGGCCGGAAGCCTGCCTAGAGTTCGAATGCGAAATGGATGGGATAAGGGTCAATGGAATTGACCTGATCAGGTTCGATCTGGAAGGGCGTATCATCGATTTCAAGGTGATGGTGCGCCCGATCAAGGCGATCAACAAGGTGTGGGAACGCATGGCGGCAAGCCTTGAAAAAACATGAAAAAAGCCCGCAGGTTGCGCTGCGGGCCTTTTCCTTGGAGCGTTGATCCAGCGACTCTATCAGCCGTCGTAATCAGCGCCCAATGACGTGTTGCGAACCGGTGCTGCCGCAGTGATGCGCAGGGCTTCGGCCGACTGCGAAAGCGAGCCGATTTCATCGACTTCATCATCATCATCCGGCAGGACGCGCTGGAGCGACTGGATGACGTTTTCCTTGAGCACCGCAGGTCGCACGGTTTCTTCAGCGATTTCGCGCAGGGCCACGACGGGGTTCTTGTCACGATCGCGGTCGATCGTGAGTTCTGCACCGCCCGAAATCGCGCGGGCGCGTTCAGCTGCGATCAGGACGAGATCGAAACGGTTGGGGACCTTGTCGACGCAATCTTCGACGGTAACGCGCGCCATCCGGGCACTCCGATATGCAAAAGGGTGTGGAAAGAGCCGCAGCTAAGCCGGGGGTGTGGAAAAGTCAAGTTTCGTGGGGTTACTCGTCATCATTGCCATAGGCGGCGCGCAAATCATCCGAGGCCAGATCGCTGAATCTGGTGATGCGCGCTTCGAAGCGCAGGCGGACCTTGCCGGTAGAGCCGTGGCGTTGCTTGGCGACGATCAGTTCGGCAAGCCCGAAGACGCGCTCCATTTCGGCCTGCCAGGCGGCGTGGGCTTCCTGCGTCTTTGCATCATCGGACCCTTGCGGGACCTTGGGCTCCTTGGCGGCGACGTAGTAGTCCTCGCGGAATACGAACCACACCATGTCGGCGTCCTGCTCGATCGAGCCGGATTCGCGCAAGTCAGACAGCATTGGACGCTTGTCGTCGCGCTGTTCTACCGCACGGGAGAGCTGCGACAAGGCAATGACCGGGACCGAGAGCTCCTTCGCCAAGGTCTTGAGACCACGCGAGATTTCCGAGATTTCGTTGACGCGGTTGTCGCCGGAGCGGCCCGATCCCTGTAGCAGCTGAAGGTAATCGACGATGATCAGGCCGATGTCGTGGCGGCGCTTGAGGCGACGCGCCCTTGCGCGAAGGCTGCCGATGGTGAGCGCGGGCGTATCGTCGATGTAGAGCGGAAGTTCGGCGAGGCGCTGGCTGGCGAAGGACAGCTGCTGGAAATCCTCGCGGCTGATGCGGCCCATGCGCAGCGATTCCGAACTGATGCCCGATTGTTCGGCCAGGATACGCGTGGCCAGCTGGTCTGCGCTCATTTCCAGGCTGAAGAAGGCGACGCCCGCGCCGACCGAATCCTTCAGCGCTATGCCATCGGCCAGATCGCGGCGGAGGCGGTCGGCGGCGTTGAAGGCGATGTTGGTGACGAGCGAGGTCTTGCCCATGCCCGGGCGGCCGGCAAGGATGATAAGGTCGGAATCGTGCAGGCCGCCGATCTTTTCGTTGACCGAGGTGAGGCCTGTGGTCTTGCCCGAAATGTGGCCGCCCGAAAGCAGCGCCTTTTCGATCATTTCAAGCGAGGCGCGCGTGGCACTGGCGAAGCTTTGCGCCTCGCTGCCGGTCTGCGCACCTTCGGACACGGCATAGAGCGCGGCCTCTGCCTTTTCGACCTGCTCCAGCGGGGCGACCGAATCGCTGGTGTCGAGCGCACCCTCGACAAGGTTGCGGCCGACGCTGATCAGTTCGCGCAGCAGGGCCAGATCATAGATCTGCTCGGCCAGTTCGCGCGGGTTGAGCAGGCCCTGTCCGTCAGACGTGAGGCGGGCGAGATAGGCAACGCCGCCCAGTTCCTTCAGCCCTTCGTCCGATTCGAAATAGGGCTTCAAGGTGACCGGAGTGACCACCGCCTTGCGATCGACCAGCGTGTGGATGCGTTCGAACACGCGGGCGTGGACCGCGGCGAAGAAGTGTTCCGGCTTCAGCGGGGTCTGCAAATCTTCGAGGATGCGGTTGTCGATCAGGACTGCGCCGAGAAAGGCGGCTTCAGCTTCGACGTTGGAGGGGAGCGCGCGAATCTCTGATGGTTCGCGGGTGAGGATGGCTTCGCTGGCGGACATCGGCGCATAGTGCCCGAGTGCAGGCGTTGCGGCAATGCATCGCCCCTGTGGATAGCGGGGAGTGAACTGGCAAAACCCTTGCCCGCCCCGCCCTGCTCTGCAACACAGGGGGCCTGATGGCTGACCCTCGCATTTCGCATATCGAGCTGGATGATACGACGATCATCTGGCGCAATGCCGATATCGAGCAGGAGCGGCGCATTGCGATCTTCGATCTGATCGAGGAAAACACGTTCAAGCCGCTGCGCGCGTTCGAAGCCGGCCATACCGGCCCATATCGGCTCAGGTTGTCGGTGGATGATGGACGGCTGGTCTTGGCGGTCTCGGACGATGGTGGCAATCCGCTGGAGACGGTGATCCTGGGCCTTGGGCGATTCCGCCGACCCATCCGCGAATACTTTGCGATCTGCGATAGTTACTATCAGGCGATCCGCAAGGCGACCGCGATGGAGATCGAGACGATCGACATGGCCCGGCGCGGAATTCACAATGACGCGGCCGACACGTTGCTGGAACGGCTGGAGGGCAAGATCGAAACCGATTTCTCCACCGCCCGGCGGCTCTTTACCCTGATCTGCGTGCTGCATATCAGGGGCTGAAATTCGATTACCGGGGCGCGAATCCTTCCCATGGCCAAGCAAACGAACAGGGTCCGCCCCGGCGCCGCGCGTGCGGGGCGCGGGCCTGCGCGCCCGACAGGCGCAAAGGCCGGCAGCGTCAGACGGCGCGTGCTGGGCGGCGTGTTGCTGGTGGCGCTGGTGGCGGGCGGCTTCGGCTGGTGGAAAGCACGCACCTGGCGGCCCGATCGGAATGACTATCCGGTGCAAGGCGTGTGGCTGAGCGACGATAACGGGGTGGTGGACTGGCGGTTGCTGCGGGCTGCTGGCGCGGATTTTGCCTACCTGACCGCAAGCGAAGGGACCAGCACCCGCGACGCCGCCTTCGATGAAGGCGTGGCAGCGGCGCGCCTTCGGGGGCTTCATGTGGGCGCGGTGCATGTTTACGATCTGTGCGCCCCGGCCGACAGGCAGGCGGCCAATTTCGTGACGCTGGTGCCGCGCGACAAGGATCTGCTGCCACCGGCCATCCGCATCGATATCACTTCGCGCACCTGCCCTGACGTTCCGGGCGAGGCGCAGATGCAAAGCGAGCTGACCACGTTCCTCAACCAGGTGGAAAAGCATGCCGAAAAGCCGGTGATCCTGATGGTGTCGTCCGCGCTGGAAAAGCAGTTCCACCTTGCGGCGCGGATTGATCGCAATATCTGGGTGGAACAGGACTATCTCGAACCCGCCTATGCCGGGCGGCCGTGGGTGATGTGGACCGCAACCAGCCGTCTGCGGCTGGACGCTGTCGGCACGCCACTGAAATGGGTGGCGGTGCAGCCATGACCGATGCCTTCATCGCCGAACGCCGGGACGAACTGATCGCGCAAGCGCGCGCGGCCATGGGCGGGGCTTATGCGCCCTACTCCGGCTTCCATGTCGGCGCGGCGCTGCTCTTTGCGGACGGCGTCATCGTGACCGGCGCCAATTTCGAAAACGCCAGCTATGGCCTGTCGCTTTGTGCCGAGACAGTCGCCTGCGCCAGTGCATCGCAGGCCGGGCGACGGAGCGGGTTGCTGGCCGTTGCGGTGATGGGCGGCATGGGCGGCATGGTGGACGCCGCGATCAGCCCATGCGGCCGCTGCCGGCAAGTGGTGAATGAACTGGCGGCGCTGGGCGGAACCGATCCGCTGGTGCTGTGCGTGGGGGCAGACGAAACCGTGGAAATGCGGTTGTCGGTGCTATTGCCCAATGCGTTCGGGCCTGCGAATCTGGCCTGAAGCAGCTGGGGACGACAATTGGCCATACTTTCCGACAAGTGGATCCGTGAAAAGGCATTGAACGAGGGGATGATCGAGCCGTTCGTCGAGAACCAGCGGCGCGATGGCTGCATCAGCTATGGCCTTTCGTCCTATGGCTACGACGCGCGGGTTGCCCGCGAGTTCAAGATCTTCACGAATGTCGATTCCGCCATCGTCGATCCGAAGAACTTCGACGGCGCAAGCCTGGTGGACCGCGAAACCGATGTCTGCGTGATCCCGCCCAATTCGTTCGCGCTGGCGCGCACGGTCGAATACTTCCGCATTCCGCGGGATGTGCTGGTGATCTGCCTTGGCAAGAGCACCTATGCCCGGTGCGGCATCATCGTCAACGTGACGCCGCTGGAGCCGGGCTGGGAAGGCCACGTGACTCTGGAGTTTTCCAACACCACCCCCCTGCCCGCCAAGATCTATGCCAACGAAGGCGCATGCCAGTTCCTGTTCCTGCAGGGCAATGAGCCGTGCGAGGTGAGCTATGCCGACCGCGCCGGCAAATACATGGGTCAGCGCGGCGTGACGCTGCCGAAGTTGTGAGTGGCATCCTTCGACAGGCTCAGGACGAGCCGCTGTCGGGGGGCACATCAGGGTTTGCTGTCGACAGACGCGCAAGCACGCCTTAACCCCTCGATTAAATCCTGTTGCAATACGCCCTGACTTCGCCAAGCTGGCACAAGACCAGCACCAGCGGAGAGGCATATGGAAAAGTCGGCGAGACCCTTCGATATCGTGGTCTACGGGGCAACCGGATTTACCGGGCGGCTCGTGGCCGAATATCTGGTGCGGCATTACGGTCAGGGTGGGCCGGGCAAAGACGGACCGCGCTGGGCCATGGCGGGACGGTCTGCCGCCAAGCTGGCACAAGTGCGCGATCTGATCGGTGCGCCCGGCGATACACCGCTGATCGTGGCCGATGCGGCCGATCCCGCCAGCCTAGCCGCAATGGCAGGGCAGGCGCGCGTGGTCATCACAACTGTCGGCCCTTACCAGCTCTATGGCGGACCGCTGCTGGCAGCCTGCATCGCGGCGGGCACCGATTACACCGACTTGTGCGGTGAGCCGGTGTGGATGCGGCAGATGATCGACAAGTACGGCGATGATGCCAAGCAGAGCGGTGCGCGCATCTGCTTTTCCAGCGGCTTTGATTAGATCCCGTTCGATCTGGGCGTGCTGATGCTGCAAAAGGAAGCCGTGGCTAGGTTCGGTCGCCCTGCCCTGCGCGTCAAAGGGCGCATGCGCGGGATGAAGGGCGGCGCCTCTGGCGGCACGGCGGCGAGCCTGAAGGCGACCTTGGCGGCGATGGGGAAGGATCCTTCGTTGATCCCGCTGATTCAGAGCGCCTTCTGCCTGACGCCGGGATTCGAAGGACCGGCCCAACCAGCGGGCAACACCGTGCAATACGACGCTGCTCTCGACAGTTGGGAAACGCCGTTCATCATGGCGGCGATCAACACCAAGAACGTCCACCGCACCAACGCGCTGCTGGGGCATCCGTGGGGCACCGACTTCGTCTATGACGAGATGGTGCTGACCGGGCCCGGTGACCAGGGCAAGGCGATTGCCGAGCATCTGGCGAAGACACCGATGATCGGCCGCCCGGACGATCCGCAGCCGGGTGAAGGGCCATCGCCCGAAGAGCGCGAGACCGGGTTCTACGACGTGCTGTTCGTGGGCGAGATGCCCGATGGCGAGGTGGTGCGCTATGGCGTGAAGGGGCGCTACGATCCCGGCTATGGATCGACCAGCCGGATGATTTCCGAAACGGCAATCGCGCTGCTGTCCAGCACTGCCGGAGGAGTGATCGGCACGCCGGGAGCCATTCTCGGCGAGGCGCTGGTCGAGCGGCTGCGCGATCATGCGGAGATCACGTTTTCCGCAGAGTGATGCAAAGTCCCGCCTGCCGGTCGGAGGAGACGGCGGCAGGCGGGCTCTACCAGGCGGATCGATCGGATCGGGGTGGATCAGGCCGCCTTGGCGTAAGCGTCCTGTTCGGCTGCGATGAGAATGTCAGCCAGCATCCAGTAGGCCTCGCCCCAGGCTGCAAGCACTTCGTCGGTGGCAACATCGGCGCCAACCACATCGCGGATCGCAGGCAACAGGGCGGCGGCCACATAAGGGTAGTGTTCGGCCTTCACCCCACAATCGACGTGGCGCTGAACCATTCGGCCAACGGCCGGGCCAAGATTCTCGAGCTTGTCGATGTTCTTGGCATAGGCGAGGATCGCGTTGGCCAGGCGGCGCGGCTGTTCGCCCGATTCCTGTGCGGCCTGATCGAACATCGCCTTCACATCATCGTTCTGAAACAAGCGCTTGTACATCGCGGTGGTGATCTCCAGCCCTCGCGCTTCGATGACCGGTGCGGTCGCTTTCACGATGGTACGGGCGTGGGCAGATGCGGTGCGCATGAGCGTTCTCCAATCAGGTAATAGAAATACCGGTATTTGGATTGCTTGCTCTATTCAAGCGAAAAGTCGATATTGCCGCGATGCAATTGACCCAGCACACCGACTTCGGCCTGCGCCTGCTGATCGTCCTCGCGCGCAAGGATGCTCCCGTAAGCCTGCCGGTCTTTTCGGCGCAGCAGGGGTTGAGCTATCACCATGTCGCCAAGGTCGCGCAGCGTCTCGTCCAGGCGGGCTTCGCCATATCGCAGCGAGGGCGCAGCGGCGGGATGGCGTTGGCAAGACCGGCAATGGAGATCGGCCTCGGCGATGTCGTGCGCAAGCTTGAACGGGGCATGCGGCTGGCCGATTGCGCAACCTGCGCGCTCAAGGCCGATTGTGCCCTCAGCAGCGTGCTGGCCGAAGCACTCGGCGCATTCATGGGCGTGCTGGACCGCTATACGCTGGCCGATGTGGCGCGCGAAGGTGTTCCCGCCTTCGCGCCGTGGGCCATGCTGCCGCAGACGCCCGGATGCGCGGTTACTGAACCTTCCTGAGCGCGGCAACGCAGGCGGCGCGGTCGACATCGCGCCCATCGCTGCGGCGGGCCTCGACATAAGTGGCGGTCGGCCTTGCGTTGCTTGCCTGCGGATAAAGATAGACATCGAGAATGCAGGCCGTGCCGGTCCACTGCAGCTTGCGCGCGTCGTCCTCGATCACGTCCAGGCGGGGGGTGCCGAACACGCGGCCGAGCTGCAGGGCATCCGCGCCGATCACACCCTCCAGTCCGGGGGCCATCTGGATTTGGGCGGTGGGGCGCTGGATCGGCGCAGGGCGCGGCACCGTGGTGCGCGTGGGCGGGGTGCTGGAGCGGACCGGCGCAGCCCGGCCGGGGGGCACCACGTTCCCCCCACACGATGCGAGCAGCAGGGCGATGGGCAGGGCGGCAAGGGCGGGACGAAAGATCACGGTGCGGGGATGGCGTGCGCAGCGGGGGCGGTCAACAGGAGTTGGGCACGATGTGGCGCAATGTCAGGGCGTCCCGGCGCTTGTCGGCAATCTTGCCGAGCGTCCTGCAGGCAACCTCGTCGCCGAACTTGCTGCAATGCGGCGAACGGGCTAGGCCACCTGCAACTTACCACGAATACGGAGCAATTCCTGCATGTCCGAAGCCGCTTATGACGTGATTGCCATCGGCAACGCGATTGTCGATGTAATGGCGCCCTGCGCCGATGCGGACATCGATCGGCTGGGACTGGCCAAGGGCGGGATGACGCTGGTCGATACTGCGCGCGCGCAGGAGCTATACGACGCGATGGGTCCGGCGCGCGAGATTTCGGGCGGATCGGCCGCCAATACGCTGGCGGGCCTTGCCGCCTTGGGTGCCAATTGCGCCTTCATCGGACAGGTGGCGGACGATCAGCTGGGCGAGGTCTTTGCCCATGATATCCGCGCAAGTGGCATCGCCTATGCAACGCCCGTGCGCGCTGACGAACCGCCCACGGCGCGGTGCCTGATCTTCGTGTCGCCCGATGGGCAGCGCACGATGAACACCTTTCTCGGGGCATCGCAGTTCCTGCCCGCCGATGCGCTGGACGACGCGACGATTGCGGCAGCCAGGGTGCTCTATCTGGAAGGGTATCTGTGGGACCCGGAAGAGCCCCGCCGGGCCATGCGCCGCGCGATTGCGGCAGCCCGCAGCGCCGGGCGCAAGGTCGCGTTCACGCTGTCCGATGCCTTCGTGATTTCGCGCCATGGCGACGATTTCCGTGCTCTGATCGCCGAAGGCCAGATCGACATCCTGTTCGCCAACGAGCACGAACTGGCCGCGCTGACCGGGATCGAGGATTTCGACGCCGGTATGGCCGCGCTTGCCGACAAGGTGCCGACGCTGGTGGTCACGCGCGGCGAACAGGGCGCCCATGCAATGAGCAACGGCGAACATGCCCATGTGCCGGCCGAACCGATCGCCAGGGTGATCGACACGACCGGCGCGGGCGACCTGTTCGCCGCCGGTTTCCTGTTTGGCTATGTCCGGGACAAGCCGCTGGCTGAAAGCCTGACGCTGGGCGCGGTCTGCGCGGCCGAAGTGATTTCGCACTACGGCGCGCGGCCCGAGGCAAACCTGCAGGAACTGGTCGCAGCGCGGCTAGGCTGACGTGTCGGGCGCGCCTGCCATGGGCGCGCCCTTCACCAGACCTTCAATTTGCGCGATCTGACAATCACGCCTGCTGGATGTATTCCCGCAGCGCGCCGGCTTCGGCCTCGATCGAATCGAGGCGGTGTTTGACCAGGTCGCCGATCGAGATGAAGGCGACCATTCGCGTGCCCTCGACGACGGGCAGGTGGCGGAAGCGGCGCTGGGTCATCAGGGTGAGCGCTTCCATCACCGGGGTTGCCGGGGTGACGGTGACGACCGGGGCGGTCATCATGTCGCGCACTTTCATGTGAAGCGCGGCTTCGCCGTGCTTGTGCAGGCAGCGGATCATGTCGCGTTCCGAAAAGATTCCGGCAACGCCATTGTCACCGTCTTCGACAGGCAATGCACCGATGCGATGCCGGGCGAGCATGTCTATGGCATCGGAAACCCGGGCGTCGGCCGAAACGCTCCACACTTCGCCGCGTCCGGAAATGACTTGGGCAATGGTCATGGCATCCTCCTTGCGTGATGCGGACCTTGCGCCTTCGGGCGTCTTTGCGGACCGCCTGATCTCCCATAGCGATCATGACAGCTTGCGGCCCATTGTCAAAGCCGTTGCAAACCCCAATTGCGTTGCGCAAAGGAACCAGACGATGCACGGCCCTTCCCCTCTCGACGATCCTGAAAACGCGCGCTTTGCCTTTGCCCGCTACCGCGCGATCATGAAAGGCATGGCCTGGTTCAGCACGGCGGTGGTGATCGTGGCACTCGGCGTACTCTACTGGCAGATCGGGCTGGTTTCGATCCATCTCTACATCGCCAGCGCCTTGGGAATCTGGCTGACGATCATGCTGATGGCCGCGCTGATGGGACTGGTGTTCCTGTCCAGCGGCACCGGCCATGACGAGAGCATCGAGGACCGGCTGGAGCAGGAGCGGAACCGTTGAGGTTTCAGGCCATCCTCCCTATGTTGCAGGCATGACCCAAGCTGCCGTTTCCCTCGCCCCCCGCGCCGCCGCGCGCGTTGCCACCATTGCTGCCAAGCAGGGCAAGCCTGCGATCCTGCGTCTTTCGGTCGAAGGCGGGGGCTGTTCGGGCTTTCAGTACAAATTCAGCCTGGCCGATGCTCCGGAAGATGGCGACACCGTGGCCGAGACCGATGGCGTGAAGCTGTTGGTGGACGAGGTGAGCCTGGGGCTGCTCGAAGGTAGCGAGGTAGACTATGTCGAATCGCTGGGCGGGGCGGCATTCAGGGTGACCAATCCGCAGGCGGCTTCCGGATGTGGGTGCGGATCAAGCTTCGCGATCTGATTTTTTCGGCGCATCCTCGTTTCGCGAAGCAAGGTGGCAACGCAAGTCAGTGCTGCTTCGCACCACTCGAGATATTGGCGCTCTGGATTGGTGCGCTGCGCTCGCCATGACGAATGAAGGATAATGCGCATGAGCGCCGGTCATCTCAAAGTTGCCAGCTTCAACATCAACGGGATCAAGGCGCGCTTGCCGCGGCTGCTTGAATGGCTGGAAGAGACGCGGCCATCGGTGGCATGCCTTCAGGAAATCAAGACGCAGGACGAGGGCTTTCCCGCCGCCGAGTTCGAGAAGATCGGGTATCACGCGATCTGGCACGGGCAGAAGGGCTTCAACGGGGTAGCGATCCTTGCCGATGGCGTGGCCCCGGTCGAACTGCAGCGCGGCCTTGCCGGAGAGCCGGAGGACGAGCATTCACGTTATCTCGAAGCCGATGTCTTCGGTTTGCGCGTGGTGTGCATCTATCTGCCAAACGGCAATCCGCAACCCGGGCCGAAGTTCGACTACAAGCTGCGCTGGATGGAGCGGCTGCGCAAGCGGATGGCACAGATCCGGGCCGAGGAAGTGCCTGCGCTGGTGATCGGCGACTACAACGTGATCCCCGAAGACAAGGACACCTTTTCGGTAAGGGCAATGGCCGATGACGCCCTGATGCAGCCTGAATCGCGCGATGCCTATCGGCGCCTGCTCAATGACGGGTGGACCGATGCGATCGACACGCTCAATCCGCAGGGCGGGGTGTGGACGTTCTGGGACTATCAGGCAGGTGCCTGGCAGCGCGATCACGGCTTTCGCATCGATCATGCCCTGCTATCGCCTGAATTGGCCGACCGAATGGTCAATGCGGGCGTGGACAAGGCCTATCGCGGACGGGAAAAGGCCAGTGACCACGCACCGGTGTGGGTCGAACTGCGGGTCTGATCACGGCTCGTCGCATGCGGCGAACGGCTGGCGGATTTCCAGCTGTCCTTTTGCAAGCCTGTGCCGGGCGTCACCAAACGTTAATACGAATTGCGCCACCTGATTGGCGATCGAATTCATCATTGAAAGCAATCCGATGGGCCTGTTCAAGCCTGACTTCTTTCGTTCGCTGGCCATCGGGTTCCTGATGGGCGTGGCCGTGATGGCCGTATCCACCGGCACGACCGCGCTGGCCACGCCGGACGCGACAGGTTCCGTTTCGCAGCATGAGGCGCGCTGACATGCGCCGTTCGATCCTGACGGCAGCGGTGGCCTTTGGGATCGGCGTTTCGGCCTGCCAGCAGCCGGTCATGGCCGAAGACACGATGGCCACGCCGCCCGCCGCCGTGGAGGCGCGCGAGGGGCCGGGGAAGCAGACCGCGATCTTTGCAGGCGGGTGCTTCTGGGGCATCGAGGCCGTATTCAGCCACCTGAAAGGCGTGACCAGCGTGGTTTCGGGCTATCATGGCGGCGAGAAGAAGACCGCGATCTACGACGTGATCGGAGGCGGAAGGACCGGCCACGCCGAATCGGTGCGCGTGACGTACGACCCGGCGGTGATACGTTATGACCAGTTGTTGCGGGTGTTCTTTGCCGTGGGCGCCAACCCGACGCAACTGAACTATCAGGGTCCGGACCATGGCACGCAATATCGCAATGCGCTGGTGCCGCTGAACCTTGAGCAGAAGCGCGTCGCCGCCGGGTATCTGGCGCAGCTCAGGCGGCTTGACCTGTGGAAGCAGCCAATCGTGACCGCGGTGGAACCCTACAAGGCGTTCTATCCGGCCGAGGATTATCATCAGGACTTTGCCGCGAACAACCCGGACCACGCCTATATCCGCCGTTGGGATGCACCCAAGGTGCGCGCCCTGAAGGCGATGTTTCCCGATCTCTACAAGACCAGCTTCACGCGGAACTGATTTGCGGTTTTCCGGTGGTCTGCCTATCTAGGGGGCATGGCGACAAAGCACCAACATCGCGACCTGGAAGGCGAAACGCTGGTTTCGGCCGCGCGCGATGCGTTGATCGAATCGGGCGAGCAGTGGACCGACATGCGTGCCGACGTGTTCGATGCGTTGGCCAGCTGCGACAAGCCTGCCAGCGCCTATGACATTGCCGAACGCGTGGGCAACGCGCGCGGCAAGCGTGTTGCGGCCAATTCGGTCTATCGCATCCTCGATCTGTTCGTGCGCGCCAACCTCGCCCGGCGGGTGGAAAGCGCCAACGCCTATGTCGCCAACAGCCATCCCGGGTGCCGTCACGATTGCATCTTCCTGATCTGCGATCTGTGCGGCAAGGCCGTCCACAATGATGATGACAAGCTGACCGGGGCGCTGCGCCTTGCGGCGCAGGCGGCAGGCTTTGCCGAAGTGCGCCCGGTCGTGGAAATTCGCGGCCATTGCGCCGAGTGCGCGAGCGGGGATTAGCCCGCAGCGTTTGCGCCTTTGGGGGAGGGCCGTTTGCACGATCAGGATCATGCGCCGCACCACTTGCCGACCCGCAAACAGTTCGTTGCGGTCATTTCCGGCAACGCGCTGGAATTCTATGACTTCCTGAGCTTCAGCTTCTTTGCGGTGAACGTTTCGCGGGTCATGTTTCCGGCAGGCTCACCGGGCAGCGCATTGCTCTTGACGCTGATGACGGCGGGCGCGGGATTTGGCGCACGGCCGCTGGGCGCGGTGCTGTTTGGCCTGATGGGGGACCGCGTCGGTCGGCGGCCGACCATGCTGGCGACGTTCGCGCTGATGGGAGTGAGTGCGCTTGGCCTGGCGCTGACGCCAAGCTACGCCGCGATCGGTACCTGGGCGCCGGTGCTGGTGGTCGCCTTTCGGCTTTTGCAAGGGCTGGCAGCCGGCGGGGACGTAGGGCCGACGACCGCATTCCTGGCCGAAAGTTCGCCGCCCGGGCGGCGCGGGATGCTGATCGCGCTGCAACTGGTGGCCATGCGCATCGGCGTGCTGGCCAGCGGCACGGTGGGACTGG
>JAPLPG010000068.1 GCA_026400375.1 Novosphingobium sp. | reverse complement strand
GGCTGGCGCTCGCGATCCGGCTGCAATCAGCGGGCATCGAAGTCACCATTGTCGAAGGACGCGACAAACCGGGCGGGCGGGCATATTTCTGGGAGCGTGACGGCTTCACCTTCGATGCCGGGCCGACCGTGGTCACCGATCCTGCCTGCCAAGAAGAACTCTGGGCCCTGTCCGGCCACCGCATGGCCGAAGACGTTGAACTGATGCCGGTCATGCCGTTCTACCGCCTGAACTGGCCCGACGGCACCAACTTCGATTACTCGAACGACGAGGCTGGCCTCCGGGCCGAGATCGCCAAGCTGAACCCGGCGGATGTCGCAGGCTATGACGAATTCCTGAAATACTCGGCAGGCGTGTTCGAAGAAGGCTACGTCAAGCTTGGCGCGGTGCCGTTTCTCGATTTTGCCAGCATGCTCAAGGCCGCCCCCGCGCTGGCCCGCTATCAGGCGTGGCGCTCGGTCTATTCGATGGTGTCGAGCTACGTGAAGGACGAACGCCTGCGCGAGGCCTTCAGCTTCCACACCCTGCTGGTCGGCGGCAACCCGATGAACACCAGCGCGATCTACGCCTTGATCCACAAGCTGGAAAAGGACGGCGGCGTGTGGTGGACCAAGGGCGGCACCAACCGCCTGATCCAGGGCATGCTCACCCACTTCCAGCGGCTGGGCGGCGAAGTGCGGATCGGCGATCCGGTCACCCACATCGAAACGCTGGGCACGCGCGTTACCGGCGTGGAAACGAAAAGCGGCTGGTCCGGCAAGTTCGATGCGGTCGCCTCGAACGGCGATATCGTCCATTCCTACCGCGATCTGATGCCTGATAATCCACATGCACAACGCCGCGCAAAGTCCTTGGCTAAAAAGAAATTCTCGCCAAGCCTATTCGTCGTGCACTTTGGCCTGAAGGGCACCTGGCCGGGCATTGCCCACCACATGATCCTCTTCGGCCCCCGCTACAAAGGCCTGCTCGACGATATCTACAAGCATGGCGTCCTGCCCGAAGATTTCTCGATCTATCTCCACCACCCGACCGTGACCGACCCTTCGGTCGCCCCCGAAGGCATGAGCACGTTCTATGCGCTGGTGCCGGTGGCCAACATGGGCAAACTGCCGGTGAACTGGGACGAGATCGGGCCCGTGCTGGAAAAGCGCATTCTCGACGAAATCGGCCGCCGCCTGATCCCCGATATCCATTCGCGTATCGTAACGAAGTTCCATTACGCCCCGGATGACTTCAAGACCGACCTTTCCGCCCACCTCGGCAGCGCCTTCAGCCTCGAACCGTTGCTGACGCAAAGCGCTTGGTTCCGCGCGCACAATCGTGACGATGCGATCACCAACCTCTACCTCGTCGGTGCCGGAACGCATCCTGGCGCCGGCATCCCCGGCGTCGTCGGTTCGGCCAAGGCCACCGCGGGCCTGATGCTGGAGGATCTTGCGTGAAACGGATCGCCGTCTACTGCGGCTCAGCCTCGCCTGCCGACCAGCGTTACGTTGCGCTTGCGCGCGAAATCGGCGGTGAACTGGCCCGGCGCGGGATCGGCGTGGTCTATGGCGGTGGCAAGCTGGGCCTGATGGGCGCGGTTGCCTATGGCGCGCTCGATGCGGGCGGCGAAGTGATCGGCGTGATCCCCGAAGCGCTGGTCAACAGCGAAGTTTCCAATCACGATTGCACCGAACTCCACGTCGTTCCGGGGATGCATGAACGCAAGAAGGCCTTCACCGACCTGTCGGACGGCTTCCTGACCATCCCCGGCGGGGTCGGCACGATGGACGAATTGTGGGAAGCGGTCAGCTGGGCGCAGCTGGGCTATCATGCCAAGCCGGTGGGCCTGCTCAACGCCTATGGCTTCTACGATCACCTGCTGGCCTTCAACCGCCACATGATCGAGGTTGGCTTCATCCGCGAAGCCCATGCCGGAATCCTGATTGCCGAACCCGACCTCGATCTGCTGCTGGCGCGCATGGCAGCGCACGTGCCGCACACGCCGATCTTCGCGATGAAGGCCGACGACCTTTGATGTCTGGCTTTGACGGTTGGCGGATCTGACCGATGCTGGATCGCCAAGCGCTCGTTACCAACGCCCGAACATCGATCATCAAGGGCTCGAAAAGTTTCGCCGCTGCCAGCCACCTGTTCGATAACGTAACGCGCGAACGGGTGTGGCTGCTCTATGCGTGGTGCCGCCGGGCCGACGATATCGTCGATGCACAGGACCACGGCGGCGCCCTGGGCGATCAAAGCGGCGCGGCAGAGCGGCTGGCGCTGGTGCGGGACAGGACGGCGCAGGCCCTTGCCGGCGTGGAGACCGGCGATCCGGCCTTCGACGCGCTGGGCCTTGTCGCACGGGAAACCGGGCTGACGATGGCCATGGCGCAGGCGGTGATCGATGGCTTCGCGCTCGACGCGGTCGAATGGCAGCCGCGCACCGAGGGCGATCTGATGCGCTACTGCTGGCACGTGGCCGGCGCCGTTGGCGTGATGATGGCCGTGGTGATGGGCGTCTCCCCCGATGACAACGACACGCTCGACCGCGCCTGCGACCTTGGCCTCGCCTTCCAGCTTGCCAACATCGTCCGCGATATCGACGAGGATGCCGCCGCCGGGCGCTGCTACCTTCCGCGCGATTGGCTGGCGCAGGAAGGCATCCCTCCGGGTGCGCAGATGCACCCCGAACATCGCGAAGGGCTCACGCGGATCGCGGCGCGGATGTGCGAGAGCGCGCAGATCCATGAATGCTCCGCCCGCATCGGCGCGGCGCGGCTGAAAGGGCGGCAGCGCTGGGCGATTCTGGCGGCGGCGGATATCTATGGCGCCATCGCGCGCGAGGTGGCGCGCCGCGGCGCGCGGGCTTGGGACGAGCGCGTTTTCGTTAGTAACGGGCGCAAGCTGGGGTTCATCGGCACGGCGGCGTGGGCAGCGTTGCGGCCCGTGCCCGGGCACTGCATCGAGGCAGCAAAACACCGCAAATTCAGCAGGAAAGACCTTATCGCCCTGGCCGATCGGGATGGTGTTCCGAAGTGCACCTAGATGCACCTAACTGCACCTGACCGTGTCTGACGGCACTGTGACCGGCACATTCGCGGTTTGAGATGCGTCCAAAGCGTGGCACTGTGCGCCAGACGCGAGGAGGCTCCCTGTGGACGCGATAGCATCGCCCGTTACGTTGCAGGATTCGTCCGGCAACACCGAAGACCTGGTCTATCGCACCGCCCTGCCCGTGCGGATCTGGCACTGGATCAACGCGATCACCATTTTCGTGATGCTGATGAGCGGCGCAACGATCTTCAACGCCCATCCGCGGCTCTACTGGGGCAAATTCGGCGCCAACTACGATCATGCCTGGCTGGTGATCGGCAAGCGCGGGGCCGAAGGGTTTGTCCGGCTTGGCGAATTCGAGATCGTGACCACCGGGTTTCTCGGTCTGACCCCCTATTCGAGCAAGGCCATTCCGCCATTGCTGACGATACCCGGATATTACAGTCTGGCCGAGGGGCGGCAGTGGCATTTCTTCTTTGCCTGGGTGCTGATGCTATCCCTGGTGTCTTTTGTGGTATATTCCATATTTTCCAGACACCTGTCGCGTGATCTTGTCTTGTCGTCTGAGGAGCGCAAGCTCTCCCACCTGTGGCATGACATCAAGGAGCATGCCCGCCTGCGCTTCCCCACCGGCGCTGCGGCAAGGGCCTACAACCCGCTGCAGAAGATCGCCTATCTCGGCGTGATTTTCGTTTTGATTCCACTGGTTATCCTGACGGGGATGACGATGTCGCCGACATTGAACGCGGCGTTCCCGTGGCTGCTCGATCTGTTCGGCGGCAGGCAGTCGGCACGGTCCATACATTTCCTATGCGCCACAGGGTTTTGCGCGTTCATCCTCATCCATCTTCTGATGGTGCTGCTGGCAGGCCCCTGCAACGAACTGCGGTCAATCCTTACCGGATGGTATCGCTTGCCCAAGCCGCGAAAGGACTCGTTATGATTTCCCGACGCAATGCCTTGATCGGTGCAGGCGCGTTAACACTCTCCGGGTGCGACAGCGTTACGCGATCGCCTTCCGTCCGCAAGATACTGACTTTAGGTGAAAAGGCTACGTTAACCGGACAGCGTCTCGTTACGGACCGTAACGCGCTGGCCCCCGAATTCACCCGCGCCGACCTGTCCCCCCGCTTCAGGGTTAACGGCAACAGCACCGCGTCATCGGCAGACTACGCAGCGCACGCAGCCAGCAACTTTACCGATTGGAAACTGGAGGTCGGCGGCAAGGTGGCACGGCCCTTAAGCCTGAGCCTGGCCCAACTGCGCGCCGCGCCGCAGCGCACCCAGATCACCCGGCATGACTGTGTTGAGGGGTGGAGCGCGATTGCCGAATGGACAGGCGTGCCGCTGGCGCTGATCTTACGGCAGGCCCAGATTATGCCTTCTGCCCAATATATTGTCTTCCATTGTGCAGATGATTTCTCAGGTGTGCCGTATTACGAAAGCATCGACATGATCGATGCCCTGCATCCGCAGACGATCCTTGCGCACATCATGAACGGCCAGCCCCTGCCGATAGGCAACGGCGCACCGATCCGCCTGCGGGTGGAACGCGCGCTGGGGTACAAGCAGGCCAAGTACGTGATGCGGATAGAGGCGGTGGAAACCCTGTCGGGCATTCACGGCGGCGGGGGCGGGTTCTGGGAGGACCGGTCCGGCTACCAGTGGTTTGCCGGAATCTGAGCACCTTCAGAAGCGCAGCATGATCCGCCGCGCCAGTGCGGGCGAGATCGAGTGCACCATTTGCAACACCTTGACCATGCCGACGTTCACTTCCGTAACGTCACGCTCCATTCCGGCGATGATCTGCCGTGCGCATTCCGCCGGGGCCATCTTGCGATTGCCGCGTCCCGCCGTCAGCTGCGTATCGACAACCGGCGGCAAGGCTTCGAGCACGTGCACCGGTGTGCCGGCGAGCTGGGCGCGCAGGGCCTGGCTGTAGCTGCGTAGGCCCGCCTTGGTGGCGCAATAGACCGGCCCGCCAGAGCGCGGGGCAATGGCAAGACCCGAGGTAACATTGACGATCATCGCCGCCGGGCGGGCAAGCAACACCGGCATCAGTCCGGTAATCAGCCGGATCGGCGCGGTCAGATTGAGGAAGATGGCGCGTTCGGCCAGTTCGGGATCGGGCGAGCCATCGCGGAAATCGTGATCGGCCCCTGCCCCGGCGTTGTTGACCAGAATGTCGATCGCGCGGCCCGAAAGCGCGCCCAGCAGCGTTTCCACGCCGGCCAGATGCGACAAGTCGGCCTCGACGACTTCGAACCCATCGGCGCGCGCCGCGGCGATCCTTGCAGGAGTGCGGCCCTGCAGGATGACGGTGGCGCCCTTGTTACGTAACTGCCGCGCGAGATGCGCGCCGATGCCGTCGGTTCCGCCGGTTACCAGTACCGTCTTGCCGGATAGATTCACGCCGCTTCTCCTTGTGGAACCGGCGTGAGACTATCATTCAAGTTGCAACGTGCAACTTATATCGTCAGCGCATCAGCACCAGTTCCTCGGCCATCGAGGGATGCAGCGCCACGGTATCGTCGAAGTCCGCCTTGGTGAGCCCTGCCTTCACCGCGATGGCGGCGGCCTGCAGGATTTCAGGGCTGTCCGGGCCGATCATGTGGATGCCCAGCACCTTCTCGGTCGTGGCATCGACGATCATCTTGTAGAGACCGCGTTCGGGGCGGTGGCCGAAGATGTTCTTCATCGGGCGGAAGTCCGACGAATAGACCTTGATATTGCTGCCATAGGCCTGACGCGCCTGGCTTTCGGTCAGGCCGACGCCCGCCAGCGGCGGTTGCGAGAACACCGCGCTGGGGATGCAGTCGTAGCTGACCGAGGTGTCCTTGCCGCCGAACACGCGATCGGCAAAGGCCTGACCTTCGCGGATGGCGATGGGCGTAAGCTGCACGCGGTTCGTAACGTCACCGACGGCATAGATGCTGTCACAGGCCGTCTTGCCGTGATCGTCCACCGGAATCTCGCCCTGCGCGCCAAGCGTGATGCCGGCACTTTCGAGGCCGAGGCCATCGGTCTTCGGACGGCGGCCGGTCGCCACCAGCACCACATCGGCGTGGAGAGGATCGGGCTGGTTGCCGAGGTAGACATCGAACGAGCCATCATCGCGCCGTGACACGCGTTCGAACGGACAGTTGAACTTGTATTCGATGCCGCGCGCCATGGTGATCTGCAACAACCGGTCGCGCATCGATTCATCATAGCCGCGCAGGATCGTTTCGCTGCGATTGACGATCGTTACGTGACAGCCAAGCGCGTTGAAGATGCCGGCGAATTCCATCGCGATATAGCCGCCGCCAGAGATCACGACGCGCTTTGGCAGGGCTTCGAGGTGGAACACCTCGTTCGAAGTGATGCAGTGTTCGCTGCCTTCGAATTCCGGCATCACCGGCCAGGCGCCGGTGGCAACGAGGATGTATTTCGCGCTGATCTCCCGCCCGGAGGCGAGCAGCACCGTGTTCGGTCCCGTAACGGTGGCGCGTTCGAGGAATCGCTCGACCTTGTTGGTTTCGAGCGTGTTCGTATAGGCGGTGTTGAGCCGGTCGACGTCCTTCAGCACCGCGTCACGTAACGTCGGCCAGTCGAAATTCATCTTTTCGACCGTCCAGCCGTAGTTCGCGGCGTCGTGCAGTTCCTCGGCGAAGTGCGAACCGTAGACCAGCAGCTTCTTGGGCACGCAGCCCCGGATGACGCAAGTGCCGCCGACGCGGAACTCTTCGGCCACGGCCACCCGTGCGCCGTGGCTCGACGCGATGCGGCTGGCGCGGACGCCGCCCGATCCTGCGCCAATCACGAAAAGGTCGTAGTCGAATTGCTGGTCAGCCATGTGCGCTCCTTGGGTTTGCGCTGATATGGTGCCTGGCCCTGCGCAAGACCAGTGGGAATTGGGGCGGGCGTTAGCGATCAGCGGTGATGCTGATAAAGGAGTTCTCGCAGAGGCGCAGAGGAAGCAGAGGGCGCAGAGAATCTGCCTTGGCCGTCAGGCCCCTGTTGAAATCGGCTGCCATACAATGGAAAAAACCGGCTTCGCCGTTGGTCTTTCCTCTTTGCGCACTCTGCTTCCTCTGCGCCTCTGCGCGAAACCGCTTACGCTGACCGAGTCACCCGCCGATGCCAGCCGCTGCCAGCAAGGCTTCGGTCGAAGGGTCGAAGCCTTCACCGCCACCGGCCTCGATCTGCTTGGCGATGGCCTTGCCCAGTTCCACGCCGTACTGGTCGAACGGGTTGATGCCGAGCATGGCCGCCGACACGAACGTGCGGTGTTCGTGGAAGGCGATCAGGGTGCCGAGCGTGGCGGGGTTCAGGTCTTCGCACAGGATTGTCGCCGAGGGACGATCGCCGGGATAGGCCCTTGCACCGCCAAGGGGGTCATCGGCATCGGCGGGCTTGCCGGCCATCAGCGCTGCGCCCTGGGCAAAGCAGTTGGACAGCAGGATTTCGTGGTGCGCCGGATCGAGCTCGTGGCCCCGCGTCTTGACGGCAATGAAATC
>JAPLPG010000187.1 GCA_026400375.1 Novosphingobium sp. | reverse complement strand
TGACTATGTCTGGTATCAGGGCCGCGGCTGCGCATGGGCGATCGGCAAGGGCATGGACCCGCTACCTATCCTGGGAGACCTACTGGGCAAGATGAACGGCTCTACCCGGGGCAAGGGCGGCGGCGTTCCACACTGGGCAGACTACAGCCTTGGCATCATGGGCGAAGGCGCGACGCTGGGGTCGGTCTATCCGCTGGCGGCAGGATCGGCGCTGGCATCGAAAATCCGCAAGGATGGCCGCGTCAGTATTGCTGATTTCGGTGATGGCACCGCCTCACGCGGGACGTTCCACGAAACCATGATGCACGCCGTCGCGTGGAAATTGCCGCTGATCTATTTCTGTGAAAACAACGGCTTGCTTGTCGGTACACGCACCGAACAGGTTTCGGCCAGCGCAGATATCGCCAATCTCGCCAAAGGTTATGGCATTCAGGGCGTGATCGTTGACGGGCAGGACGCCATCGCCGTGTATGAAGCGACCAGCGAAGCCGCAGCCCGCGCCCGCGCTGGTGGGGGGCCGACGCTGATCGAGGCCAAGGTGACGCGCAAGCACGGCCACTACGCCGGCGATCCGCAACACTACCGGGCCCCTGATTACCTGAAGGACTACCGCGACCCGTTGGATATCCTGGCAGCCCAACTCACCGGCAATGCCGCAGCGCGGATCATCGAACAAGCCGACGCCGAAGTTGCGGTGGCATACGACGCCGCCAAGGCCGCGCCCGATGCCGATGCTTCGGTCATCGAGAGGGATCTCTACTATGTCGCATGAGGTGATGGGCTATAACGCGGCCATGGGGCTGGGCCTTGTCGAGGAAATGCGCCGCGACGACAGTATCTTCATCATGGGCCAGGGCGTCGTCACTGGCGGCTGGTTCGGCATGGAGAAAGGCCTCGTCGACGAATTCGGCGAAGACCGGGTGCTTGACTGCGGCATTGCCGAAGCCTTCGAGGCCGGCCTTGCGGCAGGCGCAGCGATTGCCGGCATGAAGCCGGTCATCAACATGGGCTTTGGCGATTTCGCGCTGATTGCGGGCGACGAAATCTATCACAAGCTTGCCAAATGGCGCTACATGCACGGGCTCGACGTACCGATGACCGCAGTCATCATCTTCCCGATCGGGGCGATGGGCGGTGCCGGGCCGGAACATTCCTCCTGTACCGAAGTGCTGGGCATGCATTTCCCGGGGCTCAAGGTTGTTGTTCCTTCGACGGCTGAAGATGCCAAGGGCCTGATGAAGGCCGCTTTGCGCGAACCAAACCCGGTCTTGTTCCATTCGGTGCAAGGTCTTGGCTGGAGCCGCGCCGAAGTTCCGCTCGATCCCGATTTTGTCGTGCCCATCGGCAAGGCGATGACGCGCCGGACAGGGCAGGACCTCACGATCCTGACCTACGGTTCGATGGTCCCGCGCGCGCTGGAAGCTGCTGAACGCCTCGCTAGCGAAGGTATCGATGCCGAAGTTGTCGATTTGCGTACGCTTGTCCCGCTCGATTGGGACCACGTGCTTGAATCGGTAACGCGCACGCACCGCGCAATGGTTGTGCATGAGGCGTTCCGTACTGCCGGACCGGGTGCGGAGATCGCCGCGCAGATTCAGGAACGCGCCTTCTTCGATCTCGAAGCGCCCGTACTGCGCCTTGGCGCGAAGGACTTTCCGCTCTGCCAGATTGCCGAACTTGAACAGGCGGCAATTCCGTCCGTCGACGCCATCGCCGCCGAAGCGCGACGGTTGGCTGCGATCTGAGGGCGGTGTGATGCTGAAAGATCTCTGCATTCCCCGGATGGGCTCGGTCGAAAATGCGCGCTTGCTGGGCTGGCGCGTGGCCGAAGGCGAATCCTTCGAGGCCGGACAGATCCTCTACGAAGTCGAAACCGACAAGACTTCGGTCGAGGTAGAAGCGAGCGAGGCCGGTGTGCTGGCGCGCCAGACCGCCAGCGAGGGCGAAGAGTTCAAGGTTGGCGACAAGGTCGGCCTCTGGGCCGCGCCGGGAACAACGCCGACCGCAATTGCCAAGGCGATGGGGGATACTGGCTCATCACCTGCACCGGCAAAGGAATATGCGGTAGCATCTTCGACAGAAACTGTCGCAGCTGCGCCCACGTCAGGCACGATCGCTGCAACCGATGTGCGCCCGCTTCCCCGTTCTGCCGCAGGCGGACGCAAGGTATCTCCTCTGGCGCGGCGTCTCGCCGCGCAGTTTGGTGTCGATCTTGCCGCGGTCAATGGCACTGGCCTTGGCGGAAAGATCGGGGGCAACGATGTCCTGGCCGCGCGCGATGCGGCGCAGGCGCCTGCGCCGCTCTCAGTCCCCGCCGCTGCGCCCCAGCCGGTTGCCGCACCAACCCCGGTTGCACATGACGGTGAACTGGTGCCTCACTCCATGCGCCGTCGCACGATTGCCCAGCGGATGACTGTTGCAGCGTCCATTCCCACCCTGACGGCGGATATGGAAATCGACCTTGGCGCGCTGATGGCTTTCCGCAAATCGCCGCAGGGCGCGGACACTTCGGTGCTCGGCCTGATCGCACATGCGGCAACGTCTGCCTTGCTCGAACATCCGCGCCTGAATGCGCATTGGCGCGATGATGCTATGGTGTCGTTCCGCTCGGTGCATCTGGGGATTGCAGTTGATGCGCCCGACGGGCTGGTTGTGCCCGTCGTCCGCAATGCTGAACGGCTCAGCCCGCGAGGGATGACCGAAGCCATTGGCGGTCTTGCAGCCAGAGCACGTGACGGCCAGTTGCGTCTCGAAGAGATGGACGGCGGGTCCTTCACCATTTCGAACCCCGGATCGCTGGGCCCCGTGATCCGCGCAGAGGCCTTGCTCAACCCGCCGCAGGTGGCACTGCTGGGCCTGCCCGGAATTGTGCGCGCTCCGGTTGCGGTGAAACATGGCGATGACTGGGCGATGGCAGTGCGGCCGGTGATCCGCGCATCGCTTTCGTTCGATCACCGCGCGCTGGATGGCGGTCCGGTGATCCGCTTCCTCAACACGCTCAAGGCTCGGATCGAATCGCTATGACCGCAAAGCTCCGCTTCATCGTGATCGGTGCCGGGATGTCCGGCATCCTTGCAGCAATCCGGCTGAAAGGTGCCGGGCAGACCGATTTCGTGGTTTACGAAAAAGGCAGTTCCATCGGCGGCACCTGGCGTGAAAACCGCTATCCGGGCCTTACCTGCGATGTGCCAGCGCATTGCTACACCTACAGCTTTGCACCCCACGCTGATTGGAGCGCGTTTTATGCGCCCGGCCCCGAAATCAAGGCATACTTCGAAAAGGTGATCGACGATTTCGCGGTGCGCGATTTCATCCGCCTGAACCATGAAGTCACTGCCTGCGAATGGGATGGTTCGCGCTGGCAGGTGGAGCTGGCTGACGGAACCCGCGATAGCGCGGATATCGTGATTGCAGCCTCTGGCGTATTGCACCACATCAACGATCCCGCGATCCCGGGCAAGGAAAGCTTTGCTGGCGCCATGTTCCACTCGGCCCGCTGGGACGACAGCGTGGCCTTGGAAGGGAAGCGCATCGGGATTGTCGGCAACGGTTCGACTGGCGTCCAGATCGTGACGGCACTGGCGGATGTGGCTTCGAAGCTGGTGCACTTCCAGCGTTCCCCGCAATGGATTCTGCCCGTCCAGCAGTTCGCCTATACGGACGAAGATCGCGCCGCCTTTCGTGCCGATCCTGACCGCATTGATGCGATCCGGTCGGGTGATGATTACTGGAACGGTATCCGCCGCTTCAATTCCGCCATCGTTGATCCCGACAGCCCGGCGATGCGCGAGATCGAGGATCTCTGCAGTCGCAACCTCGAGGAAGCCGTGCGAGACCCTGCACTGCGGGAAAAGTTGCGCCCCAACTATCGTGCGGCATGCAAGCGGCTGATCTACTCGTGGAGCTATTACGACGCGGTGCAAAAACCCAATGTCGATGTCGAAGTGGGGCTGATCGAACGGATCGAACCCGAAGGCATCCGCATGAAGGATGGTACTTTTCATCCGCTTGACGTGATCGTTCTGGCAACCGGCTTCCGCGCTGACCGTTTCATTCGGCCCACAACCGTGAAGGGGGCTGACGGGGCCGACCTCGACGAATTCTGGAAAGAGCGTCCGACGGCGCACTATGCGGTGACGTTGCCCGGCTTTCCCAACTTCTTCATGCTCAACGGGCCGACGGGTCCGGTCGGCAATTTCTCGCTGATTGATATCGCCGAGCGGCAGTGGGGTTATCTTGCACAGTTGATGGAGCCGATCCTGCAAGGCGAGGCCAGAACGGTCGAGCCGACAGCGGAAGCCCACGCCGATTACGATCGACGGCGCACCGAGGCGGCGCGGAAAACGATCTTTGGCTCTGGCTGCACCAGCTGGTATCTCGACAAGGACGGCGTGCCGCTGACCTGGCCGTGGAGTTATGATGCGTTTGCCGAAGCAATGGCGCAGCCAAAAGCTGACGAATATCGCTGGGGGTGAAGACGCTCCGGTGCGGTGAATGGGGGTGGCGTGCTGGATTTGCCCGGGCAGTCATACGATCCCGATCCATTACCTGCGCTGCCAAAATCGCAGGAGAGAAGCATGGGCAATGAACTGTCTGCGCGGGCGATGACCATTGCCCAAAAGGTGGAGGATTTCGTCCGCGGAGTTGTCGGGCCTTATGAAAGCGATCCGCGCCGGGATCATCACGGCAACCCCACCGACGGACTGGCGGCCGAATTGAAGTCTCTTGCGCGTAAGGCTGGCATCCTGACGCCGCACATCCTTCACGATGGCGCCCATCTCGACCAACGGGAAACCGCAGTCGTCCTCAAGGCTGCCGGGTTGTCCCCGCTGGGCATGCTGGCATGCAATGTTGCCGCGCCCGATGAAGGCAACATGTCTGTTGGGCAAAGTCGGCAGTCCTGCGCTCAAGGAGCGGTTCTTGGCGCCGATGGTCGAGGGGCGCACACGGTCATGCTTTTTCATGACCGCACCCGCAGAGTTGCAGGGCGCCGGTTCTGATCCTTCGATGATGATCACCACGTGCCGCAAAGATGGCAATGACTGGGTCGTCAAGGGCAAGAAGTGTTTTGCAACCGGGGCACAAGGTGCCGGGATTGGCATAATAATGGCCCGATCCGAAGAAGAGGATAGCAAGAGCGGGGCCTGTATGTTCCTCGTCGACCTGCCCGATCCTGCAATCCGCGTGACCCATGTGCCCAATACGATAGACAATTCGCAGCCGGGTGGACATTGCGAAGTCTCTATCGATAACCTGCGCATCCCTGCAGACCAGATGTTGGGCGAAGCCGGCGAAGGCTTCAAGTACGCGCAGATTCGCCTGGCACCTGCTCGCCTCTCGCACTGCATGCGCTGGCTGGGCGGATGCATTCGCGCGCAGGAAATCGCCGTCGACTATGCGAACCGTCGCATGGCTTTCGGCAAGACGCTGATTGAACACGAAGGCGTCGGCTTCATGCTGGCGGAAAATGTGATCGATCTGGAGGAGTGCGAACTGATGATCGATTGGTGCGCGGGTGTGCTCGATGCTGGCTCGCTCGGTACTGTGGAAAGCTCGATGACCAAAGTCGCCGTGTCCGAAGCCCTGATGCGCGTGGCCGACAAGTGCGTGCAGGTGCTGGGCGGCACGGGCGTGACCGGCAAGACCATCGTAGAAACAATGTTCCGCGAAATTCGCGCCTTCCGCATCTATGATGGTCCCACCGAAGTTCACAAGTGGAGCCTTGCCAGAAAGCTGCGCCGCGACTGGAAAGCCGCGCAGTGAGCAGCGCCGTGACGACTGGTCTGTCCGACGAGAAAGGCGGCGCGGGCAAGGTGCGCTACGCGTTTGACGAAGCAGCGCTTGCGCGCAGGCACGTCACATACCGTGCAAGACGGCGCAAAGCCCGCCGTTACAGGCAGTGCCCGTTCACATTGAATCGGATATTCGCATCTGCTTGGTCTGGCGTGCAGAAAGCTGCCACAATACCAGTAATGGCTCGGGTGGATCGACGGTAAGCGGCCAACTCTCAGGTCGCCTTGAATTTTTGCTTTTCAAGTTCGAACAGGGCCTGCATTTTCGCGAGAACATCAGGATTTCGCTCCGCCAGGCTGTAGTCCTCGCCGCCTGTCCGCATGTCGTAAAGCTGCGGGTAACCGCGTGACGCCAACGGCATGTAGTAGCCCTTGTAGTAGCTGCCATCCACGTACTTCCAATCCTGCGTACGAATGGCTGCGACCTGATCATCGTTGAACAGCACGAGATGGTCATGCGGCGATGCCTCGCCGCGCATCAGCACGCCACTGAGGTCCCGCCCGTCGAACTCGATGCCTTTGGGCAAGGGGATGCCGGCTCTGGCGCACAAGGTTGGCAGAATATCGATACCCATCGCGATGGAAGCCGAGCGAACATTCTCTGAAACGGTGCCGGGCTGCATGGCAATGAATGGCACCCGTGACGCGCCATCATAACCGCCGCCACCCTTGCGATCACGCAAACCGCCCGATGAGCCTTCGAACCACGGACCGTTGTCGGAGGTGAACATCACCAGCGTCTGCCGGGAGAGACCAAGAGATTCGAGCTTTGCCAGGACTTGCCCGACCATGGCATCGACATGCTCTACGCAATCGCCGTATGGTCCGGCGACACTCTTGCCCGCAAATTCCGCAGGTGGAAAATTGGGGAGATGCGGGGCGCTGAGTGTCAGTGTGAGCGAGAACGGTCGCGAGCGGTTTTCATCGATGAACCGCAAAGCGCGGTCGGCAAATTGTTGCTGCAGCGTCGTTTGCGTGAACTGGCGTTCCGATACGCCACTTCTGTCCGCCTCCCACAAGCTCAACGGCGACATGTCGTGGCTGTAGGGAATGCCATAGAACATATCGAAACCGCTGTTTGTCGGTGGCCAGGCGGGTGTTCCGATATTGCCGAGGTGCCACTTGCCGATCAGTGCGCTGGTGTAGGCTGGTCCAAGAGCCTTGGGCAAAGTCATCTCGGTCGGCTTGAGGTAACGCGGATCGCCTTGCAGGATCACGCCTTTGGCGAGGCCGCTGCGGATCGGATAGCGGCCTGTGAGAAGGCCGGCCCGGGAGGGCGTGCACAAGTTTGCAGGCGCGTAGTAGTCGGTCAGCGTGGTGCCAGCGCGTGCCATCCGGTTCAGATTGGGCGTGCGGATAAGGCGGCCGCCGGTTGGCTCGATATCGCCGAAGCCGAGGTCATCGACATAGATCACCACGAAATTGGGCAGGCTGCCCACTTTGGCAACAGCGCGGGTTCCCGAGAGCGCCGCAACGGCGCCTCCCGTGAGCAATCCGCCGATAAAGTGCCTGCGGTCGGTCGATATCATGTAACGCTGTCTCCGGGGCCAAAGTCGATGCCGATGCGCGCGTCCGTGCTGGCGCGGGTGATCAGATCGACTGGGAATGTGAGTAATCGGGGCGCGGCTGAAGCTGGCGACGTCAACCATTCCATCGCCGCGACGGCCATTTCGGCGTTCGGCTGGCGGACAGTGGTGATCTGCGGAGTGGTCAACAGGCCGAAGTCGGCGTTGCCGAAGCCTGCAACAGCAACATCGCGCGGCGTGTTCAGGCCGATCGATTGCAGGTATGCCAATGCGCCTGCTGCGACCAGATCGTTGAAGCAGAACAGCGCCGTTGGCCTCGGCTCTGCTTTCATGATTGCAGCGGCCGCCTGGAAAGAAGCCCGGAATCCACCCGATGTGGCAGAAATCTGCACAATGGGGACTTCCGATGGCACAATGCCGGCAGCAGCCAGGCGCTCAAGTGCGGACCGGGTTCGCACTGCACTGGAGAAGTGGCCAGACGGGCCCGAAAGCAGCCCAAAGCGACGGTGCCCAAGCTCGATCAAGTGATCGATGACCAGGCGCGTGCCATCCGCTTCCTCTGAATAAACCGCGTCGGTCCGCTCAGGTTCGTGCAAGGGCGAGTGCCGAACGTAACGGATCCCTTCGCTTTCCAGCAGATCCAGAAGCGCAAAATCATCGCACAACGGCGCGGTGACCAGCGCTCCATCCACAGGCTGGCGGCGCAGCGCTGCGGCAAAGTCGTCCAGGGCGCCAGGTTCCGCAAGATCGATCTGCCGCAGCACGAGCTGGAAGCCACGGCGGGTAGAAATGCGCTCAGCGGCTTCAAACATCTGGGTGATGTAGTAGGCAGGCACCCACCCGGTGATGATCGCGATCGAATAGGTTCTGGATGCCGCAAGCGCCCGGGCCGAATGATTGATCCGGAAGTTCATCTCCCGGATGATCTGCGACACTTTTTCCCGCGTTGCTTCACCCACTCCAGACTCCCCATTGGCGACGCGGGCAACGGTCTTGGCGGACACGCCAGCCCGGGCTGCAACGTCGTCGAGAGTAGGTCTGCGGTTCTTCACGGCGATGGGCATAAGTTCCAATCTCACTCTCGTCCAGGAGTTTTGTCAGCGCTGACGCAACTTAGTGTTGACAGCGCTGACGTTGGCTGCTTTTTACGGGTGGGAAGCTCGCCTGCCGTGAACCGATTCCATAAACATCGGAACGGCAAAGCTTTTCGAGAATCAACATGGGGGAGTAAGGTGTGATGGTCATTCGCCAGAAGTTTTTCCTGCTGGTCACGTCAGCGCTGACATTGACGGCGTTTGGTAACAGCGCGATGGCGCAAGAAGCGCAGCAGCCGTCAGGCACCGACATCGGTGAAATCATCGTCACAGCGCAGCGAACCGCGTCTGCAGCGTCGAAGACGCCCATCGCCCTGAGCGCGATCAGCGGCGATGCGCTCCGTTCTGCAGGCGTTACCAATGCCACGAACCTCGGAGAGCAGGTTCCCAACGTCTCTATTGTCCGAAATAACGGCCTTCAAATCACCATCCGCGGCGTTACCAGCACGGATAACACGGAAAAAGGCGACCCGTCTGCGGCGTTCCTTATCGACGGCGTCTACATCGCCCGCCCGCAGGCACAGGAAGTCTCGTTCTTCGACATTGCCCGTATTGAAGTTTTGCGCGGACCGCAGGGTACGCTTTATGGCCGCAACACCACCGCAGGCCTCGTGAACGTCATCACCAACCGGCCGTCAGATCATTTCGAAGCAGCAGGCAACTTCGAATACGGGAACTACAAGACCGTCCGCGGCGATGCGATGGTGAACGTGCCGGTGAGCGACACTCTCGCCCTGCGTTTCTCGGGATCGTACGATCGCCGGAACACCTACCTTTATCAGAAGGCCGGAGATCCGTTCAGCCTGAACCCGTTCAAGGACAACCTTTCCGGTCGTTTCCAGGCGCAGTTCAAGCCGACGTCTGATCTGACGATCCTTCTTCGCGCAAACTACAGCTCGATCAAGGGCAACGAGTTCACCAGCGTGCTTGGTGGCAACTGGTTCGCACCCCTTCCGGCAGGTGCGCCGCGCTACCAGAGCCAGCAGTACATCGGCGGCAACTTCACTTCGAAGCAGCTGCGCACCCTCGCCTATGCGATGGTCCAGGATCCCTCGGCTAATAACAACACCTGGGGCGTCGATGGTGAAGTGAACTGGGACTTCGGCCCGCTGGAGATGACATATCTCGGCTCCTATCGCGAGTTCAACCGCGACGAGAAGGGC
>JAPLPG010000074.1 GCA_026400375.1 Novosphingobium sp. | reverse complement strand
CGGCCATCGGCGGTCCGGCATTCGACATAGGCAGCGGCCCGGGCGTTGCTGCCCGCGCCCATCGCGTGTTCGGTGTAATCGGTGACGTCAATGTCCACGCCAAAGCCGTCCTTGAGCGTGGCGACGACCGAGGAAATCAGGCCGTTGCCGCGCCCTGACACGGACTGGACCTTGCCATCGACCGCGATCTTGCCGGCGAAGATGCGCGTGCCATCGGTCCCGCGCGTTTCGTCGTATTCGACAAGCTGCAGGTGCTGCGGGGACTCGAGGCGATAGGCCTTGCGGAAGACGCCCCAGATGTCGGCCGCCTGCAATTCGCGGCCCAGTTCGTCGGCCAGTTCCTGCACGTGGCGCGAGAAGTGCGCCTGCATTTTCTTGGGCAGCTTCAGGCCCTGGTCCTGTTCCAGCACCCAGGCAAACCCGCCCTTGCCGGACTGCGAGTTGACGCGGATCACCGCTTCGTAGCTGCGGCCAAGATCGGCGGGGTCGATCGGCAGATAGGGGATCGCCCACAGCTCGTCATTGCGCTGTTCGGCGGCGGCAAAGCCCTTCTTGATGGCGTCCTGGTGGCTGCCCGAAAAGGCCGTGAACACCAGTTCGCCGCCATAGGGATGACGCGGGTGGACGGGCAGCTGGTTGCAGTATTCGACGGTCTGGATAACTTCGTCGATATCCGAGAAATCCAGTTCTGGATCAACGCCTTGGGTGTACAAGTTCAGACCGACTGTAACCAGGCAGCAATTGCCGGTACGCTCGCCATTGCCGAACAGGCACCCTTCGACCCGGTCGGCGCCCGCCATCAGGCCAAGCTCTGCGGCAGCGACGCCGGTGCCGCGATCGTTGTGGGTGTGCAGGCTGATGACGGCACGATCCCGGTTCGGCAGATTGCGGCAGAAATATTCGATCTGGTCCGCATAGATATTGGCCGTGGCAGCCTCTACCGTGGCGGGCAGGTTCAGGATGATCGGCTTTTCGGCGGTGGGCTGGAGAATTTCCATCACCGCTTCGCAGCATTCGATGCTGAAATCGACTTCGGCGGTGGAGAAGGTTTCGGGGCTGTATTCGAAGTGCCAGTCGGTTTGCGGGAAGCGCGCGGCCTGATCGCGCAGGAACCTTGCGCCATCCTGCGCGATCTTGCGCACATCGGCCTTGTCCATGCCGAACACGACCTGCCGCCACAGCGGTGACACCGCGTTGTAGACATGGACGATCGCCTGCTTTGCCCCGGCAAGGCTTTCGAACGATGTTTTGATCAGGTCTTCGCGCGACTGGGTGAGGACCTGCACGAACACGTCATCGGGGATGCGACCGGCATCGACCAGTCCGCGGATGAAATCGTACTCGGTAGCGCCGGCCGAGGGAAAGCCGACCTCGATTTCCTTGAGCCCGACCTTGAGCAGCAGATCGAAGAATCGGCTCTTCTTGTCCGCGTCCATCGGATCGATCAGCGACTGGTTGCCATCGCGCATGTCAGTGGAGAGCCAGCGCGGGGCCTTGGTGATGGTCTTGCTGGGCCACTGGCGGTCGGGCAGGTCGATCTGCGGAAACGGGCGATACTTGGCCGAAGGATTCTTGAGCATGGTCATGGCTTTGAACTCGGATGATCCGGTAACTCGGATGGATTGTGCTGGCTGAGTTGCTCATCCCCTGGGCGCCGTGCGCGCCGGACGAAGCCTGCGCGTCAGCTCACGCCCAAGGGCGGATAAGTCGCAGGGTAAGGTCAAGCCGAGAGATCATGCCACAAGCCTATGGTGAATCGGCGCGCGCTTGTCCAGAATGTTTGCAACGAGAACGCCGGGAGAGTTGCAAATGTCCGTTGCCCCATACGTCGTCGATGTTCCACAGGACGCAATCGACGATCTGCACCGCCGCATCGACATGACCCGCTGGCCGGAAAAGGAAACGGTCGACGACTGGTCGCAGGGTGCGCCGCTGGCAGCGCTGCAAGGGCTGGTTGCGCACTGGCGCGACGGGTACGATTGGTATGCCTGTCAGGCCATGCTCAATGCCTGGGGCCTGTTCGAAACCGAGATCGACGGCGTGATGATCCGGTTCCTGCACGTGCGCTCGCCCCATCCGGAAGCGCGGCCACTGGTGATGACGCATGGCTGGCCCGGGTCGATCCTTGAGTTCCGGCGCTGCATCGCGCCGCTGACGCGTCCCGAGGAACACGGCGGCAGCGCGGCCGATGCGTTCCACCTCGTGATCCCGTGCCTGCCGGGCTACGGTTTTTCCGGCAAGCCCGCCGTGAGGGGGTGGGGCGTGCAGAAGATCGCGCAAGCCTGGGGCGAACTGATGGCGCGGCTTGGCTATGACAGCTGGCTGGCGCAGGGCGGGGACTGGGGTTCGATCGTGACGACGATGATCGGGGCGATGAAGGCGCCGGGCTGCAGGGGCATTCACCTGAACATGCCGATGGCCGCACCATCGCCCGAGGATCTGGCCGCGCCGCAGCCCGAGGATCTGCGGGCGATGCAGGCGCTGAAGCATTATCAGGACTGGGACTCCGGGTATTCCAAGCAGCAGTCCACCCGCCCGCAGACGGTGGGGTACGGGCTGGTCGATTCGCCGGTGGGTCTGGCGGGCTGGATCTATGAAAAGATGTGGGCGTGGACCGACAATTGTGGCGCGCCGGAAGAGTCGCTGAGGCGCGACGATATTCTCGACAACATCATGCTCTACTGGCTGACCGCTGCGGGCGCATCTTCGGCACGGCTATATTGGGAAAGCTTTGGCGCGATCACCGGCGTGCAGATCGACATTCCGGTCGCGGCCAGCGCGTTCCCCAGGGAAATCATTCCAGCGCCGCGCAAGTGGTTCGAGCGGACCTGCACGCAACTGGTGCATTGGGGCGAGATGGAGCGCGGTGGCCATTTCGCCGCATGGGAGCAACCCGAAGCCTTCGTGAAGGAGCTTCGGGTTGCGTTTTCCCTGATGCGCTAGGGGTTACTTCTTTTCGAAGGCGGCGGTGATGTCGAGCGTGACGTCATCCGACACGAACGGCAACCCGTACTTCACGTTGAAATCCGAGCGCTTGATCACGGCCTTGCCGTGGAACCCGACCGTTGCCGCCTTGGTGAACGGGTTGGTGCCGGCACCGGCCAGGGTGGCATCGACGGTGACCGGCTTGGTGACGCCATTGAGCGTGAGATTGCCGGCGATCTTCGCGCTCATGCCATCGGCGCCGGGGGTGACGCTGGTCGAGACGAAGGTGGCATCGGCGGGCGCCGCGCCGAAGAAGTCGGCAGGCTTGCCATCGGCGGCGGGCTTGAGCAGGTGGCTGGTCAGCGCGGCGTTGGCGGTCACGATCTTGGAGACGGGGATCGTGACCGAGACTTTCGACGCCGCAGGATTGGCGGTGTCGATGGTGAGCGAGCCGGTGACGTCACCGAACAGGCCGAAGTAATCATTGAAGCCGAAGTGGCTGACCTTCCATGCGACCAGCGAATGGCCGGCATCGGCGGTGTAGGTGCCGGCGGTGACGCGCGACTTGTCGGCCTTGCCGGGGACTTCGGGCATCTGGGCGACCATCGGGGCGGCGGCAGCGACAAGCGCGATCGGCAGCGCGATCTTCAAGGCGCGTGAAAGGCGGATAGGGTTGGCCATGGGGGTTCTCCTGAGGAGGAAGGAGGCCATGGGATGCCAAAGGCCGCCTGGCTTCACAAGGTGGATTTCGCAGGAACGGCAGTAGCTGCCGTTTCAGCCGCAGCGGATGGTTCTGAGCGTGCCTTCGTCGTCGAGGATCAGGTTGACGCGGACCGGGAGATGATCGCTGGTGATCACCGCGCCCGGACGGATCACGCGGATGCGGTTGTGCCCGATCATGCG
>JAPLPG010000150.1 GCA_026400375.1 Novosphingobium sp. | reverse complement strand
ATCGCGGATATCGGCGGCACGAAAGGCCAGCCCCTCGGGCAGGTCCGCAGGCTCCGTCCGCCCGCACACGGTCACCGCCGCGCCCGCGCCGTGCAGCGCCAGCGCAATCTGCCGCCCCAGCCCGCGCGTGCCACCGGTGACGATGGCGACCGTTCCGGTCAGATCGATGTGGTCCGTGCCCTGCACCGGGGCTGCTCTCCCATGTTCTGCCGATGCGGGCGGAAAAGCCGCTGCACCAGATTCGCAAATCGCCAATATCGAAAGGCTATAGGCTTTTCAATTGACGATTTGCGTATCTAATGCAATTGGAAATTACGAATGCAGTGCAGAAATGCACGCAAATGAGTCGGGCACCAAAATCGCCCGGCCACGGGATTGGAAGACGCCGATGACCGCATATTCGCAAGTCAGACCGCTGCCGATCGCGCAGGTGCCGCAGTGGGATCTTGAAACGGACATTGCGGTGATCGGCTTCGGCGCAACCGGCGCCTGCGCCGCCATAGAAGCGCGGGAGGCCGGTGCGCGCGTCATGCTGTTCGAACGCAGTTCGGGCAGCGGCGGCGCCTCGGCCCTGTCGGGCGGAGAGATCTACATTGGCGGCGGCACCGATGCGCAGCGTGCCGCAGGCTTTGATGATACGGTCGAGGACTTCACCACCTACCTCAAGCTTGCCGGAGGCCCCTGTGTGGATGAGGCCAAGTGCGAACTCTATGGCCGCGAAGCGCTGTCGCACTACCAGTGGCTCAAGGATCAGGGGGTGCCCTATCGCGGCAATTACCTGCCCGGCAAGGTGATCGAGCCGACCGACGATTCCACGCTGATCTGGTCGGGCAGCGAAGCCGCCGCCCCGTTCTACAGGCACGCCAGGCCCGCCCCGCGCGGCCACGTGATCCAGCATGTCGGCTGGGGCGGGGGCCGCCCGCTCGTCGACATTCTTGAAAGGCGCGCCCGCGATCTCGGCACCGAGATACACGTCGACGCCCGCGCCGTGGCGCTGATCACCGACGGCGACCGCATCGCCGGCGCCGTCGTGCGGATCGATAATCAGGACCGCTTCGTGCGCGCCCGCAAGGGTGTGGTGCTGGCCACCGGCGGCTTCGTGTTCAACGATGCCATGCGCCGCAAGTACTGCCCCGAAAGCTTCCGCGTAAGCAGCCCCATCGGTGACAAGGACGATGGCATCGGCATCGAACTGGGCGTCTCGGTCGGCGGCGATGCCATCCACATGGACCAGTTCTTCACCACCTGCCCGTGGACGATCCCGGCAGATCAGGCGCACGGCGTCTTCGTCAACGTGGCCGGGCAGCGCTTCATCAACGAGGACTGCTACCACGGCCGGGTCAGTCGCTGCGCGGTCGATCAGCCCGGGGGCAAGGTCTACCTGCTGCTGGACAGCGCCCACTTCACCCAGCCGCTTGACCTTGCCGGCATCACCATCGCCGGGACCGGCGAAACATGGGAAGAGGTCGAGGCCGAACTGGACATGCCCACAGGCACGCTTTCGGCCACGATGCACTTCTATAACGATCACGCGCGCCAGGGCCGCGATCCGCTGTTCGACAAGCAGGTGCCGATCCTGAAAGCGCTCGACCAGTCGCCTTTCGTGGCACTCGAATGCAATTTCGAAACCAGCTATTTCAGCTTCTTCACGCTCGGCGGGCTGAAGACAACGACCGATGGCGAAGTGCTAGACCGGGCCGGAACCCCGATCCCCGGCCTGTTCGCGGCAGGTCGCTGCACCTCGGGCCTGCCCGCTTGGGGCCACGGCTATTCATCCGGGCTCAGCCTTGCTGATTGCACCTTCTTCGGGCGGCAAGCAGGACGCCGCGCCGCTGCCTGAGGCCTCTCAACGCAAAGGACTTGCCGATGCTCACCAAGGTAGCCCTGAACAACACCGACCTTGCCGTCAGTCGCCTGTGCTACGGCACCAACATGCTCGGCTGGATGCTCGATCAGGGCAAGGCCAACGCCATTCTCGATACCTATGCCGATCTGGGCGGCAATTTTATCGACACCGCGCGGAGCTACGGCGATTGGGCGCCTGATGCTCCCATCGGTGCCAGCGAACGCGCAGTCGGCGCATGGCTCAAGACGCGCAACCGCCAAGACGTGGTCATCGCCACCAAGGGCGGCTTCTTCGATCTCCGCGCGGGCGACTATCGCAACCGCGTGACGCCGCAGGACATCGCCGAAGACCTGGCGCAGAGCCTCGATCATCTGGGCGTTGCCGCCATCGACCTCTATTTCCTGCACATGGACAACCCCGAAAGCCCGGTGGAGCCGATCGTCGATGCGATGATCGCGCACCGTGAGGCCGGCCGCATCCGCCATTTCGGCGCATCGAACTGGGCGGCAGAGCGTATTACCGCCGCCAATGCCTACGCCGCCTCGCTTGGCAAAGCGGGCTTCGTCGTCGCGCAAACCTTCTGGGGGCTGGCAATGCCCGACACCGCCGCTGCCGCGCAGCAGGGTTACTACCATTACTACGAAGGCGAATACGAAGACCTGCACGAAGGTCTGCCCGTCATCGCCTATGCCGCGCAGTCGGGCGGGTACTTCACGAAAGCGGCTGCGGGCGCGGTGGCAGAACCACTGGCATCGCGCTACGCCAACCCGGCCAACGCCCGCCGCCTTGCCGTGGTGCAATCGCTGGCGGAAAGCCATGGCGTGTCGATCAACGAAATCGCCCTGTCCTACCTGCTCAGCCAGCCGTGCCAGACGGTGGCGATCTTCGGCGGATCATCGCCTGAACAAGTGGTGGCAAGCGCCAGGGCCGATGCGCTGACCTTGACGGCAGAGGAACTGGCAGCGTTGCGCGGGGCGTAGTCCGGAACGCCCCCGCCCCAAACCGCTCATGCTGAGCCTGTCGAAGCATGCCCGCGCCGAACTCGGTGCCCTTCGACAAGCTCAGGGCGAACGGTGGTTCCGGCTTGCGGGCGTCCGCTAAGCGCCCTTCTCCACCGTGGCCCGCACGCTGTCAGCGGCCACCCGCGCGCGCTCCTGCGGTGGCAAGACCCCCGCCGCGTGATCGCGCGGGATTTCGACGCTGAACGGGCATCCGGGCGGCAAGGCCTGCATGAACCCGGCCACGTCGAACGCCCCCTCCCCGCACAGCTGCCGCTCCGAAGACGCCTCTCGCACAAGGTCAGCGGGCGGCATCAGCGGCCCATCGGCGACTTGCGCATAAAGCACGCGGTCCCCGGCCGCCGCCAGGTCGGCCACCGTCCCGCCTGATCGCATCAGGTGCAAAAGATCGACATTCACCCCCACCGCGCCCGGGCGGCCCACCTGCCCCACCAGGTCCAGCGCCGCCGCCAGCGATGGCACTTGCGATGGCGGGTAGAATTCCACCGCCACCCGGTGCCCGAACCGCGCCGCCATGTCGCAGAACCGTCCGAATGTGTCGGCCCGCCGCGCCGCGTCGCGGTCATAGACCAGCACGTTGAGCAGCCGGGCGCCAAGGTCCGCCGCACAGTCCATGGCCGGCGCAAAAGCTGCCAGATCGGTGCGCCCGCCAAGCGAAAACGGATAGGCAAGGTCCAGCGTCACGCCCAGGTCGGCCATCACCGCGCGCGCCTCGGCCCGCACCGCGCGGTCGCCCACGATGTCAAACCGGGGCATCAGCGGCAATTCGGCCATCGGGTGCAGGAACAGGCACATTCCTGCACAGCCCGCCGCATGGGCCACCTGCGTCAGGTGCACCGGCGTGGTGTCGATAACGGTCAGATGATCGAGGCCGAGGCGAAACATGGAGCATGGCCTAGCCCCTTGTGTTTCGCGTTTCCACAAGCGATTGTGCCGTTTAACGCCATGACTCGTATTTTCTGAATATCTTTTCAGCGCATAGAGACAAACTGGGAGGGGCCGCAATGGCAACGACAGCACCCCGTGCCGGCCTGACCATGGGCCACATCGCGCTGCACTATGCCAGGCCCGATGATGGCCCGCTGGCCGCCCGGCTGCTTGCGCAGATGGGCCTGGTCGAAAGCCAGATGCTGCCATTGCCCGGCGGCAATTTCTATCGCTTCGTCGTGTCGCCCGATCATGTCGCGCGCGGTGATGGCATCGTCTTCCTGTCCTGCCTGCCCGAACCGCAGGCACGCCTGATCGCCGCCATGCGCACCGCGCTGGGCGTGGGCACCGGCGAAGAACACCCCGCCGTATCCGCCTATCGCGCGATGATGGCGCAGGATTTCGAAGCCAGCTTCCACTTCGCGCTGCTGGTGGATTCGCTTGAAGACCTTGAAGCGATGGTCCTGAATCTGCAGCACCTCGCCGCAGATGACCCGGACCTCAAGGGCCGCATCACCATCGGCATGAACCGGGCCCGGCCCGGCGATGCTGCCATCGATGCGCGGCTCGATGCATCCCCGGTCTTCGCCACGGTCACGCGCCATGCCTATGGCGGCGGCGGGGTGCAGGTCTTTGTCGAAACCGATCTGGTCTGCGCCGGGCAACTGGGCGAAAGCATGGTCTTCGAATTCGACTATGTCTTTCCAGGCACGCCCCGCCACATCCTGTCCGCCGTCGAAATCTGATCGGCATGGAGGGACGCGAATTTGATTACGTCATCGTCGGCGGCGGCGTGGCCGGGTGCATCCTGGCCAATCGTCTGTCTGCCGATCCCGCACTGCGCGTGCTGCTGATCGAAGCGGGCGGCAAGGATTCCAGCCCGCTGATCACCGCGCCCGGTGGCCTGCTCCCGATCATGCTCTCGGGCGCGCATGCCTGGCGCTACATGTCGGCCCCGCAGCAGCATCTCGATGGACGCATGCTCTATCTCCCGCGCGGCAAGGTGCTGGGCGGCGGTTCCTCGATCAACGGCATGGCCTATGATCGCGGCTTCCATTCCGATTACGATCGCTGGGCGCAGGCGGGCAATCGCGGCTGGTCGTTCGCCGATGTCCTCCCCTATTTCCGCAAGCTGGAAACCTATGCTCCCGCGCAGAACGCCTGGCACGGCACGGACGGCCCGATCCAGGTCACCCGCGCGAACCAGGACCACCCCTTCGCCCGCGCGTTCGTGGCTGCAGGCGCGCAGGCCGGATACCCGCTGACCGACGATCTGAACGGCAAGATTCGCGATGGCTTTGGCGCGGTAGATCTGACGGTGGCGCGTGGACGCCGCTGCAGCGCCGCCTCGGCCTATCTGCGCCCGGCCCTCCGCCGCCCGAACCTTACCGTTCTGACGCAGGCCCACAGCCGCCGCGTCATCTTCGATGGCACCCGCGCCACCGGCGTGGTGTTCCGCCAGCAGGGCAAGGACAGGCTCGCCACCGCCGCACGCGAGGTGATCCTGTCGGCAGGAGCCATAAACACGCCGCAACTGCTCATGTTGTCGGGCGTCGGCCCCGCCGCGCATCTGGCCGAACACGGCATCGCCCCGGTCCACGATCTGCCCGGCGTCGGTCAGGGCCTGCAGGACCATCTGGCCGCGCACGTGAAGTATCGTTCGACCAAGCCATGGTCGATGCTGCGCTACCTCAATCCCCTGCGCGGCGCGCTGGCGATGGCGCAATATCTGGCGCTGCGCACGGGGCCGCTGGCCGATCCCGGCATGTCGGTGGCCTGCATGGTCCGGTCGGACCCGGCGCTCGATGAACCCGATATCAAGATGCTGCTGGTATCGGCTCTGTTTGCGCAAAACGGCCGCAGGATGGAGCCGATGCACGGCTTCTACGCCCACATCAATGTTGCCCGCCCGCAATCGCGCGGGAGCGTGACGCTGGCCAGCGCCGATCCCGATGTGCCCCCGCTGATCGACCAGAACTACAACGCCACGGAAGGAGACCGCCGGGTGATGCGCGAAGGCGTGCGCATCGCGCGGCGCATATTCGCGCAAGCCGCGTTCGACGAGATGCGCGGGGAAGAACTCGCCCCCGGTCCATCCGTGCAAACCGACGAACAGATCGACGCCCATATCCGCGCCCACGCCGAGGCGGATTACCATTCCACCAGCACCGCCCGGATGGGGTCCGATCCACTCGCCGTGGTGGACGCCGCCTTGCGCGTTCACGGGCTGAAAGGGCTGCGCGTGGTCGATGCCTCGGTCATGCCGCACCTGCCCGGCGGCAACACCGCCATCCCGGTGGCGATGATCGCCGAAAAGGCTGCCGACCTCCTCCTCGGAAAGGAAACGCCATGAAAACCAGAGCCATGGTCTGCCACGCCCCGGGCACTCCGCTGGTCGAGGAATGGCTCGATCTGGCCCCCGTCGGCCCGGGTGAAGTGCTGATCGAAGTGATCGCCAGCGGACTGTGCCACACCGACCTCAGCCAGCTGGAAGGCACCGCCGCGCCCTATCCGTTTCCCGTCGTCGTCGGCCATGAAGGCGCCGGCGTGGTGCGCGAAGTGGGGCCGGGCGTAACCTCGATTGCGCCGGGCGATCATGTGATTCCGCTGGGCATCGGCGAATGCGGCGCCTGCCGCAACTGCCGGTCCGAAAAGACCAACCTGTGCGAGGCATTCCTTGCCGACATCGCCACGCAGCGCACCCCGTTCTCGCTGAACGGACAGCCGGTCGCCGCCTATTCGGGCGTCGGTTCGCTGGCACAATTCGTGGTCATGGCAGAGCGCAATGTGGCGGTGATCCGCAAGGACGTGCCATTTCACCTTGCCTGCACGGCGGGTTGCTGCGTCGCCACCGGCGTTGGCGCGGTACTGCACACCGCCCATGTCGAAGCAGGTGCAACCGTCGCGGTATTCGGGCTTGGCGGCATCGGCCTGAATGTGGTGCAGGGCGCGCGGCTGGCGGGCGCATCGCGCGTGATCGGCGTGGATATCAACCCGCGGCGCCACGAACAGGGCCGGCGCTTCGGCTTGACCGACTTCGTCGACGCCCGGCAGGTCGATGCCGTGGCAGCGATCCAGGCGATGACCGGGGGCGGCGTGGATTATGCGTTCGAAGCTGCCGGGTCGGTTGCGCTGATGCACCAGGCCTTTGAATCCACGCGCATCGGCGGCGGGTGCACCGTGGTGCTGGGAGTGCCGCCCGATGGCCACGTGTTGCAGCTGGTGCCGTTCCAGCTGCAACTGGGCCGCACGGTGCAAGGATCGTTCATGGGCAACGTGAAGGGCCGCAGCCAGTTGCCGGGCCTGCTCGATCACTACGCGAAAGGGCGGCTTAATCTGGATGATCTGGTCACCCATCGCTTGCCGATGGCGCAGGTCAACGAGGGATTTGCGCTGATGAAGCGCGGCGAATCGCTGCGATGCGTGGTTGCATTCTGATTTTAAGCGGATTTTGCGCAAAGATGTTTGCAAAGCTCGCGTCTTGCTGACAAAATACCGCAAATTGCGAATATAACCTCGCCATGCTCTACGCATGACGGCAATATCGGTCTTCGGGAGAGACACTGCACCATGGCCACATCAGCCACCACCGTTGCGCCGGTTTTCGACCGTGAGACCCTGCTCGCCGCCGCGCGGACCCGCACCGGACTGTCGGATTTCGGCGATACCTGGTTCTTCGAACCGATGGACCAGTACATCGCCGCCGCCAATGCCGAGGGCAAGCTGACCGAAGCAGGATTTGGCGGGCAGACCGAATCCATCGTCAAGGGCCTGGCCAGCCGGTTGCGCATGGTCGAGGACATCAAGCAGCACCCCGAAATCCTCGACGAGACGGTCGAGGTTGCCGCAATCATCCTGGGCCTGCCACGCACCGGCAGCACGATCTTCCACCGCCTGCTGGCCAGCGCGCCGGGGATGACCGCGATCCGCTGGTACGAAGCGCAGAACTATGCCCCGCTGCCCGGTGACGAACCCGGCAACCCGGTCGCCCGCCGCGCCTATGCCAACGCGATGATCGAAGGCTGGCTGAACCTGTCGCCCGAACTCGCCTCGATCCACCCGCTCGATCCCGAAGCCCCGGACGAGGAAATCATCATCCTGGGGCAGTTGTTCATCACCACCATGGTCGAGGCGATGACCTTCATCCCCTCGTTCGCGAAATGGCTGGACAGCTACGACCAGTCGAAGGGGTACGAGGATCTCGAGACGATCCTGAAGTACCTGCAGTGGCAGGACCCCACCCGGCGCGGCAAGAAGTGGGTGCTGAAAAGCCCGCAGAACCTGCCCTACACCGATGTGATCGCCAATGCTTTCCCCAAGGCCGTGCTCGTGATGACGCACCGCGATCCGCTGGAAGTGGTGCCAAGCTACGTCAGCATGGAAGCGGCGCTCTACAAGCTGAATTCGGTCCATTCGGACGAGGCGGTGGGCGGCTTCTGGTTCCCGCGTCTGGCAGGATGGATGCAGCGCTTCGAGGAAGCGCGCGCGCGCATTGGCGAGGACCGCTTCATCGACATCGACTATCGCGAAGTGGCCAGGGAGCCGCTGAAGCAGGCGCGGCGCGTGCTGGCCCACATCGGCGTGCCGCTTGATGAACGGATCGAGGCCGCGCTGACCGAATTCATGGCCGGCAACAAGCGCGAACAGCGCCCGATGCATGACTATTCGCTTGAACGCTTTGGCCTGAACGAAGCCGACGTGCGCGCGGCATTCGCCTCCTATCGCGCACGCTACATTCACTGACATCGAGGACAATTGCATGACCGATCTATCGGGCAAAGTGGTGCTGATTACTGGCGCCGGACAGGGCATCGGCCAGGGCGTGGCGCTGGCCATGGCGGGCGCCGGCGCTGCGGTGGCCGTCACCGGGCGCACGCTGTCCAAGGTGGAAGCGACCGCCGCCATGGTCGGCGAACGCGGTGGCAGGGCGCTGGCGCTGGCCTGTGACGTGAAGTCCGCTGCCGATCTGGCGGCCACGGTCGCTGCCGCCGTGGCGGAATTCGGCGGGCTGGATATCCTGATCAACAACGCGCAGGAAGTGCCGCTGGGCAAGCTGGAGGACGTGACCGACGAGGCATTTACCGCAGGCTTTGAATCCGGGCCGCTGGCCACGCTGCGCCTGATGAAGCTGGCCCGGCCGCATCTGATCGCGCGCGGCGGGGGCACGATCTTCAACTTCTGTTCGTCTGCCGGAATCCGCTGGGACATGACCGGATATGGCGCTTACGCCGCAGTCAAGCAGGGCATCCGTTCGCTTACCCGCGCCGCCGCTGCGGAATGGGGCGGCGAGGCGATCCGCGTGCTGACCATCGCCCCCCACGCGGAATCGCCCGGGCTGAAATGGTGGATCGAGAACAACCCCGAAGAAGCGCAGGCCTTTTTCCGCACGATACCGCTGGGCCGCGTCGGATCGCTCGAAGGCGATATCGGCCGGGCGCTGGTGGCGCTGGCGGGGCAGGATCTGGCCTACCTGACCGGCGCGACAATACCGCTCGATGGCGGGCAGGCCAACTTCGATTGAGGAACACTGCTGCATGGAAAAGGTGATCGCAGCGCTGTGGGCGCCCAACGAGGAAAGCCACGCCGATTATGGCACGCGTCTGCTGGCCACCCTCCCCGCCGCGCTGGCTGAGGCAGGCGCGCAAGCGGTGCGGCTGAACCTGCGCGATGCGGCTGTGGCTCCGGGTGCGGGGCTGGTACAGACGTGGCAAGCGCCCCAGCAGGCAGCGATTGCGCAGTTCTGGATGCCATCGGCCAACGCGCGATTTCGCGGAGCAGTCGATGCGGCGCTGGCGGAGCACAGTGCGCGCTTTGCCGCGTGGCTGGTTTGCGAGTCTACCATCATCGCCAACGCCGAACCTTCGCAAGCCGCTGTTTCCCCGGGGAAACTTTCCAACAATCCAATGATTTCAACGGTAGTTTCCCGAACGCGGGGCTGGAGCCAGGCCAGCTTCATCTCGTTCCGCCCGGACATGACGCGCGAAGCCGCCATCGCGCACTGGCATTCGCACCACACGCGCGTGGCGATCGAGACGCAATCGAACTTCGAATATGTGCAGAACCTGATCGTGCGCCCGCTGACCGACGACGCCCCGGCCTATGACGCTTTCGTGGAAGAATGCTTTCCGCTGGAAGCGCTCGACCAGCCCGAGGCGTTCTTCGATGCGGTGGGCGAACCCGAAAAATTCGCCGCCAACCTGGCCACGATGATGGACAGTTGCGCAGGCTTCATCGACTTTACCCGGATCGACGTGATCCCGACCTCGCAATTCGATTTTTGAAACAAGGATAGACGCGATGACTCAACCAAAAGTCGCAATCGTTACCGGTGCAAGTCGCGGCGCGGGCGCCGGGATCGCGCGGGGCTTCGGCGAACTGGGCTATACCGTCTATGTCACCGGCCGCACGGTGACGCCGGGCGATGCCAAGGGCTGGGACGGCTCGGTCCTGCCCGGCACCGTGGCCGAAACCGCGCAACGTGTGACTGAAAACGGCGGCAAGGGCATTGCGGCGGTGTGCGATCATGCCGATGACGCATCGGTCGCGCGGCTGTTCGAACAGGTGATGGCAGAACAGGGCCGGCTGGATGTGCTGGTCAACAATGCCGCCTACATGCACCACCAACTGATTGAAAAGCTTCCGTTCTGGGAGAAGGAACTGGATGCGCAGAAGATCCTCGATGTGGGTCTGCGCAGCGCCTATGTGGCCAGCTGGCACGCCGCGCGGATCATGGTGCCGCAAGGGTCGGGCATCATCGCGATGACATCGTCATTCGGCGCCAACTGCTACATGCACGGGCCGGCCTATGGCGCGCAGAAGGCCGGGCTGGACAAGCTGGCCCACGATATGGAGCACGATTTCCGGGGCACCGGCGTTGCGGCGGTCTCGCTGTGGCTGGGCCCGCAAGTGACCGAACGTTCGCAGATCGCGCTCAAGACCAATCCCGAACAGTACGAAGGCTTTCTGGCCATGGCCGAGAACCCCGAGTTTTCCGCCCACGTGATCGACGCCATCGACAAGGCGCCGAACCGCGACGAGCTATCGGGGCAGACGCTGATCGTGGCCGAGATCGCCAGGGAACTGGGCGTGACGGACCGGGGCAACGAGCGCCCTTCGCACCGCGAAATGCTGGGCAGCCCGCGTCCGAAGAACCCGGCGGCGGTCTATTGAGTTCGAGGGCGTCGTAAACCCACCCCCGGCCGCAAAGCAAACCACGCCATGATCCCGCGCGGATCATCACGTGATCCACTCCCGCGCCTGCCTCTTGCGCAGCGTCTGCCCGTCCATACCCTCTCGCCATCAAATGCCGGGCCAAACCGGCGTGTCTTGTGGGAGATATGGCATGGCGAGTGCGGCAAACGCCGGAGGTGGCCTTCCCTTGCTCGATGGCGGCGCGCCGCTGCTGGGGCATATTGCGCAATTCTTCCGCGATCCGGTCAGCGTCCTGAAGCGCGGGTACAAGACCAGGGGCCGGATGTTCGCGATGAACTTCATGGGCCAGCGCATGAACGTGATGCTGGGGCCAGAACACAACCGCTTTTTCTTCGAGGAAACCGACAAGCTGCTGTCGATCCGCGAATCCATGCCGTTCTTCCTCAAGATGTTTTCGCCCGATTTCTATTCATTTGCCGAAATGGACGAATACCTGCGCCAGCGTTCGATCATCATGCCCCGGTTCAAGGCGGCATCGATGAAGCAATATGTGCCGGTGATGGTCGAGGAATCGCTGAACCTGGTGGCGCAACTGGGCGATGAGGGCGAGTTCGACCTGATCCCGACGCTGGGCCCGATCGTGATGGACATTGCCGCGCACAGTTTCATGGGGCGCGAATTCCACGAAAAGCTGGGGCACGAATTCTTCGACCTGTTCCGCGATTTTTCGGGCGGGATGGAAATCGTTCTGCCGCTGTGGCTGCCCACGCCCAAGATGCTGAAATCGCAGGCCGCCAAGAAGAAGCTGCACAAGATCCTGCAATCGTGGATCGAAAAGCGCCGCGCAGCGCCGCTCGATCCGCCCGATTTCTTCCAGACGATGATCGAGACGAAGTATCCCGATGGTCGCCCGGTGCCCGACGAGATCATCCGCCACCTGATCCTGCTGCTGGTCTGGGCGGGGCATGAGACCACCGCCGGACAGGTCAGCTGGGCACTGGCCGATTTGTTGCAGCATCCTGCCTATGCCCAGGTGCTGCGAGACGAGATCACCGGCCTTCTGGGCGGCGGCGATGGCGGCAACCTGAGCTGGGAACACGCCATCGCGATGGAAAAGATGGATCTTGCCCTGCGCGAGACCGAGCGGCTGCATCCGGTGGCCTACATGCTTTCGCGCAAGGCCAACGCCGATATCGTGCGCGAGGGCTATACCATCCGCAAGGGCGAGTTCGTGCTGCTGGCACCATCGGTCAGCCACCGCATGGAGGAGACGTTCCCCAACGCCGATGCCTATGATCCCGAACGCTTCAATCCGGCCAACCCCAATGCGCAGACGACCAGCAATTCACTGATCGGCTTTGGCGGCGGGGTGCATCGCTGCGCCGGCGTGAACTTCGCGCGCATGGAAATGAAGGCGCTGCTGGTGATCCTGTTGCAGAACTTCGACATGGAGTTGATGGACGAGGTCAAGCCAATTGCCGGCGCATCGACCTATTGGCCCGCCCAGCCCTGCCGCGTGCGCTACAAGCGGCGCAAGGTTTCGGGCGAAGCAGCGGCGGTTGATGCCGCCGCATTGGCCAAGGCGGCCGGTTGCCCGGCGCACGTTTGAAACAGGCTTGCACCCGCGCTTCGTCATTGCGAGCGGAGCGAAGCAATCCAGGGTCGGCGCGGCGCGGCCCTGGATTGCTTCGTCGCTTCGCTCCTCGCAATGACGAACGTTGGGGGATGGTGAAGGGGGAACTATGGCCAAGGTGACTTTCGTCCAGCCCGACGGGACGGCGCGGACTTGCGTGAATTTCGAGGGCATGACCCTGATGCAGCTGGCCGTGGGCAATCTGGTGGACGGGATCGACGCGCTGTGTGGCGGGATGATGCAGTGCGCCACCTGCCACTGCTATATCGATCCCAAATGGCTGGACAAGACCGGCCCGGCACACCCGGACGAGCGCGAGATGCTGGGTCTGATCGAGGGTGTGGACGTGCGCGCCAACAGCCGCCTGTCGTGCCAGGTCCAGCTGGGCGAGGAACTGGACGGGCTGATCGTGCACATTCCGGCAGATCAGCCGGGGGCATAGCAGCGCCCGAGCATTTGTGCTGCGCATCCGGTTGACAGGGTCGCTGGCAATAAGCACTATGCGTAGAAATAACCCATAATAATCGCCGATTGATTGGCGTGGAGAGGAACCGCATCCGATGACTGCGAACCCGCAGGCCAGCACCTTTGCGCATGCGCTCGACTTTTCCGGCAAGACCGTGCTGGTGACAGGCGGCGGCGTGGGCATCGGGCGGGCGATTGCCGAAGCCTTTGCCAGCGCGGGCGCTCAAGTGGTGATTGCCGAGATCGATCCCGCCCGCGCCGATCAGGCCGAAGCCGCCATGCCCGGAGCACGGGTGATACGCTGCGATGTGCGGCAGCGCGGGGTGGGCGCAATGCTGGCCGAACGCATTGCCGCTGAAACCGGCAAGCTGGACGTGCTGGTCAACAATGTCGGCCACTTCGTTCACGCGCGGCCCTTTGCCATGCTGGAGGACGAGGAGGCCGACGACATCCTCGACACCAACCTTGGCCAGCTGCTGCGCATGACCCGCGCGATGATTCCGCTGTTGCGCAAGGCCGGGCCGGGGGCAAACATCATCAATGTCACCTCGATCGAGGCGCACCGCGGCATTCCCTATTGCAGCGTCTATGCGGCGGCCAAGTGGGCGGTGACGGGCTTTACCAAGAGCCTGGCGCTGGAACTGGGGCCGGAGGGCATCCGCGTGAACACCATCGCGCCCGAGACGACCGATACGCCGCAAGTGGCGCTCGATTTCATGATACCGCGGGAAAACCGCGCGCACGAGGAGCGGTGGATTCCGCTGGGCCGGTTCGGCCAGCCATCGGACTGCGCAGGTGCGGCGCTCTATCTGGCCAGTCCGCTGGCGGCGTGGGTGACCGGCACCGCGCTCAATGTCGATGGCGGGGCGCTGGCGGCGGGCGGGTGGTATCGCACGCCGCAGGGCGAATGGACCAACGTGCCGCTGATTTCGGGCAATGGGCTGGTCATTCCCGGAACAGCAGCATGAGCGACCTTGAGGCCCTGCGCCGCACGGCCGAGCGCTATGCGCTGGGCGCGGACCGGCGCGACAAGGCGCTATGGCGCGAGGTTCTGGCCGAGGACGTGGCGATCGTCGGCCCGGGCTTTGCCATCAGCGGGCTTGAGGCCAATCTCGGCTCGATCGATCACCTGGCCCATGCGTTCAAGGCCACGCGGCACGTGGTGCACGACATGGACGCGGTGGTGAGCGGCGATACGGCGGCGGGCGAGACGCGCTCCACCGCCGAACACCGCATGACCGGGCCGGACGGGCGCGATGTGCTGCTGGTCTGGGCGATCCGCTATCAGGATCAGTGGGCGCGTCAGGCGGGCCTGTGGAAGTTCACCCGGCGCGAACTGGTGGTGGATTGGGAAGAAGTGCGGCCGATAATGGAGAGCAGATCATGAAAGTCCTCGTAGTTGGTGGCACTGGCGCGCTCGGCGGCCATGCCGCGCTGCATCTGGCGGCACAGGGCCACGATGTGACCATCACCGGACGCGGCACGGCGGCGCCCGAGGGTACGGCGCTGACCGGGCTTGGCTTCATGCAGGGCGATTATGTGGCGGGCGATTTCACGCCGGACCGGCTGAAGGGCTTTGACTGGGTGGTGTTTGCCGCCGGAAACGACCCGCGCCACGTGCCGCAGGGCGAGGATTTTGGCGCGTGGCTGCACAAGGCCAACCACGTGGCCCTGCCCGCGTTCTTTGCCGCCGCGCGCGAAGCTGGCGTGTCCCGCGCGGTGCAGCTGGGCAGCTTCTATCCGCAGGCGGCGCCTGAACTGGTGGCCGGCAATGTCTACATCCAGTCGCGCCTTGCCGCGTGCGAAGGCGCGCGGGCGCAGGGTGCGCCGGGCTTTGACGTGGTGAGCGTGAATGCGCCGTTCATGGTCGGCACGGTGCCCGGCCTGCCCAGCGCGATCTTCGATCCCTATGTGCAATGGGCCAAGGGCAATATCCCGATCCCGTTCTATGCGCCGACCGGCGGCACCAACTTCATGTCGTTCCGGTCCCTGTCCGAGGCGATCGAAGGCGCCCTGCTGCGCGGCGAGCCGGGCAAGGCCTATCTGGTGGGCGATGAAAACCTGACGTTCCGGCAGTATTTTCAGCTGTTCTTCGATGCCGTCGGCAGCGACGTGGTGCTGGAGGCGCGCGACGAGGAACTGCCGCTCCTGCCCGATATCGCCATCCCGCAAGGGCGCGGCAATACGATCAGTTATGAACCCGACGCTGGCGAAACCGCGCTGCTGGGCTATCGTCGGGGTGATGTGGCAGCGGCCGTGGCTGAGATCGCCAGGCAGTTTGGCTGAACCGGGAGAGAGAACGATGACGCTTAACCCTCAGGTAGAGGCGCTGCTGGGCTATTTCGCGCAGATGCCGCCGGTCGATTATGCCGCGGTCACGCCGCAGATGCTGCGGGAGATGAACAAGCCGATGCAGATGGGACCGCCGCCTGCGGTGGCGCAGGTGCGCGATCTGTCGCTCGACCTGCCCGGGCGGACCATCGGCGCGCGGTTTTATGTGCCCGAAGGCGCGGAGGAAACCCCGGCGCTGGTCCTGTTCTACCATGGCGGAGGCTGGGTGATCGGCGATCTGGAATCGCACGATGGCACGGCGCGGGCGCTTGCCCGGGCGAGCGGCGCGGCGGTGCTGGCGGTGGATTACCGGCTGGCGCCCGAAGCGAAGT
>JAPLPG010000125.1 GCA_026400375.1 Novosphingobium sp. | reverse complement strand
GCTGATTCCCGGTGCCGACATACATGCCCTGCCGCTGTTCGTCCTGGCCTGGGCGCTGTGCATCCTCGCCGCGCTGATCAGCCACGTGCCCGGCGGCCTCGGCGTGTTCGAGGCGACGGTCCTTGCCGTCCTGCCGGCGCAGGATCGCAGCGCCCTGTTTGCCGCACTGATCGCCTACCGGCTGATCTACTACGTGCTGCCGCTGGCACTGGGCGTGGTCCTGCTCGCCTGGCACGAGGTGACGAGGAACGCACGGCTTGCCCGCCTGTTCGGCGGGATGCGCGGGGTCGTGGCCGATCTCCTGCCGGTGCTGCTGGGCGCGGCCACCTTCGTTGCCGGGGGAATGCTGCTCCTGTCCGGGGCTTTGCCGCCGGTCGGCTGGCGCATCGGCGCGCTGGGTGACCTGCTGCCGCTGGGAGTGATCGAAATCAGCCACGTCGCCGCCAGCATGGTTGGCACCGCGCTGATGCTCGTTGCGCCGGGCCTGTACCGCAGGCTTGATGGCGCAGCCGTCATGGCGCGGGCGCTGCTTGCGGGCGGCGTGCTGTTCTCGCTGGGCAAGGGGCTGGACTACGAGGAGGCAGGCATCTGCCTGGTCCTGGCGGTCCTGCTGCAACTGGGCCGGGCGCGGTTCGACCGGCGCACCGCGCTGACCGCGCAGCCGTTCGGGGCCGGATGGATCGGAGCGACCGCGATGGCCGCGCTCCTCGCCGGCTGGGCCGGGCTCTTCGCGTTTCGCCACGTGCCCTACAGCGATGCCTTGTGGTGGCGGTTCGCGCTTGATGCCGAAGCGCCGCGCTATTTGCGCGCGATGCTCGGCTGCGCGGTGCTGCTGCTCGGCTTTGCCACCTGGCGCATGCTGGCCCCGGCAGCGCACGTGCCGGGCCCGCTGCCCCGGGCCGAGGAGTGGGCAACGATCCGCTGCATCCTGGCCGGTGCCACGCGTACCGAGGCGATGCTGGCGCTGACCGGGGACAAGCGCTTCCTGATCTCCGAAGGCGGCGATGCCTTCCTGATGTACCAGATCGAAGGCGCGACATGGGTGGTGATGGGCGATCCGGTGGGCGCGCCCGAAGCCTGGGAAGGCCTGCTATGGCGCATCCGCGACATGTCGCACCGCCAGCAGGGCCGCCTGCTGCTGTACGAGGCAACCTCGGCGGTGCTCGATATCGCCATCGGCCTTGGCCTGCAGATCGTGAAGTATGGCGAGGAAGCAGTGATCGATCTGGCCGAATTCCGGCTCGACGCGCCGGACCTGCGCTCGGTCCGCAAGTCGGAGCGGGTGGCGGCGCGCGCCGGGGCGACATTCCGCATCATCCCCGCAGCGGCGGTCCCGGTGATCCTCGACGAGTTGCGGGCCATTTCGGATGAATGGCTCGCCGTGCGCGATGGCCGGGAGAAGGGCTTCAGCCTGGGCTGGTTCGACCCGGCCTATCTGCAGAGCACCGACATGGCGCTGGTCATGCACGATGGCCGCCCGGTGGCCTTCGCCAATCTCTGGCTGACCGGCGGCAAGGAAGAAGCCTCGGTCGATCTCATGCGGCACAGCAATGCCGCGCCGCGCGGAACGATGGACTTTCTCTTCGTCAACCTGCTGGGCTGGGCGCAGCAGCAAGGATATCGGCGTTTCACGCTGGGCATGGTGCCCCTCTCGGGCATCGCCGGGCGGCGTCTTGCGCCGGCGTGGGCCCGCGCCGCGGCGCTGGTGTTCCGCCATGGCGAGCGGTTCTACGGCTTTCGCGGCTTGCGCGCCTACAAGGACAAGTTCGCGCCGCGCTGGATACCGCGCTATCTGGCCGGGCCGCCGGGCGTGGCGCTGCTGCAATCGCTGCGGGACGTGTCCCGCCTGATCGGCCGCCATCCGGCACCGGGCGTGGTGGTTCCCCTGCTGCCGCCGCCGCCGCCGCCGCCACCGCTCGGTACACGGTGCGATCGGCTGGTGGAGTGTGCGGCATGAACGCCCTGGCAAGGCGGCCCGCCAGGCGTTGGCACGTCTGGGCGGGGGGCCTCGCAATCGTTCTTGCCGTGCTGGCCAATGCCCCCCGGCTCGGCCTGCTCGGCTGGGACAGGCACAGGACTTATGCCGCAGCCCCCCTGCACGGCTCCCCCCTGGACGGCTCCCCCCTGACGCAAACCGCGGTCGTGTTCCTGTCGGGCGACATGGGCCTCGACCTTGGAATGAGCGGTGATCTGGCCCACGGTCTTGCCGCCCATGGCTATCGCGTCACCGGCGTCAGTTCCCCGGTCGCGTTTGCGCAGCACCGCACGCGCGCCGAGGCCATGGGCGTCGTCACCGATGCCATCGGGTCTGCCCTGGGCGCAGGTGCCGATCGCGTGGTGCTGGCCGGGCAGTCCTATGGCGCAGACATCATCGCCGCCGTCGTGCCGGATTTGCCGGCCCCACTGCGCCGCAAGATCGCCGGGGTGGTGATGGTGGTGCCAGCCGACAGCGTCTACCTCCGCGCCGATCCCACCGGCATCGCCTATCTGGGTGCGCCGGATATCCGCCCCGCCGCCGCCCTTGGCCAGGTGAACTGGGTACCGGTCTCCTGCATCCACGGCGATGAGGAAACACAGAGCTTGTGCCCGCTGCTCCATGGCCCGCGCCAGCATGCGATTGCCTTGCCCGGCAACCATTACCTGCAGCACGATGCGCGCCGCGTGCTGGCCACGATGCTCGGCGCCATTGCCGCAATGCGCCGGCCAGCATGACAGGAAGTTCATGAAACGCCCACCGCCTGCGCAGGTGCGCGGTGGCAATGCTGCCCCGTCAAGGCCGCCGTGCGCATGGGCGGGCCGTTCGGAGCATTGAAGCAGCATGACCCGCCCGCTCTTCTTCGACCCCACCGGCCGCCGCGGCGTTGTTGCCAGGCGGCTGCTCGCGTGTGCGATCGCCTGCATCGTGCTGGGCGCGATCGCCTTTGCCACGACTCTCGTCTCGGTGCCGCACGGCCGGGAAATGCAGTTGCCCCAGCCACGCTATGCGGCCGCTTCGCTGCCCCGCGGGAACGGCACGAAGCACGGTATCGCCGGGCTGCGCGCCTGGTTGCCCCGGCCCCATGCCCATGCCAACGGCGCGGCGCTGGGCATCGGGTTCTATCAACCCGGCAGCGATGGCAGCTTCTTCTCGCTGGCCCGCCACGCCGACCAGCTTGACTGGGTGGTTCCGGCCAGCATCAACGTGACCGGCGCCGACGACAGGCTGCACGTGACCACGGACGCCCGGCTCGACAGCTTCGCCGCGCGCGGGCCGCATCGCTTCAAGGTGCTGCCGATGGTCCAGAACGTCGGTGAAGCTGGCTGGGATGGCGCGGGGATCGCCGCGCTGCTGGCCTCGCCCGCGCGGCGTCGCGGGCTGGAGCGGCAACTGGCCGATCATGTCGCCCACCATGGCGGTGCTGGGCTGGTCATGGATCTTGAAAATCTGCCCGAATCCGCGATGCCGCAGTATCTCGCCTTCCTGAAGGACCTGCGGGCCACGCTTCCGGCCAATGCACAGCTGGCGGTTACCGTGCCGGTCGACGATCCCGCATGGCCGCTCGAGGCGCTGGCCAAAGTGACGACCAAGGTCATCGCGATGGCCTACGATCAGCACTGGCAGAGCGGCAAGGCCGGGCCGATTGCCGCGCAGGACTGGTACTTGCGCCAGGTCGAGGACGTGTCGCGCCGTATCCCCCATGATCACCTCGTCATCGCGCTCGGCAGCTACGCCTATGATTGGCATGACAGACAGGCTGAGGCCTTGTCGATCAACGATGCCTGGCTGGCGGCGCACGACAGCGGCGCACAAGTGATCTTCGACAAGGCCAGCGGCAATGCCGGCTTTGCCTATGACGAGGATGGCGCGCGGCACAGCGTGTGGATGCTCGATGCGGCGACCAGCTGGAACGAGATGCTGGCGCTCAACCGCCTTGGCCTTGGCGACGTGGCGTTGTGGCGGCTGGGAACCGAAGACCCGGGCTTCTGGAGCGATCTTGCCGCAATGCGGGCTGGCAAGTTGCCCGACCTTGCCCGGCCCGTCGCCGAAAGCGGCAATGACGTGGAAGGCAACGGCGAGATCCTGCGCATCACCGCAACGCCCGTGGCGGGCGAGCGCGCGGTCAGCTTCGATACCCAGAAGCTGATCCGCAACGAGACGTACCGCGCCTTGCCGACCCCCTTCGTCGTCCGCCGCAGCGGCGCCGCCGATCCCAAGCTGCTTGCCCTGCCCTTCGATGATGGCCCGGATGCCGAGTGGACGCCCAAGGTCCTGTCCACGCTGGAGGCCGCGCACGTTCCTGCGACCTTCTTCGTGATCGGCGAAAATGCGCTGGTCCGCCCGGAACTGCTGCGACGCATCTTCGCCGATGGCGACGAGATCGGCAATCACACCTACACGCATCCCAATCTGGCCAATGCCTCGAAAGGGACCACCGCGCTCGAACTCAACGCCACGCAGCGTCTGGTCGAAGCGTTCGTCGGCCACAGCATGACGCTGTTCCGCGCGCCCTATTTCGGCGATGCCGAACCGACCACGGCAGACGAGCTGGAGCCTGCCCTCAACGCGCAACGGGCCGGCTATACCATCGTCGGCCTGCACGTGGACTCCAGCGATTGGCAGAACCCCGGCGCCGATGCGATCGTGCGGCAGGTGCTTGACCAGGTTCACGGCGCCACCGCGGAATCGAGCCGCAACGTGATCCTGCTGCACGATGGCGGCGGGGACCGTGCGCAGACCGTGGCCGCCTTGCCGCGGATCATCGCCGCGCTGCGCGCCGAAGGCTACCGCTTCACCACCGCCTCGCAGCTTGTCGGCGTGCCGCCGGCGCAGGCCATGCCGCAACTGGGCGCTTCGGATCTTGCCGCCGTGCGGGTCGACGTGGCCGTCTTCGTGGTGTTGCATGTCCTGGGCGTCGCGCTGACGTGGCTGTTCTTCGTCGCCATTGCCCTGGGCATTGCCCGGGCGATCATCATGGCGGGGCTGGCGTGGTGGCAAAGCCGGCTGCCGCGCGCCACGGTGCCCGATCACGAACCCCGGGTCTCGGTGATCATTCCCGCCTGGAACGAGGAGCGCGTGATCGTCGCGTCGGTCGAACGCGTGCTGGCCAGCGATTACCCGGCCTTGCAGGTCATCGTCGCCGACGATGGCTCGACCGACGGCACCAGCAGGGTCGTGCGCGAACGCTTCGGCAGCAATCCCGTCGTCACCCTGCTGACCCTGGCCAACGGCGGCAAGGCGGCAGCGCTCAACCGGGCCTTGCAGCATGCCACGGGCGAAGTGATCATTGCGCTCGATGCCGATACGCAGTTCGAACCCTTGACCATCCGGCGTCTCGCCCGGTGGTTCGCCGATCCGCAGATCGGCGCGGTGGCGGGCGATGCGCGCGTCGGCAATCGCGTCAATCTCGTCACGCGCTGGCAGGCGGTGGAATATATCACCGCCCAGAACCTCGAACGCCGTGCGCTGGCCGGGTTCGATGCGATGACCGTGGTTCCCGGCGCGGTGGGCGCGTGGCGGCGGGCGGCGCTCGATTCGGTGGGCGGCTATCCGGAAGACACGCTGGCCGAAGATCAGGACCTGACCATCGCGATCCAGCGCCGGGGCTGGCGCGTCACCTACGATCCGCGCGCCGTTGCCTGGACCGAAGCGCCCGAAAGCTTTCGCGCGCTCGCCCGGCAGCGCTATCGCTGGGCCTTCGGCACGCTGCAATGCCTGTGGAAGCACCGCAAGGTTATCCGCACCCGCAAGCCGGCCGGACTGGCGCTGGTCGGCCTGCCGCAGGCGTGGCTGTTCCAGATCATGTTTGCCGCGATCTCGCCGATGATCGACGCCGCACTGGTAGTCTCGATCCTCTCCACCATCGTCCGCGTCGTGCAGCACGGCTGGGCGCAGACGCAGGGCGATCTTGCCACCATGGCCGCCTACTGGACGGTGTTCACAGCCATCGACATCATCTGCGGCGCGATCGCCTACCGCCTCGATGACCGGCGCCCGCCCTATCCTGCGGGCCTGCTGGTGGCCCAGCGCCTGGTCTATCGCCAGATCATGTACTGGGTGGTGCTGCGGGCGCTGGCCTCGGCCATCGGGGGCTGGGTGGTCGGCTGGGGCAAGCTGGACCGCAGCGGCAGCGTCGATGCCGGAAACGCGATGGCGGTGTAAAAAGTGGCCAATCATGATGCGGCCGCACCCTATGGGCTATCCCCTAGCCCCTGCGTAAACCGAAATTGATCAAGACGTTACAATACCCCTCTTCGAAAACCTGAACGGTGCACTGCAATCCCGCACAAGCCACCGGTCGATCAAGGGGCCATCGCGTGATGATCAAGACCGCACTCTACCTGATGACATCGTCGCTCGCGCTGGCGACCCCCGCCTGGGCCGAGACCGGCCCCGCCTCTGCCGCCGATCCTGCCGCCAGCACGGCCGCGCGTGACGATGCCGGCGGCCAGACCGGGCAAAGCCCTGCCAAACCGCCGCAGGAGGTCTTTTCGACCGGCGTTGCCAAGGGGCGTGACCGGCTTGACAGCGCAACATCGACCACCGCCCTGCGTGGCGAGGAAATCCAGAAGCTCGGCCCGCGCCCGATCGGCGATGTGCTGCGCACCATGGCCGGCCTGCGCGTGGCCACCGGCATCGGCGAGGGCAACAACAACTATACCGTGCGCGGCCTGCCGCTTGCCGCAGGGGGTTCGAAATACATGCAGTTGCAGGAAGATGGCCTGCCGCTGCTGGAGTTCGGCGATCTCTTCAACGTGGCGGCCGACGTCTATCTGCGCAACGACCTTTCCGTCGCGCAGATCGAGACGATCCGGGGCGGATCGGCATCGACCTTCGCGTCCAATTCGCCCGGCGGCCTGATCAACGTCCTGTCGCGCACCGGCGATGCCGAAGGCGGCTCGATCCAGCTGTCGAGCGGTATCGACTATGACGAACAACGGGTCGATTTTGCCTATGGCGCAAGGCTGGGTGAAAACACCCGCTTCCACATCGGCGGCTTCTACCGGTCCGGTGAAGGCCCGCGCAACATCGGCTTCGAAGGCTGGAAGGGTGGCCAGATCAAGGCCAACATCACCCGCAAATTTTCCGGCGGCTATGTCCGGCTCTACCTCAAGTATCTCGACGACAAGTCGCCCACCTTCGCGCCCTATTTCGTCAACATCACCGGCACGAATGCCGATCCGCAGTTCCGCAATTTCCCCGGCTTCGACCTGCGCCACGATTCCGTGCTGTCGTCGTCGCTCGGCCCGGTCGTCACGCTCGACCAGGACAACCAGCCCGCCGCCTTCCCGATCGCCACGGGGCAAAGCGCAAAGTCGAAATCGGTCGGGCTCGAAGCCCAGTTCGAAGTCGCCGGATGGACGATCACCGAACGCATGCGCTATGCCTCCAACGGTGGCGATTTCAGCCGCGCCTTCCCCAACGCCGCCAACACCGTCTCGGCCTTTGCCGCGGGGCAGGGCGGGGCTGGCGCAACAGCGCGCTATGCCAGCGGGCCCCTGATCGGCCAGCTGATCGATCCCAATGCCATGATCAACGGCAATGGTCTGCTGGCACTGTACTTCGTCTCGTTCGTGCGGGCGCGCTCGCTCGACAATTTCACCAACGACATGCGCGGCTCGAAAGTGTGGGAGCTGCCGGGCGGCAAGCTGACGACGACTGTCGGCGCCTATTTCGCGACGCAGGACCTCAACACCACGTGGCTGCACACCGCGATGAACGTCGATGCCAGTGGGGACAATGGCACGGCGATGGTCGATATCTTCAACGCCGCAGGCCAGCCGCAGACACTCAACGGCTATTTCGCCTTCGCCCGTGCCACCAGCCTGTTCCGCCGCGCCTTTGATGTGAACTACAAGGTTTTCGCACCCTACGGTTCAGTCAATTACCACTTCGGCAAGATCGCGATCGGCGGCAGCCTGCGCTATGATAGCGGACGCGTGCGCGGCAGGCTGGTCGGGGCCGACCTCAACAACGGCAGCCAGGGCCTGATCACGCGCGACATCAACGGCGATGGCATGATCAACCCGGCCGAAACCCGGGTCGCCGTGCTGCCCTTCACCCAGTCCGCGCCGGTCAGCTACAACTACGGCTATCTCAGCTATTCTGCCGGCGTCAACTACCGCGTGGCAGAGCCGTTCTCGCTGTTTGCACGCTACAGCAAGGGCGCGCGCGCCAATGCCGACAAGGTGCTGTTCACGCCGCTCATCAACAACGGCGATGGTTCGATCAGCAGCAACGCCGACAAGCAGGACGAGGTCAAGCAGCTCGAAGGCGGCCTGAAGTTCCGCCACGATGGCATGACCCTGAACGCCACCGCCTTCCGCGTGAATGCCGCCGATCATAACGTGCTGAACGGCGCGGCCACCCGCACGAATCGCACCTACCGCGCCGCCGGGGTGGAGCTTGAAGGGAGCGTCCAGCGCGGCCCTGCCAGCCTGCTGCTCAGCGCCACCTATACCAAGGCCAAGATCACCCGCGATCTGCTGGCCCCGGCACTGACAGGCAAGGAACCGCGCCAGCAGCCAGACTGGACCTTCAGCGCAACCCCGCAGGTCGATCTGGGCAGGGCGACGGTCGGTGCCAGCATCGTCGGCATCACCAAGAGCTTTGCGCAGGATTCCAACCTGCTCGTCATGCCCGGCTTCACCACGGTAGACCTGTTCGCGCAGGTGCGGCTGTTCAAGGGCGGACGCCTCACGCTCAACGCCAACAACGTCTTCGACAAGTTGGGGATATTCGAGGTCAATCAGGCCAGCGTGCCTGCCAGTGGCATCGGCTTTGCCCGGGCCATTACCGGCCGCACGATCTCCGGCTCGCTGCGCCTGGATTTCTGATCTCGGACAAGGCCTTGTGCAAAGTTCGGGCGCGATCGCTGCGCGCCCTAGGCAGCTGCTATCCCTGCAAAAGCTGATCGATGGCGGTCGCGGCGCCCTGCGCGGTGTCGGTGCCGCTGCAGATCCCGACAAGGGCCAGTCCGTCGACGATGGCAAGGATGGCCACCGCCGTGGCGGCGCGGTCGGCTCCTGCGGGCAGATCGAGCCGTGCCGCCACCCATTCACGAAATCCGGACAGGATGGTCGCGGCAAGGGTGGCAAAGGGCTCCCCGCTGCGCGCCGCCGCGACGATCTCCACCCGGACCCTGAACACCGGCTGCATGTCCTCGCGCAGCGTCATCGTTGCCAGTTGCGAAAGCAGTGCCGGCGGCGGCAGGGTCACGCCTTCGGGCACGAGGTAGGCAAGCGCGGCCATCAGGCTCCCCGCCACGCGCTCGATCGCCGCGGTCATCACGGCGGCCTTGTCGGGAAAGTAGTACAGCAGCATCCGGTCGCTGACGCCGGCGGCACTGGCCAGCTGGCGCAAGCTGGTCTGGGATAGCCCGGTGTCGAGCAGATGCTCGGCAAGAAGCGCCACCACCTTTTCGCGCTGTTGCTCCCTGGTGCTCATCTCGCCTCTTGTAGCAGGTGCTACATCCTGTTATTCTGTAGCGATTGCTACATGACTGATCGTGGTGCGGTCAAATGTCCGCAAACCCTGCCAACCCTGGCTGCACTGCTACGCAGGATTTTCAACAAGGAGCAAGACCGTGGTGGCATTGCGTGCGTTTCTGCTGTTCTGGCTGGTGCTGATGCTGGCCTATTCCGGCATGGTCATGGGCAGCCACGGCGCCGATTTCCTCTCGCCCTTCAATGCCGCAGTCGCGCGCGTGGGCTGGGAAGGGCAGTTCAGCCTCGATCTTGCCGGCTTCCTCATCCTCACCGCATTCTGGATCGCCTGGCGCCACGGCCTGTCGATGCTTGGCATTCTGACCGCCGTGGTCGTCGTCTCGGCGGGCATGATCGGCGTGTCGCTCTACGTCCTGATCGCCAGTCTTGCGGCGCGCGGAAGCGTGAGGGACCTCCTGCTCGGCAGTGCGCGAGCCAACAACGCCTGACGTTGGCGGGCTGTTTCCAGCCTTCCTTCCGCCGTCAGATCATGCGGCGAGGCGGTGCGCCGTCCCTGAAGCGCCGCTCTGTCCTCTCGCGCCCGTGGCATCACCGGCGCCATTCTCGCCGCCAATGCGAAAGCGTGAAACGAGCTGCGCCAGAAGGCCCGCATCGGTCGTCAGGCTGCGGGCCGCAGCGTCGGATTGCTCGGCCATGGCGGCATTCTGCTGCGTCACCTTGTCCAGCTCGCGGGCCGTGCCATTGATCTGAGACAGCGTTGCCGATTGATGGACTGCGCGATCGGCGATGTCGTCCATCATCGTTTTCAGCGTGGTCATGCGCTCGATGATCTGGGCCAGCGCGCCGCCCGTCCGGGCAACGAGATCCACCCCGACGCCGACTTGCGTTTCCGACTGGGCTATCAGCGACTTGATGTCGGCGGCGGCCTCGGCGCAGCGCTGTGCCAGGGCACGCACTTCGCTTGCCACCACCGCAAATCCCCTGCCGGCCTCGCCCGCCCGTGCCGCCTCGACGCCGGCATTCAGCGCCAGGAGGTTGGTCTGGAAGGCAATGCCATCGATCAGCGACACGATCTGCGATATCCGTGCAGAAGACGCCTCGATCGCCGCCATCGCTTCCGTCGCCCGCGCGACGATCTCGCCACTGGCGCTCGCTTCGCCATACGCCTGTTCGATCGTCACGCGCGTCTGGGCCGCACCGTCGGAGCTTGACGAAACAAGCGCGGCAACATCGTTGAGCGCTCCCAGCGTCTTCTCGACATGGGTGGCCTGATAGACGTTGCGCGTGGCAAGGTCGCTCGATGCCGCACCGATTTCACGGGCGCCATTGGAAACACGGTCGGCCGTCCCGGAAACTTCGCTCATCACCTGGGCCAGCGTTTCCACGCTGCGGTTGTAGGCAAGCCGCAAGGCTTCGAGATCGCCCGCAAACGGCACGTCAAGGGTATGCGTAAGATCGCCTGCCGCCAGCGATTCCAGCCCGATGGAAATCTGCTGGACCACGAACGCCTGGTCGGCCTGCAACCGGCGGCGGGCCAGCGCTGCCTCGCGGAAGCCTTCGACGGCACGGGTCATGTCGCCCACTTCATCAGGCCGGTGGGTCTGCGTCCGGCCATGCTCGATCTGCCCATCCGCCATGGCCCGCATCGTACCGGCAACTTCCAGAAACGGTTCGACGACCCGCCCCATCAGCATGCGCCGGCCGGCAAAGACCAGCGCGATGATCGCCAGGTTGCACACGGCAACACCGGCCAGGGTCCAGTAAGTGGTCGCCAGGGCATGGTCGCCAGCTGCGCGACTGCGGGAAGCCGCGGCCGACGTCAGGGCCTCGATCGCGTGACGATGCTTTTCGAATTCGGCCGTTGCCGCGGCATAGGCGGCTTCCGCGCCTTCGTGATCGTTTCGTTCGAGCGCAGGCAGCAATCTGCCATCGACTGCCGCCCAGAACGCGTCCGCCGCCTTTCCTGATTCCGCCTGCAACCGCAGTTGCAGATCATCGTCCAAACCACTGGTCTTCCAGAACGTGGCACGCTCGCGATAGACCTGCTCAAGGCGGGCAAGGCTGCGCTGTCCTGCAACACGGTTGGCCGGGTCGCGCATCAGCCGCGTGACCTCCAGCATCGGTTCGATGACATATTCCGGTGGCGGCATGATATCGGCCACGAACTCGCTGGTGATCATCTGACGCTCGTGCAAGGGGCCGCCCACGCGGATGGCATTCATCGCAACGGCAGACAGTGCCGCCAGGAAAAGAAGCCCGCCAATGGCGGCCAGGCCACCATTTTGAACTTGCTTGCGGATCATGACGGGCACCCCTGACTTGCGACGTTTTCGATGGGGTGGCTGATACGCCGTAGTCTAATGGCGAACGGAAAAGATGGACCTTGGGGCAATTTCTTATGCCGCCTCCTTGGAGCCTTAAAATTCGATTACCGCCCTGTGCAATTTCTGCCGATATAGCCGCAGCTTACGCCGGGATAGCGTGTGAATATGGTTAACATCCGTGCCCGATTGGCTCGGGCAGGCTTTTGGGAACGAGGGAAGAGAACGCCGCACGCCGTGTTGCCGCCAAGGCGCGGTGAGGGCATCAATGGGTGCGTGCCGCGCGGAATCGCGCACTCGATGCGTGGGAAGCACGCCTGCCAAAACATTGCTGAATTGTGTCATTAACCTTTACCCGTTTTGGGACGAGCCGGCCAGGCCGGGTCTGGCATGACATTCTGCCGCACCTCCGGTTTTGTACTTATTCCATTATATCAGCATTTTAATCAGGGCAGATTTTCGCCCAGCCCATGGCGTCCGCACGGCCACAGGGGCGTCGGGTCGGGCTCGTCTCGGGAGCGCATCTAAGAAATTATTTACTTGTGGATGTCAAAACGTGGCCAGCTGCGGAGGGCAGCTGCGCATGTGGGGCCAGAGCTTGACCGTCCTGAATCGACAGTTCGCCCTTCTGGGGGCCGGTTTGGGCGTTTCGGGTTCCGCCGTGGCTGCGCTTGTTCGGGCTTTCCCCGGGTCCTTGGCGGTTGACCTGCCCGTGGCCGTCATGGCGCTTGCCAACATCTGCGCCATCGGCTTCGTGC
>JAPLPG010000070.1 GCA_026400375.1 Novosphingobium sp. | reverse complement strand
TCGGCCTCGATCTCTTCGAGCGGGCGCAGATTCCCATCGGGGGCAAACAGAGTGATACCAGCACCATCGGTCACATTCGGCACGCGACGGCTGCCTTCGCCAATGAGGTTGGAAAGGTTCGGAAAATCCTGCGGCGTCAGCGCCTCGCCATCGCAGAACACGGCCGCGCGGAACAGCGTTGCCTGCAACTGGCGGACATTGCCCGGCCAGTCATAAGCGCCCAGCAGGGCCAGCGCGCCATCGGTGATGCTCAAGGGGCGCAGCCCCGGTTGTTCGCCGATCCGCGCCAGGAAATGCCTGGTCAGCGCTGCGATATCGGCCGGGCGCTCTCGCAATGCAGGCAGATTGACGTGAGTCTGGGTAAGCAGGGCATGAAGGTCGGGCCGGAAATCACCGGTGTCCACCAGATCGCGAATCCCGGCGTTGGCACACGTGATCACCCGCACGTCCACCCGGAAGGAATGGCGCGCGCCGATCGGCTGCACGTCGCCCCGTTCGAGAAAGCGCACCAGCCGCTCCTGCACGTTTTCGGGCAGGCGGTCGATCTCGTCGATCACCAGCGTCCCGCCATCGGCATGCTGGAGCAGGCCGACGTGGCGTTCGAAGGCGCCGGCAAAAGCGCCCTTTTCATGGCCGAAGAGTGCGGATTCGATCTGGTTGGCGGGAATGCCGCCCGCGTTGATCGTGCGCAGCGCCGCCTTGGCACGCGGGCTTGCCGCATGCATGGCGCGCACCAGCATCTCCTTGCCGGTGCCGCTTTCGCCTTCGATCATGACGTTGGAATGGGTCCGTGCCGCCTTGGCCGCGACAGCCAGCGCCGCGCGAAAGGCAGGCGCCGCCCCGATCATCGAATCGAAATCGAGCGGAGCGCCAAGCTTTTCGGTCAGCGGCTGCAATTCGATGGCATCGGTTTCACGCGTGGTCGCGCTGCGCAGGGCCTGGAGCAGGCGTTCGGGGGCAACAGGCTTGATCAGGTAGTCGGTGGCGCCTGCCCGCATCGCTTCGACGGCCAGCAGCGGGGAATTGCTGGTGGTCAGCATGAGGATCGGCAGGGCGGGGCGGCGGGCCTTGAGTTCGGCGATCAGGGCGCAGGCATCGTCACCCGGCACCCATTGATCGAGGATGATGGCACACAGTTGCATTCCCTGGCGCGTGCCGAGCGTGGCAATCGCGCTTTCCGAATCGCGTGCAATGACCGTGCGCCAACCCTCGCGCGAGGCCAGCGCCGAGATCAGCCGGCACTGCGCGGGTTCGTCATCAATCAACATGAGAAGGCGCTGTTCGGGCTCCTGCATGACCTGTACTCTAGACTCCCCGCTTTTGTGTCAGTGGCGATGCACTAACCGCATTGGGTAAAGAGCCTATTAAGCCTGATCTGCCGGTTTCAGCGGGAACGGCGCGCTACGCACTTGAGTGCCAGCCAAGCCATCGCTAGAGCATGGAGCTTGTGGCACCTTGAACACAACAATTTTAGGGAAGAACATGGCTCCTGCAAACGACATCAAATCCGCCAAGTCGACATATGAAGGCTTCGTCAACCTGGTGAAGTGGGCCACGCCGGCGATCATCGCGCTGGTTTTCGTGGTCATCCTGGTGATCCAGTAAAAGCGCCGTGGCGGGGGCAATAAAGATCGCCGTCCTTCGGGAACGCGCGACAGGGGAGACGAGGGTTTCGGCATCGCCGGAAACCGTCAAGAAATTCATTGCCCTCGGCGCTTCGGTCGCCGTGGAAAGCGGAGCAGGGGTTACCGCTTCCATTTCGGACGAAGAATATCGCGCTGTCGGCGCTGAGGTGACCGACAATGCGGTTGCCGGCGCCGATATCGTGCTGGGCGTGCAAGGGCCTGAGGTGGCGCAGTTGTCTGGCGCCAATCCCGGCGCGTGGATCGTTGCCAGTCTCGATCCCTTTGCCAAGCGCGAACGGGTCGATGCCTATGCTGCCGCCGGGTTCGAGGCGCTGGCCATGGAATTCATGCCGCGCATTACCCGCGCGCAGAGCATGGACATCCTGTCCTCGCAGTCGAACCTTGCCGGGTACAAGGCGGTGCTGGTTGCTGCCAGCCACTATGGCCGCGCCTTCCCGATGATGATGACGGCAGCAGGCACGGTGTCTGCGGCCAAGTGCTTTGTCATGGGCGTCGGCGTTGCCGGGCTGCAGGCCATTGCCACCGCCCGCCGCCTTGGTGCGCAGGTTTCGGCAACCGACGTGCGCTCGGCCACCCGCGAACAGATCCAGTCGCTTGGCGCAAAGCCGATCTTCGTGGAAAACGTAGCCGGGATCGAAGGCGAAGGTGCGGGCGGCTATGCCACCGAAATGTCGGAGGAATATCAGAAGGCCAAGGCCGAACTGGTTTCCAGCCACAT
>JAPLPG010000334.1 GCA_026400375.1 Novosphingobium sp. | reverse complement strand
CGGGTGCGCTGGCCGGCCTGGGCGTCGGCATCCGGGCGCAGGCGGGCCAGCATCCAGGGATAGCGGCGCACATAGGCGGGCACATAGTTGAGGCCGAGCAGCTTGCCGCTCTCATCGACGATGGTGTTGACGCCCTCGTTGAGGCCCATCAGCGCCAGCGGCACCGGGTTGTCACCCGATGCGAAGATGATCGGGTAATGGCGCGCAGCCTGCGGAAATTCCTCAGCCGTCAAGGGGATAGCGTGCTGGCCGATGAGCCACGGCGCGGCATCCGCATTCTTTGCCTTCCACGTCGCGTGATCGCGGCTGTTGAGCGGCATGAGGTCGTTATAGAACATCGGCAGGTTGGCTTGCGGCGCGCTGGCCATTTTGCATCTCTCCAATAAGCAACAAACAACGCGCGGCAAAACACTGCGCTGGCCGCAACACGCGGGAACGGCGGTTCTTAGGGACTGGCAGAATAGCGCGCAAGCTGTGTCAGACAAGCTTTCCCGGGTTCAGCAGGCCTTGCGGGTCCAGCGCCTGCTTTACCGCGCGCATGACAGCGATTCGCGCTGGATCGTCAAGCCGCGCCAGTTCATCGCGCTTCAACCGGCCGATGCCGTGTTCGGCCGAGATCGAGCCGCCCCACGCGGTGACCATGTCATGCACTTGCGCGCTGATTGCCTTGCCATCGCCCGCTTCCCATTCGGCGCGTTCCCGGCCGGGCGGGGCGATGACGTGGAAGTGGACGTTGCCATCGCCCAGATGCCCGAAGCACACCGCGCGAGTGCCGGGCCAATCCGCTTCGAGCCGCTGCACGGCCGCCTCGACAAAGGCGGGCATCATCGCCACGGGCACGGAAATGTCGTGCTGCATGGCCGGGCCAATGGCGCGTTCGGCGGGCGAGATGGTTTCGCGAATCAGCCACAGGCGCTCGGCCTGGTCCTCGCTGGCGGCGATCGTTGCATCTTCGATCAAGCCGCGATCGAGCGCGGTGCCGAGCAGCGCTTCGGCAATGTCCGGAAGGCGTTCGGCCGTGGGAGCATCGGGCGCTGCAAGTTCGATCAGGGCGTGCCACGGGTGCGCATCGGCCAGCGGGGCGCGGGCATCGGGCAGGTAATCGAGCACGGCTTCGAGACTGTGTTGCGGCAGGACTTCGAAACCTTCGAGCAGATCGCCGGTCCGGTCCTGCGCCAGCAGCAGCAGGCTGCGCGCATCGTGCAGCGAGGCCGTGCCCGCCCACATCACGACGCGCCCGGCCACGGCCGGGATCAGCGCCAGAGTCGCTGCGGAAATGATGCCGAGCGTGCCTTCCGAACCGATCAGCAACTGCTTGAGATCAAAGCCGCGATTGTCCTTCTTCAGCGGGGTCAGCAGATCGAGCACCGCGCCATCGGCCATGACCGCCTCCAGCCCCAGCACCAGCGCGCGCATCGAGCCGTGGCGCAGGACCTGCGTGCCGCCGGCATTGGTCGAGATCAGTCCGCCGACCGTGGCCGACCCTTTGCCGCCCAGCGTGAGCGGGAAGCGCAGGTCGTGCGCCTCGGCAGCCTCGTGCAGCACTTGCAGGATCACGCCCGCCTCGCAGGTGGCGGTGCGGCCGGCGCTGTCCAGCGAACGGATGCGGTTCATGCGGCGCAGCGACAGCAGCAGTTCGTTGCCGCCATCGAACGGCGTTGCCCCGCCCGACATGCCGCTGTTGCCGCCTTGCGGGACCAGTGGCACGCCACAGGCGCACAAGGGCCGAAAGTTCTGCGGTATCGGCGGGCGAAGCCAGCGCCAGGGCACGCCCGGTGTAGCGGCCGCGCCAATCGGTCAGCCAGGGCTCGAGGTCTGCCGCCTCGCTCGTCAGGCCTTTTGGCCCGAGCAGGCGGGCCGCTTCGGTCAGGAACGCATCGCTCATGTCGGTTCGGCTATTGCGGCCTGCGCCCAAGGGCAATTCATTTTTGCGCGTGGGCAGGTTAAGCAAAGGTTCAAGCGCCCCGGCTAGGGGTGTTGGCAAGCCGGTGGCGGTGCGGTGCCACGCGGACTTGCAGGGGGTCGGCGAGAGTTCTCAGCGTATAAATGTCCAGTCTTCTCAACCTTCTTGCCCCGATCGGGATGCTGCTGTCGTTTGGCACGCCCGCTCCGCAGGGGACGGACGTGGTTGCGCCGGAGTGGGCAGGTGCATGGACCGGCGAATGGGCAGGGGCGGTCATCCCGATCGCCTCTCCGGTCTTTCAGGACATGCCCGCATACCCCGATTTCGCCGGGTTCATCGCCCAGGGGTTGAGCGACCAGACGTGGAATCAGGTGCGGATCGAGCAGCGCATGATCATCCGCATCGCGCCGCGCATGCCCGGATCGATGCTGGCCCCTCCGCCCGATCCGCGATTTTCCGCGCCTCCGCAGTTTCCCCGGCTGTTCGAACGCAAGGCCGACAAGTGCCTGCCGATTGCCAATATTGCCGGAGTCCAGATCGAATCGCAGGATCGGCTGGTGCTGATCACGCGCAACCGCAAGATGATCGGCGCAAGTCTCGACAAGTCGTGCCATGCGCGGGATTTCTATTCGGGATTCTATGTCGATCGGAACGATGACGGGCGGCTTTGCGCAGGGCGCGACACGATCCATTCGCGGGCCGGTGCCAATTGCGCGATCACCCGGATGCGCGAACTGGTGCCCGATGATGACTGACGCATTGCGCACTGTTCGGATTTCTTGACTTTTCGGCCCGTTCCGGCATAGCGCGCGGGCTACGCTGGCGTCCTTGCACAATGCAGGCAGTCCAGCAGGCGCCATAATGCGCCGTCTCTTGTTTTCGGAAAATAGCCTGCATGAAGTTTGCCGACCTCGGCCTCTCGGATGAATTGCTCAAGTCGGTGCTCGATGCCGGCTATGATGAGCCTACCCCGATCCAGGCGCAGGCGATCCCCGCCGTCCTGATGATGAAGGACATTATCGGCATCGCCCAGACGGGCACCGGCAAGACCGCCGGGTTCGTGCTGCCGATGATCGACATTCTGGCGCATGGCCGCCGCCGCGCGCTGATGCCGCGCTCGCTGATCCTCGAACCGACGCGCGAACTGGCCGCACAGGTGGCCGAGAACTTCGAGAAGTACGGCAAGAATCACGACCTCAAGATGGCGCTGCTGATCGGCGGCGTGCAGATGGGTGATCAGGTGAAGGCGCTGCAGGACGGCGTCGACGTGCTGATTGCCACGCCGGGCCGGTTGATGGACCTGTTCGAACGCGGCAAGATCCTGCTGACCGGCTGCGATCTGCTGGTGATCGACGAAGCGGACCGTATGCTCGACATGGGCTTCATCCCCGATATCGAGAATATCTGCACCAAGCTTCCGGCCCAGCGCCAGACGCTGCTGTTCTCGGCCACGATGCCGCCGCCGATCAAGAAGCTGGCCGACAAGTTCCTGTCGAACCCCAAGATGATCGAAGTGGCGCGGCCTGCCAGCACGAACACCAGCATCGTGCAGCACAAGGTCCGCTGCTCCTCGCGCCAGAAGCGCGAAGTGCTGCGCCACCTGCTGAAGACCGACAACGTGACCACCGCGATCGTCTTCGCCAACCGCAAGACGACCGTGCGCGAACTGGCCAAGTCCTTGCAGAGCCACGGTTTTGCCGCGGGCGAAATCCATGGCGACATGGACCAGTCATCGCGCAACGCCGAACTGCAGAAGTTCAAGGATGGCCAGATCACCATCCTGTGCGCGTCCGACGTTGCCGCGCGCGGGCTGGACGTGAAGGGCGTGAGCCACGTCTTCAATTTCGACACGCCTTGGCATCCCGACGACTACGTCCACCGCATCGGCCGCACCGGCCGTGGCGGGGCGACCGGTCGTGCCTTCACGCTGGTTTCCGATGAAGACCTCGAGTCGATCGAGAACGTCGAGAAGCTGCAGGGCACCAAGATCCCCGAGTTTGCGCTGGACATGGGCGCAAAGGCCGAAGCCAGGCCGCGCGCTGCCAAGCCCGAAGCCGAAGGCGCTGCCGAACCCAAGCGTGCCCGTCGTGGCGAACGCCCTGCGCGGGCCGAGCGAAAGGCACCGGTTGCGCAGGAGCCCAAGGCCGAGCCGGTTGCCGAGCGCGAACCCCAGGCCGAGCGTGCGCCACGCCCTGAGCGGGAAGCGCGGCCTCCGCGTGAACCCCGCGCCGAACGCGCGCCCCGCCGCGAGCCAGCCTACCGCGATCAAGCCGAGCCTGCGGCCAAGCCCGGCGAGTGGAACGGCCCGATTCCGGAGTTTTTGGCGGTTTCGGCGCTCTAAAGCGTTGGGGAAGTCCGCCGGTTAGGCGGTGGCCCTACTCTTTTTCATAGAACACAAGGCCTTGGCCTTTTGGCCACAGTAACTTGTGCACCTTTGCTGTCGTTACCTCATCGACTGATAGGGAAAGTCGCGCCCGTTCGTTCCGCATCCACGAGAATTGGCGATCCGCTGCAACGCGGACTTTGCGCATTGCGATTTGCGCTGCCTGCCTTTCGCTTGTAGCCAGAACATGTCTGGAGCAAACGAACCCGCCGGGTTGTTTCTCGTTGGCCGCAGCGTCAAAAAGCCACTCCAGCTTACCGTGCATGAGGACGAAAAAGCACCTCATCATGCACACTCTGCGAGTGGCCAAAACGGCGCCATCACACAGCCAGCTTCACGAAGCTGTCGATCACGCGCTTGCGCCCCGTACCTTCGAAATCGATCTCCAGCTTGTTGCCTTCCTGCTCGGCGACGATGCCGTAGCCGAACTTTTCGTGGAAGACGCGCACGCCGACGCTGATGTCACCGCGGGGCTTGGCAGCGAAGCTGGCGGCGCTGCGGGTGGATTCGGCGATGCGGCGGGGTTTGGGATCGAACGGCTGGGCCGCGGCCCGCTGCCATCCCGGTCCGCGCGCGGCCCCGCGCGAGGCATTGGCCTGCGCCACGTGCGCGAAAGGATCGTCCCGCTCGCTCCAGTTGGCGCGCCACATCGATGCGCCGCCCGACAGGGTGGTTTCTTCCTCGATGTGGTCGGCTGGCAGTTCGGCAATGAAGCGCGAGGGGATCGAACTGGTCCACTGGCCGTAGATCTGGCGATTGGCCGCATGCAGAATCGTGCACCGCCGCCGGGCGCGAGTGATCGCGACGTAGGCGAGGCGGCGTTCCTCTTCGAGGCTGGCAAGGCCCCCTTCGTCGAGCGAGCGTTGCGAGGGGAACACGCCTTCTTCCCATCCGGGCAGGAACAGGTTCTCGAATTCCAGGCCCTTGGCGGCGTGGATGGTCATGATCGTGACCTTTTCCTCGTCGGCCGTGGCCTCGTTGTCCATGACCAGGCTGACATGTTCGAGGAAATCGCCCAGCGTTTCGTATTCCTCCATCGCGCGCGCAAGTTCGGTGAGGTTTTCGAGCCGCCCGGCGGCTTCGGCCGTCTTCTCGGCCTGCAAGGCGGCGGTATAGCCGCTTTCGTCGAGCATCGTGCGCGCAAGTTCGGCGGGGACCAGTGTTTTTGCAGCATCGCGCCAGCGCGCGAAATCGCGCATCAGCGTGCCCAGCGTGTTGCGCGCGCGGGCGGGCAGTTCGTCGGTGTCGAGGATTTCGACGGCTGCCAATGAGAGGGCAATCCCGCGCGCGCGAGCATGGCGGTGCAGCTTTTCCAGCGTCTTGTCGCCAAGGCCGCGCTTGGGAGTGTTGTAGATGCGTTCGAACGCCAGATCGTCCTGCGGGCTGGCGATCTGGCGCAGATAGGCCAAGGCATCGCGGATTTCGGCGCGCTCGTAAAAGCGGAAACCGCCGACGATGCGGTAGCCCATCCCGATCTGGATGAAGCGGTCTTCGATCGCGCGGGTCTGGAACTGCGCGCGCACGAGGATGGCCACGCGATCGAGGGCGGCGCCCTCGCGCTCCAGTCTTTCGATCTCCTCGCCGATGCGCCGCGCTTCTTCGGGTGCGTCCCACACGCCGATCACGCGGACCTTGTCGCCGCCGTCCACCTCGGTCCATAGAGTCTTGCCGAGCCGTTCGGAGTTCTCTGCGATCAGGCCCGATGCGGCGCCGAGGATGTGCGGGGTGGAGCGATAGTTCTGCTCCAGCTTGATCACCCTGGCGCCCGGAAAATCCTTTTCGAAGCGCAGGATATTGGCGACTTCTGCGCCACGCCAGGAATAGATCGACTGATCGTCGTCACCCACCACGCAGATGTTCTTGCGGTTCTGCGCCAGCAGGCGCAGCCACAGGTACTGGACCGCATTGGTGTCCTGATACTCGTCGACCATCACGTACTTGAAGCGCTGCTGCCAGCTTTCCAGAATGTCACGCTCGCGGCGGAAGATGTTGAGCATGTGCAGCGTCAAATCGCCGAAATCGCAGGCGTTCAGTTCGCGCAAACGGTTCTGGTAGAGCGCATAGAAGCGCTGGCCCTTGCCGTTGGCATAGGCCTCGTTCTCCAGCGCATCGAGATCGCCGGGGTTGAGGCCGCGGTTCTTCCACCTGTCGATCAGCCCGGCGAGCTGCTTGGCAGGCCAGCGCTTGTCGTCCACGCCTTCGGCCACGATCAACTGCTTCAACAGGCGCAGCTGATCGTCGGTGTCGATGATGGTGAAGGTGCTTTGCAGGCCGACCAGTTCGGCGTGGCGGCGCAGCATATTGGCGGCGATCGAATGAAACGTGCCGAGCCAGGGCATGCCTTCGACCGCAGGGCCGATCAGCGCGCCCACACGCTCGCGCATTTCGCGCGCGGCCTTGTTGGTGAAGGTAACGCAAAGGATTTCGCTGGGCCAGGCAAGCCGCTGGCGCAGCAGATTGGCAAGGCGCGCGGTGAGTGCGGCGGTCTTGCCCGTCCCTGCGCCTGCCAGCATCAGCACGGGGCCTTCGGTGGTCGTCACCGCCTCGCGCTGGGGCGGGTTCAGGCCATCGAGCCAGCTCTGTTCTTGATTCGCAATCTGGGACACACCGGAACGGTTAGAGAACATTGTGCCCCGTCACAAGAACGTTTCAGGACATGTCAGTCCTCATAGTTCTCATCGTAGTCAGCCTTGTAGTCCGAATGCTCATGATAGGCGGCAGCCATGTTCGCCTTTTCGTTGTGCTGCTTGAGTTCTTCCTTCTCGTACCATTTTCCGGCTTTTTTCGATGCGCTCGATACCGCGACCACCGTCCCTGCGCCGACCATCGCACACGAGCCGAGCCAGAGCAGCCCAAGGCAACCGATCCCCATCAACAGATTTCTGAACAAGTCCGCCATCTTGGCCCCCGTCGATTCAAACTCTGCGAAAGCTACTGCGGTCATGGTTAATCTTTTCCTGAATTTCAGGGCATCCGACGATTCTGGAGTAAATCTCCGCGCCTCGTCGCACCGCGCGCTACCACTCGCCGCAAACCGGGAACTCCGGATCGAGGAACCGACTGTCGATGCATAGTGTGATGAAATCGAAGGATGTTCGAAATGCGTAGAATTCTTCCTGTCAGCGTTTTTGCGCTGGCCTTGTCGTCAATGCCGATGACCCTGTCGGCGCAATCCACCACCACAACCTCGGGCATGCCCGGCTCTGCCACGTCTGGCCAGACCACGGGCGACCAGAGCATGGGCAACCAGAATATGCCGGGCCAGAACATGCCGGGCCAGACCATGCCTGACACACCTTCGACGCCGGACACCACGGCGCCGACCACGCAGCAGGATCCTGCCGCGTCCGCCCAGGCCGCCACGCCCAATTCGACCACGCCCTATTCGGTGCGTCCGGAAGAGCAGAGCCAGATGGATGCATGGCCGGCCGATCAGAAAAGCAAGTACGCCGCCTGGCCATCGAGCCAGCAGGAATACTTCTGGTCGCTTGACGAGGCTCAGCAGAAGGGCTGGTGGGCGCTGACCGACGAGCAGCGCGGCCAGGTCTATGCCATGACCCCGGCGCAGCGTGCACAGGTCTGGCCATCGATCACGGCCCAGGTCAGCGGCCAGTCTGCGGCCGCGACCGGTGCCACGGCCGGCAATCCGGCCCAGCCCAATCCGGGATCGAATGCACCGGCAATGGCTGATGGCACGATGGCCGAGCCGACAGGACAGTCTGCCAACGGAATGAGCGGCGGCATGAGCGCCGATGCCGGTGCCTCGGCGAATGCCGGTATGGACACCGGGATGAGTGCAACCGGCGCTGCCATGGCAAGCAACACCGGCACGCGCAACGCAGGCGCAGCCACGGCTTCGCCCAAGAGCTATCCTCTGTGCAGCAAGACCGTGCAGGACAGCTGCCGCAATCGTGGCGGTGTCTGAACGACCAGTTGAACTGACAATCGCAGGGCGCGGGGCCGCAGGGTTCCGCGCCCTTTGCGCGCCTGCTATCGCGCTTGCCGTTACGGCACCTGCACATTAATCCCCCACCGCTGGCGCTGACGCCGGTGGGAGGATTTCGCCGTGCCTGCTTCGAACCCGCATCCGCTGAAAGCGAACGCGCGCGTCCTTACCGCCAGCCTGGTCGGCACGGCGGTCGAATTCTACGATTTCTACATTTACGCCACCGCCGCTGCACTGGTGATCGGGCCGCTGTTCTTTCCCAGCGAATCGGCCACCGCACAGACGCTGCTGGCGTTCATGACATTCGGGCTGGCATTCTTCGCCCGGCCGGTGGGCGCGGTGGTGTTCGGGCATTTTGGCGATCGTATCGGCCGCAAGTCGACGCTGGTGGCATCGCTGCTGCTGATGGGCACATCCACACTGCTGATCGCATTCCTGCCGACGTATGCGATGGCTGGATGGATCGCGCCTGCGCTGCTTTGCCTGCTGCGTTTCGGGCAGGGCTTCGGCCTTGGCGGAGAGTGGGGCGGGGCGGCGCTGCTGGCGGTGGAGAACGCGCCCAACGGCTGGGAGGCCCGCTTCGGCAGTGCGCCACAACTGGGCGCGCCGGTGGGGTTCTTCTTTGCCAACGGGCTGTTCCTGCTGTTGGGGCTGGGCCTTTCGGACGATGATTTTGCCAGCTGGGGCTGGCGCGTGCCGTTTCTGGCCAGCGCCGTGCTGGTCGGCGTGGGGCTGTGGGTGCGGCTGAAGATCAGCGAGACGCCATCGTTCAGGGCCGAACTGGAAAAGGCGCCGCCGCCCAACGTGCCGATCACCCGGCTGTTGCGCGATCATACGCCCGCCGTGCTGGCGGGGATTGCGGGCGTGGTGGCCTGCTTTGCGGTCTTCTATCTGGCGACCACGTTCGCGCTGTCCTTTGCCACCACCAAGCTGGGCTATGCCAAGCAGGCGTTCCTCGGCATCCAGCTGGGGGCCAATGCTTTCTTCGCGCTGGGCATTCTGGTGGCAGGCTATTGGGCCGACAAATCTTCGGTCCAGCGTGTGCTGGGGACAGGCGCGGCGCTGACGGCGGTGATCGGCCTGTTCTTTGGCTCGGGGCTCGGATCGGGATCGCTGCCGCTGGTCTTTGCCACGTTGGCTGGATCGCTGTTCGTGATGGGCCTTGCCTATGGGCCGCTGGGGGCGTGGTTGCCCAAGCTGTTCCCGGTGTCGGTACGCTACACCGGGATCTCGCTGGCGTTCAACATCGGCGGCATCATCGGCGGTGCGCTGGCCCCGTTCGCAGCGGCCTGGGCAGCAGCGGTGGGTGGCACGGCCTATGTCGGGCTGTTCCTGACGCTGGCGGGGGCGACGACGGTGGCGGGCGTGTGGTTCGCGCCGAAGTTGCGGGATTAAGCCTTCAGCCGCATCAGCGTAATCAGCGCCTTGCCCACCTTGCGATCGGCCACGACATCGCAAATGCGCACGTCGGGCATTTCCTTCAGGCCGGTTTCAAGGCTGATCCACGTCGCCTCGCCGATCCAGCCCAGGCGCGCCAGCTTCTCGATCGCGACCGCGCCGGCGCCGGTGCCATAGGGCGGGTCGAGCATGATGAGGTCGAGCGGCTGGGTGGCCTTGCCCAGCGTCAGCACCGACGACGCGCGCACATCGCATTGCGGGGCGCAGCGCAGCGCGGCGATGTTCGCCCGGATGGCGCGCACGGCGGCGGCATCGCTTTCCACGAACAGTGCCGTGGCGGCCCCGCGCGACAGGGCTTCAAGGCCCAGCGCGCCCGAGCCTGCGAACAGGTCGGCCACGGCCAGCCCTTCGAAGCTGCCAAGGCGGCTGGTGAGCATGGAGAACAGCGTCTCGCGCGTGCGGTCGGCGGTGGGGCGGGTGGTGTCGCCATCGGGCGCGCGCAACGGGCGGCCGCGCCATTCACCAGAGATGATTCTCATGCCGTTTTCAAGGTCTTGCGGAAGCGTTCGACCTGAACCTGCGGAATTTCCTCCACCGATCCACGCTGCAGGTCGGCCAGTTCGAACGGGCCATACCTGGTACGCAACAGGCGCGACACTTCAAGGCCGAGGTGTTCGAGCACGCGGCGGATCTCGCGGTTCTTGCCTTCGGTCAGGGTCATCTCGATCCACTTGTTGCGATTGGCACTGCGTTCCAGATTGGCGTTGATCGGGCCGTAGCGCACACCGTCGATCTCGATCCCCTCCATCAGCTCCTCAAGCCGCGACTGGGTGATGTCGCCGAAAGTGCGGGCACGGTAGGTGCGCGGGATGCCGGTCGAGGGCAGTTCCAGCGCGCGCTTCAGTTCGCCATCGTTGGTCATCAGCAGCAGGCCTTCGGTGTTCACGTCGAGGCGGCCGACCGGCATGACGCGCGGGGCATTTGGCGGCATGGCATTGCGCAGCGCGGTGTAGATCGTCGGGCGGCCGGTCGGATCGCGTTCTGCGGTGATCAGGCCGGCCGGCTTGTGGAAGCGGAACAGGCGCGGGGGCGCGATCGGCCCGACCGGCTTGTCGTCCACGCTCACGCCCCGGAGGCTGGTGAGCAGCGTGGCGGGTGTGGTGACGACCTCGCCGTGCAGCTTGACGCGGCCTTCTTCGATCATCCGCTCAACCTCGCGGCGGCTGGCGATACCGGCGCGGGCGAGCAGCTTGGCGATGCGGTCGCCCTCACGCTCGCTGCCGTCCTCGGCCAGGGCGCGCTTGGCCGGAACGACCGGCTGCGACGTGCGCGGCGCACCGCTGCGCATCGAAAACGGCTTCTTCTCGGGCGTCGTCGTCCGCGGGCTGAACCTCTTGGGGCGGTCGCCACCGTTTCGTGGGGGAAAAGTCATGGGTCGCCCTTACGCGCAAACGCGCAATCCGTCACCCCGTGTCATCAGCCTCTGGCGCGGGAAGAAATGTCCGCTAGTCTGATGCCGGAAAC
>JAPLPG010000320.1 GCA_026400375.1 Novosphingobium sp. | reverse complement strand
GCCGCCCGCAGCAGGATTGGCATAAGGGACGATCTCGCTGCCCGGAGGCGCGATGCCCTGGGCCACATCCGACGGGATGGCGGCGGTATCGACCAGCTTGAATTCCAGCTTGGCCGTCTGGCCGAGCAGGTTCTTCAAGGCCTGTGGATCTTGCAGCCCCGGCACCTGCACGACGATGCGCGAAGGGCCCGAGCGGATGATCGTCGGCTCCTTGGTGCCGAGCGCGTCGATGCGCTTGCGCACGACTTCGACCGCGGTGTCCATCGCCTGGGTCACCGCCTGGCTGATGCCCGCCTCGGTCGGCTTGAGCACGAAGCGGGTGCCATCGACGACGTTGATGTCCCAATCGCGCTGGCCGGTAAGCCCCGCGCCATTGGTCAGCGGCAGAACGGTCTCGCGCACGGCATCGACCTGCGTGGCATCGGCGACAACGAAAGTGAGCGCGCCATCGCGGTTCGAAATGTCGCTGATGCGGATTTCCTTGCCCGCCTTCTGGCCATCCTGCTTCAGCTTGTTGCGGACCGATTCCTCCATCCCTTCGATGCGCTGCTGGCGCACTTGCGAAGGATCGGCTTCGAGCAGGATGTGACTGCCGCCAGCAAGGTCGAGCCCGAGATTGATCTTGGGTTCAGGAAGGCCGGAAGGCCAGCCAAGGCCCATGGTGGACGTGAGCGAGGGAATCGCGGCCGCGACGCAGACCAGCGTCACGATCCAGAGCCAGATCACCTTCCAGCGTGGAAAATCGAGCATCGGCAGGCAGCTTTCAGGAAAATTGCTTCAGTATCCGGCCCTTGGTATCTGGCCGTCAACGCTTGGCGATCAGTCGTTTGCGGGCGAGGAGCCGGCCGGCGGCACGATATCGCCGATGGTGGCGCGCACCGCCTTGACCTTCACATTCGGGCCGAGTTCCAGTTCGGCGTAGTGATCGTCAAGCTTGATCACCTTGCCGACCAGGCCACCGGCAGTGACGACCATGTCACCCTTCTTCATCGCGGCGATCTTGGCCTTGTGTTCCTTCTGCTGGCGCATCTGCGGGCGCAGGATCAGGAACCAGAAGATGAAGCCCATTGCCACCAGCGGCAGGAAGCTCATCCAGGCGGGGGGCTGACCGGCATTGGCGGCGGCGGCGGAAAGCGTGCTGAACATTATGGGTCCGTTTCTGGGATCGCGACTGCGGTATTGCAAGCGCGCCGCCCTGCGATTTCCCGCAGAACCAGGCGCTGGTGAATTTGATCGGGGCGGTTAGCAGGGTTGGATTGGCAAGGCAATCAAACCACACATGGCCATGCTGCCAAGGACGCCCGGCGCATCATCGAGGCCGTCGGCCGATGTTTTGGCAATCAGATGCTTGCTATCCGCAAAAGCGGTGCCTATAGGCGCGCTTCCGGTCGGGACGTAGCGCAGCCTGGTAGCGCATCACACTGGGGGTGTGGGGGTCGGAGGTTCGAATCCTCTCGTCCCGACCAATTTCAAGACAGCAGACCAGATGGCCCGGCGCTGATGCGTTTCGGGCCTTTTTGCTGGAAAGTGTTTTCCTACACGAACCAAAATGGTTATCTGACTGCGCGTTCACTCTTGAGCGAAGGACGCGCACCATGGGCATTCTGGAAGCATTGATCTCTCCGGTTTCGGCGATCATCGACAAGGTCATCCCCGACAAGGAAGCCCGCGACCGGGCCAAGCTTGAACTGCTGAAGCTGGAAGGCACGCAGGAACTGGAGCAGATCCGCACGCGCATGTCGGCCATCGTGGCCGAGGCGAATTCGGCCGACCCATGGACCAGCCGCGCCCGGCCCGGCTTTCTTTACGTGATGTATATCATGATCTTGTGGGCATTGCCGATGGGATTGATCGGCGCCTTCAATCCCGCCGCCGCGCTGGGCATTGCCAGCGGCATCAACGCCTATCTCAACGGCTTGCCCGAGCCGCTCTATGCGCTGTTTGGCACCGGCTATCTTGGCTATACCGCCGCACGGCAATGGGGCAAGGCCAAGGGCACCGACCGCTGACCCGCAAGACCGCACCGTGATTGCGGAACCGGTTGGTTATTTTCTGGTAACCTCCTTTTGCTACTCAAGCGAAATGATCAATCGGTCCGCATCGCCCTTTCCGGTTTCGCCTGCCCGCCAGCGCAGGCTGCCGACACGCACTGGCTACACCGCTTTTGCTGTAGCGTTGCCACTGGCGTTCGCGCTTGGCGGGTGCGGCAACAAGGGCACCGATCCGGCAACGCAGGCCCGGCTCGACGCGCTGGAGAAAAAGGTGGACGCCGCCGACAAGCGTTCGCATCAGGCGATCAGCCTGGCCATGCAGCCCATGTCTGCGCCGCCGGTAGACGCGGGCGACGCCGCGCAGTTCGATGACGGCCCCATCGATTCGGCGCCCCAGAATTTCGGTGGGGAGGACCAGGACGGCATCCCGGCCTCGCCCGCTCTGGGGCCTGAGGGCTGAGCCACCACGCTCTTGCGCGCATCGGACCATCGTCTATCACCGCCCCTGATCACGCCATCAGGGATTTGTCATGACCGAACCTGCCGCCGCCGCATCGACCGTCTACGTCCTCAACGGACCGAACCTGAACCTGCTCGGCCTGCGCGAACCTGACATCTACGGATCGCAAACGCTTGATGACATTGCCGGAATGCTGGAGGATCGGGGCCGCGAACTCGGCCTCGAGATCGACATGCGGCAGTCCAACCACGAAGGCCACCTGATCGACTGGCTGCACGAAGCGCAGGCAGAAGGTGCCCGGGCCGTGCTGCTCAACGCCGGGGCCTTTACCCATACCTCGGTCGCGCTGCACGATGCGATCAAGTCGATCAAGGTGCCGGTGATCGAAGTGCACCTGTCCAATCCACACAAGCGCGAAGACTTTCGGCATAAATCCTTCGTTGGCATGGCCGCGCTCGGCACGGTGTGCGGGTTCGGCGCCAACAGCTATGTCGTGGCGCTGGAGGCCGTTTCGCGCCTTTGAACCGGGCGTTTTCCACGTTGCCGACCCTATAGCACTTGCCAGCCCGCTGCCTTGCGGGCATGGCGCTTGGCCTGAATTCTCCACCTTGCGAGGAAATGGCAATGGGTCACGAAAGCGGCGACAAGGCCGATAACATGGCGATCGACAGCAAGCTGGTGCGCGAGCTGGCGGAGCTGCTGGCCGAGACGGGGCTGTCCGAAATCGAAGTGGAAGACGGCGAACGCAAGATCCGCGTTGCCCGTCAACTGACCGCAGCACCCGTGGCACAATATGCAATGGCAGCGCCCGCGCCCGTTGCTGCTGCTGCGGCACCATCCCCGGCTGCTGCCGCACCTGCAGCTCCCGCTGCTGCGCCGGCAGACGATCATGCCAACGCGGTGAAATCGCCGATGGTCGGCACCTGCTATCTGGCGGCAGAACCGGGCGTGCCGAATTTCGTCAGCGTGGGCCAGACGGTGAAGGCCGGCGAAACCCTGCTGATCATCGAGGCGATGAAGGTGATGAACCCGATCACCGCGCCCGCCGCCGGCGTGGTCAAGGCCATCCTTGTTGAAAACGCGCAGCCGGTCGAATTCGACCAGCCGCTTGTCGTGATCGCGTGAAGGCCCGCTGATGGCCATCAAGCGTCTGCTGATCGCCAATCGTGGCGAAATCGCGCTGCGGATTCATCGCGCCGCGCATGAAATGGGCATCGAAACGGTCGCGGTGCATTCCACCGCGGATGCCGATGCGATGCACGTGCGGCTGGCCGACCACGCGGTCTGCATCGGCCCGCCTGCGGCCCGCGACAGCTACCTGAATGTCGCCGCGATCATCTCGGCCGCAGAGATCACCCATGCCGATGCGATCCATCCGGGCTATGGCTTTCTTTCGGAAAACGCCAAGTTTGCCGAGATCGTCGAAGCGCATGATATCACGTGGATCGGCCCCAAGCCTGAACATATCCGCACGATGGGCGACAAGATCGAGGCCAAGCGCACCGCAGGCGCGCTGGGCCTGCCGCTGGTGCCGGGATCGGACGGCGCGGTTTCCGACATTGCCGAAGCCAGGGCGATTGCCGAGGCCGCCGGCTATCCGGTGATCATCAAGGCCGCATCGGGCGGCGGCGGACGCGGCATGAAGGTGTGCAACGGGCCGGAAGAGCTGGAAACGCTGATCCAGCAGGCCGGGAGCGAGGCCAAGGCAGCGTTCGGCGACGCCACGGTCTACATCGAAAAGTATCTCGGCAACCCGCGCCATATCGAATTCCAGATCTTCGGCGATGGCAACGGCAACGCGATCCATCTGGGTGAGCGCGATTGTTCGTTGCAGCGCCGCCACCAGAAGGTGCTGGAAGAAGCCCCCTCACCCGTCATCTCGGCCGAAGAGCGCGACCGCATGGGCGGCATCGTGGCCAAGGCCATGGCCGACATGGGCTATCGCGGCGCAGGCACGATCGAATTCCTGTGGGAAAACGGCGAGTTCTACTTCATCGAGATGAACACCCGCCTGCAGGTGGAGCATCCGGTAACCGAAGCCATCACCGGCGTCGATCTGGTCCGCGAACAGATCCGCATTGCCGATGGCAAGCCGCTGTCGGTCAAGCAGGACGAGATCGAGTTCAAGGGCCACGCGATCGAGTGCCGCATCAATGCGGAAGACCCGTTCACGTTTGCCCCCTCCCCCGGTCTGGTGAAGAGCTATCACGCGGCAGGCGGCATGCACGTGCGCGTCGATTCAGGGCTCTATGCCGGATACAGGATCCCGCCCTATTACGATTCGATGATCGCCAAGCTGATCGTCTATGGCCGCACCCGTGAAGGCTGCATCATGCGGCTGAAGCGGGCGCTGGAAGAAATGGTCATCGAAGGACCGAAGACTTCGATCCCGCTGCACCAGCGGCTGCTGACCCAGCCTGATTTCCTGAGCGGCGATTACACGATCAAGTGGCTGGAAGAATGGCTGGCCAAGGACGCCTGAAGTTCATTCTCGCCTGACATGAAAAAGCCCCCGGATTTCGGGGGCTTTTTTGTTGGTCAGCCGCTCAGCCCTCGGCCTCGTCATCGCCCAGCGGCAACCGGGCGCGGATGGCGCGCCACGCAGGTTCGGGCCGGTCATTTCTGACGAGGATCGCTTCGACCTCGTCGAATTCTTCCAGTTCAAGCGCCTCGGTCACGCTTAACGGGAAATAGACGTTCTCATCATTGTCCATCCGCACGGCATAGGCACCGCGCCCTTCTTCACTGCGTGTGACAATGCACATGGCCTTCACTGCCATAATTCATACCTTTTGTTTGATAGACGTAACAGATCCGCATTGAATGCGGCCCGGAACCCAATCACCAGACGCCGGGCATAGTCAAGTCCGCAAGCTACCGCCCGCGCCGCTTCCACGTGATAACGCGATACAGATAGACGACCGCCATCAAAGCCAGCGTACCTGTTGCAATCGGCCCGGTGTATTTGTCGATCTCACCGAAATTGCGGCCGAGATAGTAGCCCGCACCAGCCAGCACGGCGTTCCAGATTGCCGCCCCGGCAAAGGTGAACAGCAGGAACCGGGTGTGGCCCATGCGGGTGAGCCCGGCTGGCAGCGAAATCATCGTACGCATGACCGGGGCGAACCGCACGGCAAAGACCACCCACTGTCCATGCCGCCGGAAGAACGCGACCACCGCTTCGACATCTTCCCATTCCATGGTCAGCCAGCGGCCAAAGCGGTCCACGAAGGGACGCAGACGCTCGTACCCCATCGTGCGGCCGATCAGATACCACACGTAATTGCCAAGCGTCGACCCGACAGTGGCCGCCAGCATCAGCGGCCAGAACTCCATCCGCCCGCGCGCCACGGCAATCCCGCCCAGCCCCATGATGACTTCGGACGGTATGGGCGGAAACACGTTCTCGATGACCATCAGCAGCGCGATGCCCCAATAGCCACCGCCGCTGATCAGGTGGTTGATCCAGTCGTTCATGGAAAGAACAACGCCGTGATGCGCCATAGGCTCCTGCCCCCCCCCTCCTCTGAAGAAGAGAGGGGGAGCAGATTACATCCGGGCTTCGATCGCGTCCCAGATCATGCCGGCAGTGTCGGAGCCGTTGAACTTGTCGATGGCGACGATGCCGGTGGGCGACGTCACGTTGATCTCGGTCAGCCATTGCCCGCCGATCACGTCGATCCCCACGAAGATCAGTCCGAGCCGCTTCAGCTCCGGCCCCAGGGCGGCGCAGATTTCCTGCTCTTGCGCGGTCAGCGCGGTCTTTTCGGCATAGCCGCCAACGGCCAGGTTGGAGCGGAATTCGCCTTCGCCGGGTTTGCGGTTGATCGCCCCTGCCACCTCGCCATCGACCAGCACGATGCGCTTGTCGCCCTTGGCCACTTCGGGAAGGAAGGCCTGCACCATGTGCGGCTCGGGCCAGGTCTGGTTGAACACCTCGATCAGCGCGCCGAGGTTTTCGCCCTCTTACGAAACGCGGAAGATCGCCTTGCCGCCGTTGCCGTGGATCGGCTTGATCACGATGGCACCATGCTTCTTCTGGAAGCTGCGCACTTCCTCGACCGAACGTGTGACGATGGTCGGCGGCATGAAGCGCCGGTAATCCAGCACCATGACCTTTTCCGGTGCGTTACGCACGCTGCGGGGGTTATTGACCACAAGCGTTTCACGCTCGATCCGCTCCAGCAAGTGCGTGGCAGTGATGTAACCCATGTCGAACGGCGGGTCCTGCCGCATCAGAACCACGTCGATATCTCGGCCCAGATCGATCCGCCGCTTTTCGCCAGCCGCGTAGTGATCGCCGACAACACGCTGCACTTTGACCGGAACGGCATGCGCGATCAGGCGGTCATCTTCGTCCAGCGTCAAGGAGCCGACATCGTAATGGTATAGTTCGTGCCCCCGCGCCTGTGCGCTGAGCATCAATGCGAAGCTCGAATCCCCGGCGATGTTGATCGATTGGAGCGGATCCATCTGGACCGCGACGCGAAGTGCCATAAGTGAACTCAGCCTCAGGGGTTTATCTCACCTGCGCCTTAAAGCCGATTTATCGCCTGTGCGACCATTTTCGGCCTGCGCCACGATGGCGCCGAAATCCTGAAGGAGCCTTTGATGCGCAAACTGTTCACTGTAGCCGCTGCCGGTATCGCCGTTCTCGGCTGGTCTGCCCAGGGCATGGCCAACCCCGATCCGCACCCCACCAGCGCGCCCAAGGACGGCGAACACAAGGACGAGCACAAGGGCGAGCACAAGGACGACCATCACGAAGGCGGCGAGCACAAGGAAGAGCACAAGCCCGCGCACTGATCTTCCCGCATCATCCTGTTGCACGCGCCGGATTGCCGCGCATTGGCGATCCGGCCTATCCCCCGCTGAAATCTACCCGCCGGGTTGCCACGCGTTGGCAATCCGGCGCGGCCATGTCCGGGGGGCGACGAGGATCACGTCGATCCGCACATCGTCGCCCGCCCGGGCATAGCGCGGCGCCAGCATTTCAGCCGCGCGCGCCACCCGTTTCAGGCGATGGGCATCGATGGCATGATCGAGAGCCGCAGCCTCCGCCCGCCATTTCACTTCGATGAAGGCAACAGTGTGGCCCTTGCGCGCCACGATATCGACCTCGCCGACTTTCACCTTCACGCGCTGGGCCAGAATGCGCCAACCGCGCAATCGCAGCCACCACGCTGCCAGCGTCTCGCCCCGCCGCCCCCGCTGTTCGGCTTGCGCCCTGCTCAAGCCTTGAGCTCCATCGCCCGGGCATAGAGCGCCTTGCGATCAAGCCCGTGCGCCTTGGCCACTTTTCCAGCAGCTTGCGACGTCGACATTTCAGCCAGCGCGGCGCGCAGTTCGTCGTCGATCACATCGCCCGCCGGAGCCTCGGCCTCGCCCGGAGGCGCGATCAGCAGCACGATCTCGCCCTTGGCCGGGTGGTTGGTGTAATGCCGGGCAAGGTCCGCTGCAGCGCCGCCGCGACATTCCTCGTGCAGCTTGGTCAGTTCGCGCGCCACCACCACCTCGCGCCCCGCCATGCGCTGCGCAATGGCCTCGAGCGAGGCCACCAGTCGTGGCCCCGTCTCGTAGAACACCAGGGTGGCCGGAACGCTCGCCAGTTCGGCGAGAACATCGCCGCGCGCCTTGTCCTTGTTGGGCAGAAAGCCGGCAAACATGAACCGGTCGGTCGGCAGACCCGCCATGCACAGCGCCGTGACCACGGCGCTTACGCCGGGAATCGCCGTGACCGTGATCCCGCGCGCGCGCGCCTCGCGCACCAGCCGGTAGCCGGGATCGGAAATCAGCGGGGTGCCCGCATCCGATACCAGCGCCACCGGAGATTGGACCATTTCGGCCAGCAAAGCCTCGCGCGCGGCCTCGCTGGCGTGATCGTCATAGCGCCGCATCGGCCGGTGCAAGCCCAACAGATTCAGCAATTTCCCGGTCACGCGGGTATCTTCGCAGGCAACCACGGCACAGCGCTCAAGCGTTTCCACCGCGCGACGGGTCACATCGCCAAGATTGCCAATCGGGGTGGCAACAATATAGAGACCGGGGTTCAGGGGTTGGATGTCCATGCGCCATGCCATGGACCGCCCTGCAAACAGCGACAAGAGGGTGCGCGCGGAATGATCGACAGACTTGACGGCGGGGATCACTTCTCCGGTTTTCGCCATTCGCGCCGCCTGGTGGTTGCAGCAACGCTGTCGCTGCTCGCCGGTTGCGCGGTCATCCCCAAGGGCTCGACCCCAGTGGTCGATCCGATCGAGAAGGCCCCCGATGCAAACGCCCTGCCGACCGATTCCGGCCGGCATCGCGTGGCGTTGCTCGTCCCGATGACAGGTGCCAACGCCGCGGTGGGGCAATCGATCGCCAATGCCTCTACCATGGCGCTGCTCGATACCAACGCGGCCAACTTGCGCATCACCACTTATGACACGGCCACGGGCGCCGGGGCTGCTGCCGCCCGCGCCATCAGCGATGGCAACCGTCTGATCCTCGGGCCCTTGCTGGCCGATGACGTGGTGCAGGTATCCAACGTCGCCCGGACCGCCCGGGTGCCGATGATCACCTATTCTAACGATAGCGCCGTGGCATCGCGCGATGTCTTCGTGATGGGCCAGGCGCCCGGTCAATCGATCGCGCGCGTTCTCGGCTTTGCCAAGGCGCGGGGGGTCAAATCCGTTGCCGCGATCATCCCGACCGGTGATTACGGCCAGCGGGCGACGACCGGGCTGGTCGATGCCGCACGCCAGCAGGGGATCGCGGTTACCGGCATCGAAACCTATGATCGCGGCAACACCTCGGTTGCCAGCGCGGTGCGCCGCGCCAAGGACAAGGGCCGGTTCGATGCCCTGCTGATCGCCGATGGCAGCCGCATCGCGCTGCAGGCTGGCCCGCTGGCCGGCAAGGGCGTGCGCCTGATCGGCACCGAACTGTGGAGCGGGGATGGCGCCATCGCCAAGGCACCGGCCATGCGCGGCGCGTGGTTCGCCACCGTGTCCGATCAGCGCTTTGGCCAGTTCGAGAATTCCTATCGCAGCCGCTTTGGCGCGTCGCCATCGCGGTTGGCGACGCTGGGCTATGACAGCGTGCTGCTGACGCTCAATGTGGCACGGACGTGGAAGCCGGGGACCACGTTCCCGACGGCCAAGCTTTACGATCCGCTGGGCTTCATCGGCCTGGACGGTGTCTTCCGCTTCACCGCCAGCGGCATGGCCGAACGCGCAATGGAAGTGCGCGAGGTTGGTGCTGGCACATTCACGACGGTTTCGCCTGCTCCGGCGAAGTTCTGAGGGGTTCACGCAGAGACGCGGAGCAGAAGTTTTCATGGTGGCTGCGCCGCAGGCCTTCCTGACCTCTTCTCTGCGCCGCTCCTTTCTTCTCCGCGCCTCTGCGTGAACCATCCTTGCCTGACCGAGCCAACCGAAATCACCGGATAAGGCGGCATCCGCGCTTGCGCCCTGATTCCAGCGTGTTCTATACCCGTTCCCATGTCCGATGATCTTTTCGACAAACTGCCCGCCACCAACGCGTCCGAAAGCTATGACGGCTCGGCGATCGAGGTTCTCGAAGGCCTCGAACCTGTCCGCCGCCGTCCCGGCATGTACATCGGCGGAACGGACGAGCGCGCGCTGCATCACCTCGCCGCCGAAGTTCTCGACAATGCGATGGACGAGGCCGTGGCAGGCCATGCAAACCGCATCGAATTCACCCTGGAGGAAGAGCCCGGCGCGGCCGGACGCCTGACGATTACCGACAACGGGCGCGGCATCCCGGTGGATGAACACCCGAAGTATCCGGGCAAGTCTGCGCTCGAGGTGATCCTCACCACCCTGCACTCGGGCGGCAAGTTTTCGGGCAAGGCCTATGCCACCAGCGGCGGCCTGCACGGCGTTGGCGTCTCGGTGGTCAACGCGCTGTCCTCGCTCACGCGCATCGAAGTGGCGCGCAACAAGGAGCTCTACGCGCAGGAATTCTCGCGCGGGCTGCCAACCACCAAGCTGCTGAAAGTGGGCAACGCCCCCAACCGGCGCGGCACGCAGGTCACCTTCGTGCCCGATACCGAAATCTTCGGCGCCGATGCCAGGTTCAAGCCCGCCCGGCTGTTCCGGCTGGTCCGCTCGAAGGCCTACCTGTTTGCAGGCGTCGAAATCCGCTGGAAATGCGCGCCGTCCCTCGCGTCGGACGATGTGCCCGCCGAAGCCGTGTTCCAGTTTCCCGGTGGCCTTGCCGATCATCTGGCAGAGCAGGTTTCCGGGCGCGAATGCGTCACCTCGGTGCCGTTTGCCGGACGTCAGGACTTCCCGCCTGGGCCGAATGGCGAAGAAAACGGCCGTGTCGAATGGGCCATTGCCTGGCCGCTGTGGTCCGATGGTTCGTACTCATGGTACTGCAACACCATTCCCACGCCTGACGGCGGCACCCACGAACAGGGCCTGCGCGCTGCCTTGACCAAGGGGATCCGCGCCTTTGCCGATCTGATCGGCCAGAAAAAGGCCAAGGACATCGCGCCCGAAGACATGATCACCGGCAGCGAGATCATGCTCTCGGTCTTCATCCGCGACCCCCAGTTCCAGAGCCAGACAAAGGATCGGCTTACCAGTCCGGAAGCCGCGCGGATGGTCGAAGCCGCCGTGCGCGATCATTTCGACCATTTCCTCACCGACAACATGGAGCGCGGCAAGGCCCTGCTCGGCGCGGTGATGGAGCGGATGGACGAACGACTGCGCCGCAAGGCGGAGCGCGAGGTCAAGCGCAAGACCGCCACCAATTCTCGCAAGCTGCGCCTGCCCGGCAAGCTCACCGATTGCACCGGCGAAGGCAGCGCCGAGACCGAACTGTTCATCGTCGAGGGCGATTCCGCAGGCGGCAGTGCCAAGCAGGCGCGCGACCGCAAGACGCAGGCGATCCTGCCCATCCGCGGCAAGATCCTCAACGTTGCCAGCGCCACGGCCGACAAGATCCGCGCCAACCAGGAAATAGCCGACCTTGCGCTCGCCTTGGGTTGCGGGATGCGCAAGGACTGCAATCCCGATGCGCTGCGTTATGACCGCGTAATCATCATGACCGACGCCGACGTTGATGGCGCGCATATCGCCACGCTGCTGATGACGTTCTTCTTTCAGGAAATGCCCGAACTCGTCCGCCGCGGCCATCTCTACCTCGCTCAGCCGCCGCTCTATCGCCTGACCAGTGGCAGCACCTCGGCCTATGCCAAGGACGATGCCCACCGCGCCGAACTGGAAGCGACCAAGTTCAAAGGCAAGAAGGTCGAAGTCGGCCGCTTCAAGGGCCTGGGCGAAATGAACCCGAACCAGCTGCGCGAGACCACGATGAATCCGGCAACGCGCAGCCTGATCCGCATCACCCTGCCCCCCGAATACGAAGGACGCGCGGCGGTGAAGGACCTTGTCGATCGGCTGATGGGCCGCGACCCTGCGCAACGCTTCATGTTCATCCAGAACCGGGCGAGCGAGATCGATCCGGAGCTGATTGACGCGTAACGCGCAGGGTCTGGCGGCGTCAGGCGTGCTCGTCGTCGGCTTGCTTGTCCGGCTGTTCTGACCATTCTGGCGGCGTGTCGTTGGGCTCGTCTGCCTCAGCCGCCTCCTGCGTTTCGTGCACGCGGTCGGCGGCGTGATGCACCGGGGCATAGACCGCATAAAGCTGCATCGGCTCGTCGCCGGTGTTGGTGATATTGTGCCAGATGCCAGCCGGCACCATTACCGACCACCCGTCCGAAACGTCCTGCTCGAAGGTCAGCTCATCCTTGGCCGGCCCCATCTGCACGCGGCCGGTCCCGGCGTCGAGGCGCAGAAACTGGTCGGTTTCGGGATGCGCCTCAAGACCGATATCGCCGCCAACAGGAATGGACATCAGCGTGACCTGCAGATACCGCCCGCTCCAGGCGACCGAGCGATAGTTGGTGTTCGCCTTGGTGGCGCTTTCGATGTCGAATGCCTGGGGATCCGGTCCGATATCCTTGATCCGCTCTGCGCTGCTGGCCATGAAACTATCCCCTTGATGCTGGATGGCCCAATGTGCCGGGCCGAAGTCCATAACGCATCACGGTAGATCCGGTTTCAGGGCGCGACCTGGCGCTCAGCCTTCCTCGGCCTCGGTGCTCACGCTTTTCTTCGCGCGAAAATCGAAGCGAATCCGCACCCATTCGCCGATCTGCGGCTTGCCGTTGACGCGCGGCGGGCGCACCAGAAACTGCCAGCTTGCCTGCCGGATCGCGCGCGCAAGGCCGGAACCCGCCGGGCTCTCACCCAGTTCCTGGCAATCCTCGACATGGTACTTGTCGATGGTCTTGCAGGCGATCATCGCCCAGTCGCCCTGCGTCCGCCGCTGCGGCAGGTATGGCCCGATCTCCGCATCGGTCGGTTCGCGATACCACTGCGCGGCATAGAGCCGAACCCCGCCAGGCCCCTGCCCGACGCTGGCGGAATCGCCCGGACTTCCGCCACTGGTCGGCGCCGCGTTGCCCGGTTCCTGGCGCTTCATCTTGCTGATATCGCCGGCGCGATACTCATTGCGGGACAGCTCGATAAAGCCTTCGGGCCACTCCACCTTGCCCGGAATGGGCACTGCCGGAGGCGCGGTTGCTGGCTGAACTGCCGCCGCATCGGCCTTTTGCGCCTGTTTCGCCTGCTGCTTTTCTGGCTGCTTTTCGGCGGATTTCTTGTCGTCCTGCCCGGCGTCGGTCAGGTCGATCGCAGTCAACCGATCGCTCCGGCCATCACCAAATCCGGTCACCGCACCCATCTTCCACATGATCAGGAACATCAGCGCGCACGCCACGCCTGCGAAGACGAACGCCCCCGCCCGCTCGCGCGGCGACGCCTGATAGCCCTGCCTCAAAGGATCGATGCGCCACACAGCCATTGCCCACGCCGCCTACACGCCATCATCGCATCCGGCAATTCCGCACCAGCGGCCACGTTTGGCCAGCGACAATTTGATACGGGCCGTTCTTGACGCTGCAGTCAGCAACGCATCGTTTGAATGACACGGCCGTCAACTACGAAAGAAATACCTGACGTAGCTGTCACCAAACAACCGGGTTGCAAGGCGCATATCGCTGTCCTATCGCTTAACCAAACGATTAACACAGGACCCGTCGATGCGCTTTGAAGGCACCAGCAATTACGTCGCCACCGATGATCTGAAAGTCGCGGTCAACGCCGCCGTGCTATTGCGCCGGCCGCTGCTGGTCAAGGGTGAGCCCGGCACCGGCAAGACCGTGCTGGCGCATGAAATTGCGAAGGCGGTGGGCGCGCCCTTGATCGAATGGAACGTGAAGTCCACCACCAAGGCGCAGCAGGGCCTGTATGAATACGATGCCGTCGCCCGCCTGCGCGATGGCCAGTTGGGCGACGAGCGTGTCCACGATATCAGCAACTACATCAAGAAGGGCAAGCTGTGGGAAGCCTTCACCGCCCCGCAACTTCCCGTCCTGCTGATCGACGAGATCGACAAGGCCGACATCGAGTTTCCGAACGACCTGTTGCAGGAACTCGATCGCATGAGCTTCGACGTCTATGAAACGCAGGAGCGGGTCGCGGCCAGGGAGCGCCCGATCGTCGTCATCACCTCGAACAACGAAAAGGAACTGCCCGACGCGTTCCTGCGCCGCTGCTTCTTCCACTACATCAAGTTTCCCGACCGTCAGACGATGCAGGCCATCATCGACGTCCACTTCCACGGCATCCAGAAGACGCTCGTCAGCAAGGCGATGGAAGTGTTCTACGACATCCGCGAAGTTCCGGGCCTCAAGAAGAAGCCATCGACTTCCGAATTGCTCGATTGGCTCAAGCTGCTGCTGAACGAGGACATGCCGCTCGACGTGCTGCAGAACCGCGATCCGACCAAGGCGATCCCGCCCCTGCACGGCGCATTGCTGAAGAACGAGCAGGACATCATGCTGTTCGAAAAGCTCGCCTTCATGGCCCGTCGACCGGGGACCTGAGGCCGAGAGAGGCGTGCGCTCCTCCCCCTCCTCTTCAGAGGAGGGGCCGGGGGTGGTGTTTTGAATTCCACCTAACCTTAACCGCCAGACACCACCCCCAACCCCCTCCTCTGAAGAGGAAGGGGCTTTTCCCTTAAGCTCAATCGCGCCGGCCGAGCTGTTCCAGTTCGACCTGCTCGAACATCGCCTTCACGGCTGGCCGCGCCTTGATCTGCTCGATCCACCGCACCAGATGCGGCGTGTCTGCGGTGTTGACCAGCTCGGCAAAGCCAAACTGCATGCCGTTAGCGATGGCGAAATTGCAGATGTCGGCCAGGGTATATTGGCCCGGCACCAGCCATTCATGGTCGGCCAGATGGTCGTCCAGCTTGCGCACCGAATAGGCAATCTTGCGCATTTCCTCGTCGAGCATGTCCTGCGGAAAGCCCTCGCGCGCCCGCCGCCATTTGACCTGCTGCTCCACCACCGGGATGGCCTTCACCTTTTCCTCGAATTCGGCGTCGCTATAGCCCTTGACCATGTTGCCGATGTAGCGATGCCAGCCGATGGTCGAGACGCACCAGCAGAAATATTCGTCCACCCATTTGGTCCAGACCCGCATCTGGGCGCGGCCGAAGCTGTCCGCCGGGCGCAGCACCACCTCGGTCGGATATTCGTCCTCGAGGTATTCGCAGATGACCGTCGATTCGGTGATGACCTTGCCGTCATCCACCAGCGCCGGAACCTGCCCGCGCGGATTGATCGCCTTGAACCAGTCGGTGTGATGTTCGAACTTTGACGGATCGAGCCGGTTCTTCTCAACGTCCAGCCCTTTTTCGAACACCGTCAAAAGCGGCTTCATCGAATTGGCGGCAGGACCAAAAGTGTAGAGTTTGAGCATGGTGGTGTTATCCTCTCCGTATGGCCACACCATGCCAATTGTAAGTAACACTAACAATACCAAATCTCAGGCTTTGAGAAGCGAGGCGTTCGATATGCCCTATTCCGGACAATGTGCCTGCGGCGCCGTTACCCTGGCGATCAGCGGCGAACCCGTCGCCACGCGCCAGTGCTGGTGCCGGCAATGCCAGAAGATCGCGGCAGGCGGCCCCACCAACAATGCGATCTTCCAGGCCGATGATGTCGCAATATCCGGCCTTCTGTCCCGGAACACATGGACGGCCGCCAGCGGCAACACGCTGACGTTCCACTTCTGCCCATCGTGCGGCACGCAGGTCTACGGGCAAAGCTCCGCCCGCCTGCATCTCAAGACGGTGCGGATCGGCGTGATCGATGAGCCCGGTGGCCTTGCCCCAGAGGCGATCATCTGGACGGACGATGCACCGGCGTGGGCCAGGTTCGATCCCGCGCTCGAAGCATGGCCGCAGCAGCCGCCCGCCCCAGTCTCCCGGCCGCCATCGACGGCTGGGTAACTCAGCTTACCCGGAAGCAATCCTCGCCCGCGCGCTTCAGCGTGGCGCAATAGGCATGTGCCCCCGGTGCGCTTGCGCGCAGGCGGAAATACTGCCGCGATCCGACTATCGCCGGAACGACCGACTTGCGGAAGCTTGCCAGTTCGGGGTGGAGCGATACCAGGTTCTGCCAATGGCCCTCCGCCTCTGCCGCGCTCAGCGCTGCAGCTAGCTGGATCGTCTGTCCCGGCCCGCCCGGCTGCGGCAGCAGGGGCTGCGGCGCCACGGGTTGCGGCACAATGTGTTGCGGCGGCATGGACGCTGCCGCAAGGGCGGCCGGGGCAGGCCTCGACACGCCCGGCACCGAAGGGCGCGGCGCCTGCATGTTCAGCGCCAGGGTGATTGCGGTGTCCGATCGCACCGCCTCGTTCGTCACCACCACCGTCGTTGCGTCGGCACGGGTCAGCGCGAACAGGGATCGGGCAAAGCCATAGGGCAGCCGGATGCAGCCGTGCGAGGCGGGATAGCCCGGCAGGTGCCCGGCATGAATGGCAATGCCGCGCCAGGTCAGCCGTTGCATGTACGGCATCGGCGCGTTGCTGTAGATATTGGACCGGTGCTGCACCCGCTTCTGCAGGATCGGAAATACGCCCGCAGGCGTCCCGTGCCCGCGCTTGCCGGTGGAGACCGGCGAAGTGGCCCAAAGCGCGCCATCCTTGAACACGTGCATCTGCTGCGTCGGCTTGCTGACCACGATCAGCACGCCCGATTGCAGGACATCGGCAACCGGTGGCGGGCTGACGGGCTTCGGAATCGGGGCGGCCAGTGGCTCCATCGGCGCCCCGGCAGGGATCACTGCCTGCGCCTGCGCCGGCTCGGCCCGGCCAAATGGCAAGGCGCCCGAGATCATCGCAATGGCTCCGACAAGCAGCACTGCGCCCGCGCCAAGCGCCCCGGCAAACCGATTCATGGTAAACAGCCCCTTAACCACGTTTAACAGGGATTAACCCTCTGCCGCGCGCGCTCAACCGATTTTTTGCCCGTATTGGCCGTAAAGGGCACACCTTGGCGGGCGCGACAGGTCTTGCCGTCGGCGCTTTGTGCGCTTAATCATCCGGTTAAGCCAAAGGAGCGGCCACACGTGTTTTTCAACTTTGTCGACGAATTGCGCGCCGCAGGCATTCCGGCCAGCTTCAAGGAACATCTCGTTCTGCTCGAAGCGCTGGAAAAGGACGTGATCGAACAGACGCCCGAGGCGTTCTATTATCTGTCGCGCGCCACTTTCGTGAAGGACGAAGGCCTGCTCGACCGGTTCGACCAGGTGTTCAACAAGGTCTTCAAGGGCCTGCTGACCGACTATGGCCAGCGCCCGGTCGATATCCCCGAAGACTGGCTGAAGGCCGTGGCAGAGAAATTCCTGTCCGAAGAGGAAATGGAGAAGATCAAGGCCCTGGGCAACTGGGACGAGATCATGGAGACGCTGAAAAAGCGCCTCGAGGAGCAGGAAAAGCGCCATCAGGGCGGCAACAAGTGGATCGGCACGGGCGGCACCAGCCCGTTCGGCAATTCAGGCTACAATCCCGAAGGCGTGCGCATCGGTGGCGAGAGCAGGCACGGACGCGCGATAAAGGTCTTGGAAAAGCGCGAGTTTGCCAACCTCGACAACACCAGGGAACTTGGCACCCGCAACATCAAGATCGCCCTGCGCCGCCTGCGCCGCTTCGCCCGTGAAGGCGCGGCCGACGAACTGGATCTCGAAGGCACCATCGAAGGCACCGCGCGGCAGGGCTGGCTCGACATCAAGATGCGTGCCGAAAAGCGCAACGCCGTCAAACTGCTGCTGTTTCTCGACGTGGGCGGATCGATGGACCCGTTCATCAAGCTGGTCGAGGAACTGTTCAGCGCCGCCACCGCCGAATTCAAGAACATGGAGTTCTACTACTTCCACAATTGCCTGTATGAAGGCGTGTGGAAGGACAACAAGCGCCGCTGGTCGGATCGCACCAGGACGTGGGACATCCTGCACAAATTCGGCCATGATTACAAAGTGGTTTTCGTCGGCGATGCATCGATGAGCCCCTATGAGATCAGCCACCCCGGCGGCAGTGTCGAGCATTTCAACGAAGAGGCTGGCGCCGTCTGGATGCACCGCGTGGCCCAGACCTATCCTGCCACGGTCTGGCTCAACCCGGTGCCCGAAAAGCAGTGGAGCTATTCGCAGTCGACCAAGATGATCAAGGACCTGATCGGCGGCAGCATGTATCCCCTCACTCTCGAAGGGCTCGACGGCGCGATGCGCGAACTGACCCGCAAGAAGCACTAGGCCGCCGGCCTGGCCGACCGCAGAGTTGTCAGGTTCTCAAGAATTCGCGCAGTCGTCAGGATCAAAACCCGGCCTTGCGGATTTACGCGGCTCCTTGCCGTGCCTAGTAAGCGCGTCAAGGCATCGGGACATCCAGTCCTGCAGGCGAGGGAATCATGATCGACAGACAACGCGTGGAGAACGGAGGCCTGATCCTGCTCCTTGCCGTGGTCACTATTGGCCTCGCGCTGGTGGTATCCGAATTTGCCATTGCGCTGTTGTGGGCGGTGCTGGCCGCCATTCTGTTCCAGCCCCTCTATCGCTGGATCCTCACGCTCTGGCCCGATAGCCCGAATACCGCCGCGACTATGACGCTGCTGATCATCACAGTGGCCTTCATCATGCCGGCGATGATCGTCACCAGCCTTGTCGTCGATCAGGCCAGCGGTGTGTTCCTGCAATTGCGCAGCGGAGAGATCAATTTCGCGCAGTATTTCAGGCAGGTGCACGATGCCTTGCCCGATCGGCTGCAAACCCTGCTGAGCAGGGCCGGACTGGGCACGTTCGAACGGGTGCAGCTGCGCCTGTCCGAAGCGCTGAGCAACAGCGCCAGCATGCTGACGCAGCGCGCGCTGGCGATCGGCGCGAACGCGGCGGCTTTCCTGCTGGCCTTTGGCGTCTCGCTCTATGTCACGTTCTTTCTGCTGCGCGATGGTCAGACGCTTGGCCGCAAGGTCCTCGTCGCGCTGCCCCTGGAACTGTCGATTGCCGAACGCCTGGGCGCGGTCTTCGTCAATGTCGTGCGCGCCACCATCAAGGGGTCCGGACTGGTCGCGCTGGTCCAGGGCGCACTGGGAGCGATCACCTTTTCGATCGTCGGCCTTCCCGCAGCCATGCTGTGGGGGATGCTGATGGCGGTCGGCGCGCTGCTGCCGGCCATCGGCCCGGCAATCATCTGGGGCCCGGTGGCCATCTACCTCTTTGCCACCGGCGCCTTTTGGCAGGGCGCGGTGGTCATCGGCTCGGGCGTGTTCGTGATCGGCCTGATCGACAACATCCTGCGACCGATCCTGGTTGGCCGCGATGCGGGCATTCCCGATTGGCTGGTGCTGGTAACCGCTCTCGGCGGGATCGAACTGCTCGGCCTCAGCGGCATCGTGGTTGGCCCACTGGCAGGGGCGCTGTTCATGGCCAGCTGGCAGGTCCTGACTGAACAACGCCTGGGCGAGAGCAGCGACCCTGCGCCAGCGGACGGTCAGTAAAGCAGGAAGCGCCGCCGTTCGGCGATCCAGGCCGCTTCGTCCGGTGCCGCCACGGCGTCCAGATCGTCGGGCGTTGACGCCGGATCGTCGACCCACGTCCGCAGGGCCGGTCCGCCGTTGATCACATCGATCGCCAGCTTGTCGAACACATATTCGTACGGAAAATCGCGCCACAGCGGGTAGTCGGGATAGACCGTCCGGATCGCCTTGAACGCCAGCGCCTGCAGCCGCCATGGCCGGAACGCGGCATGATCGTAGAACCGGCCATCGGCGTGAATCATCAGCGCGTTGCACAGCGTGCCCGCATGCTTGTGGAACGTGGGTTCGAACCAGCATTCGCGGATCGCAGCGCCCTGCATCCACTGCGGCGCCAGTTGCTGCATCGTGCGCAGGACGGCACCTGCATCGACATCGGGCGCGCCGAACAGCACCTCGAGCGGCCGCGTTGTCCCGCGCCCTTCGGAAACCGTCGCACCCTCGATCATCACCGTGCCCGCATAGGCCCGCGCCATGTTGAGGCTGGCGGCATTGGGCGAAGGGTTGATCCAGATGCGGCTGTCCGGCCAACCGAAGCCCGGCCCCTGCTCCGGCGCCCAGCCCTCCATCGTGATCACGCGGTAATCCACGTCGAGCTTGAAGTGGTCCACGAACCAGTGGCCCATCTCGCCCAGCGTCATGCCATGGCGCATCGGCATCGGCCCTGCGCCGACGAAGCTTTCCCAGCCCGGCAGGAGCGTGATGCCTTCCACCGGCCGCCCGGCGGGATTGGGCCGGTCGAGCACCCAGACCGCCTTGCCCGTCCCGCTCGCCGCTTCGAGCAGGTAGAGCAGCGTGGTCACGAACGTGTAGATGCGGCATCCCAGATCCTGCAGATCGAACAGGAACACATCGGCGCTGTCCATCATCCGCCCGGTCGGGCGGCGCACTTCGCCGTAAAGGCTGAAGACCGGAATGCCGTATGTCGGGTCAAGCTCATCGGCCGTCTCGGCCATGTTGTCCTGCTTGTCGCCCTTCAGCCCGTGCTGCGGCCCGAAGGCGGACGTCAGATTCAGCCCGGCGGCCATCAGCGCATCGAGCGAATGAACCAGGTTTTCGGTCACCGAAGCCGGATGTGCGACCAGCGCGATGCGCTTGCCTTCAAGTGGTTTCCTCAGGGCGGGGTCGGCCAGCAGCCGGTCGATACCGAATTTCATGGCCGATGCGGTGCCGCAAGCGAGGCGGCGAAGCAAGACTCGTGATGAAAGTCGGGCCGATCCTCCCGGTGCGCCATCGCCCAGAACGATGTCACGCCGCCCTCCTCCTCGATGACGGCCGTCAAGCCAAGGGCCGCAGGCAAGGCCGGCAGCGCCGCGGTGGGCAAGGCCACGTCGAAGATCAGCACCGACTGCCCCCGGCGCGGCGTGCAGACCGGATGGCGCGGCATCGTCCGCTCTGCCATGCCCTCGCGATATCCCGAAAAATCATAGGCCGCCCAGTTCTGCGAGGGCGAGAAATTGAACTCGGCATAAGCCTCGCCCCCTTCGGGTTTCAGAAACAGTTCAAAGCACGTTGCCTGCCACAACCCATCGGCCCGGCGCGAACCTGCAAACAACGGCACGAGCAGCGCACTTGCGCCCTCTACCCGCCAGCGCAGCGTCATCCAGCGCGCATCGAAACTGGTGACCCGCGCTTCCACCTTGCTCACGGCCCGGGGCGGCCTCGCCAAATGGGGCAAAAGCTCAAACGTTCCCATCTGCGCAACTCCGTGCTAGGCGCGCCATCCCGATTGTGAGTGGCCGAGATGACCGAATATACCTCTTCCTTGCTGCGCCTGCTGTCCGAGCGGGGCTATATCCATCAGATGACTGACGCGGGCGCTCTCGATGCGCTGGCGGCAAGGCAGATCGTCCCCGGCTATATCGGCTTCGATCCCACCGCGCCATCGCTTCACGTCGGCTCGATGGTCCAGATCATGTTGCTGCGCCGCTTGCAGCAGGCAGGGCACAAGCCGATCGTGGTCATGGGCGGCGGCACAGGCAAGATCGGCGATCCCAGCTTCACGGACGAGGCGCGCAAGCTGCTGACAAACGATCTGATCGCGCAGAACGTCGCCTCGATCAAGACCGTGTTTGAACGCTTCCTGACCTTCGGCGATGGCCCCAGCGATGCGATCATGGTCGATAATTCGGAATGGCTCGACAAGCTCGAATACATCCCGTTCCTGCGCGAAGTGGGGCAGCATTTCTCGGTCAACCGCATGCTCAGCTTCGATTCGGTAAAGCAGCGGCTGGACCGGGAGCAATCGCTTTCCTTCCTCGAATTCAACTACATGATCCTGCAAGCCTACGACTTCCGCGAACTCTCGCAGCGCTATGATTGCCGCTTGCAGATGGGCGGGTCGGACCAGTGGGGCAACATCGTCAACGGCATCGAACTGACGCGCCGCATGGACGGCAAGGAAGTGTTCGGCGTCACCACCCCGCTGCTGACCACAGCCGATGGCGGCAAGATGGGCAAGACCATGAACGGCGCCGTCTGGCTTAACGAAGATGCCCTGCCCGCCTGGGACTTCTGGCAATATTGGCGCAACGCCGATGACCGCGACGTCGGCAGGTTCCTGCGCCTGTTCACCGACCTGCCACTGGAAGAGATCGCGCGGCTCGAAGCACTGCAGGGCAGCGAGATCAACTCCGCCAAGATCGTCCTGGCCAACGAGGTGACAAGGCTGGTGCGCGGCGATGCAGCGGCGCAGGCGGCAGAGGCTACCGCGGCAGCAACCTTTGCCGGCGGCGGGGTGGGCCAGGATCTCCCCACTCTGGAGATTGCCGAGGACAGCATCGGCATCGTCGATGTTCTGGTCGGACTGGGCTTTGCCGCCAGCCGCGGTGAGGCAAAGCGGCTGGTTGCAGGTGGCGGCGCGCGAATCGATGGCACTGCCGTGACCGATGATTCGCACCGTATCACGCTGACAGATCAGGAAATTCGCGTTTCATCGGGTAAAAAGAAGCACGGCATCCTGCGTCGGGCCTGAAACCCGGCGCACTGCGCGCTCGGTCCGTCGCACGAATCAAACTTTCCAACGTGCTAACGGCAAATCCGTGCCGATTCCGGCAAGGACTTGCCACAAGCTTTACGAATTGTTCGCCATTTTGGATGTACATCCCTTCGCACTGCCCGACAGGGTCACGCAAACGCGAAAGAGGAACGATGCGCGGCGGAGCACAGCTTTCAGTCACCGACCTGCGTCGTTCGACTCGCCATCCGGTAAATCTGCCGGTGATTGGCGAGCATCGTTCGCGCGGCGACATCATGCTGCATCTGGCGAACATTTCCACCACCGGCTTCCTCGCGACCGAGATCGACGATCTGGGACGGGGCGAGCGCCTGACCGTGCGCCTGCCGGTGATCGGCCGGATCGAAGCGTTCATCGTTTGGGTCGACGGCACGCGTGCGGGCTTCCAGTTCGAACGGATCATTCGCGTCGATGAATTTGCCAAGATGATCCGCGCACTACAGGTCAACCCGAAGGGCCGCTGACCGGAATCCCCGCTGACCGGCTCCATCGCCGCGCAACTTTTGCTTTCTTGGCAATCGTGAAGCGGGGTGGCATGGCCCGCCACGTGACCATCATCGAACCTGCCTCCCCACTCGCCATTCCCGATTACCGCAGGTTCTGGATCGCGCGGTTCTTTTCCGTCGTGGCCACGTCGGGCATGGTCGTGATCCTTGGCTACCAGCTCTATGATGTGGCACGCGGGCAATATGGCATGTCGATCGCGCAGGCGGCTTTCCAGCTCGGTCTGCTGGGCCTTGCCCAATTCCTGCCGCTGTTCCTGCTGACTCCGCTGGCCGGGCTCGTCGCCGACAGGTTCGACCGGCGAAACGTGGCCGCACTGGCAATCTGCATCGACCTCGTCGTCGCGCTCGCCCTGGCGCTGTGCACGTGGGCCGGGGCGCTGTCGCTGCCCCTGCTGTTCGGCCTTGCCGCACTGCACGGCACGGCCCGCGTGTTCATCGGCCCTGCCCTGTCCTCGATCGCGCCCAACGTGGTGCCCGCCACCCTGATGCCCAAGGCCATCGCGATCAATTCGATGGCGTGGCAGATCGGCTCTGTCGGCGGACCGGCCCTCGCAGGACTGCTGTTTGCCGGGCACCCTTCCCTGCCATACTGGACATCGACCGCGCTGCTTGCCTTCAGCGCCGCCTGCACCTTCAGCATTCGCCGCATTCCTCCGCCCGAAGCAAACCGCAACGTTCACCCGCTGCGCCAGATGCGCGAAGGCCTGTCGTTCGTCTGGAACGACCGCTTCCTGCTGGGCTGCGTCACGCTCGATCTGTTTGCCGTGCTGATGGGCGGCGCCACGGCGCTGCTGCCGGTCTTTGCCCGCGATATCCTGCTGATCGATGGTCAGCCGGTCGGCGCAAACGGCCTTGGCATCATGCGCGCGATGCCGGGGCTTGGCGCGGCGCTGGTGGCATTCGTGCTCGCCCGCCGTCCGATTGCCAGCAACGTCGGCAACAAGATGCTGCTGGGGGTGGTGGTGTTCGGCCTGTTCACCATCGGGTTCGGACTTTCCACCAACTACTATCTGTCGCTGGCGATGCTGATGGGCGTGGGCGCGGGCGATATGGTATCCGTGTTTATCCGCAACACGCTGGTCCAGCTGCACACGCCCGATGCGGTGCGCGGGCGCGTGTCTTCGATCTCGGGCCTGGCCATTTCGGCGTCGAACGAGCTGGGCGAAATGCAATCGGGCGTGGCGGCGGCGCTGCTGGGCGCCGTGGGCGCAGCGGTGTTCGGCGGCATCGGGGCGATTGCCATTACCGCTGCATGGTTTTTCCTGTTTCCGGAACTGAAGAACGCGCGAACCTTTGCAGCACGGTACAGATCGTCCTAGGCTACAGCCCGAAGACTTCACCATAAGGAGCCAAGCGCAATGAAAGCGGATTCCATCCTCGCCACTATCGGCAACACCCCGCACATTCGCCTGTCCCGCCTGTTTCCCGACCACGAGGTATGGGTGAAGAGCGAGCGCGCCAATCCCGGCGGTTCGATCAAGGACAGGATCGGCCTCGCCATGATCGAGGCTGCCGAAGCCGATGGCAGCCTGCAACCGGGCGGCACCATCATCGAACCCACATCGGGCAACACCGGCATCGGCCTTGCCATGGTCGCCGCCGTCAAGGGCTACAAGCTGGTTCTGGTCATGCCCGAATCGATGTCGCTGGAACGCCGCCGCCTGATGCTCGCCTATGGCGCAACGTTCGACCTTACCCCGCGCGAAAAAGGCATGAAGGGCGCTATCGAACGCGCGCGGGAACTGGTCGAACAGACCCCCGGTGCGTGGATGCCCCAGCAGTTCGACAATCCCGCCAACGTGGCAGTTCACGTCCGCACGACCTCGCAGGAAATCCTTGCCGACTTCGGCAGCGATCCGATCGACGTGATGATCACCGGCGTCGGCACAGGTGGCCACCTCACCGGCTGTGCCGAGGAACTGAAGAAGCACTGGCCCTCGATGAAGGCCTATGCGGTCGAACCATCGCTCTCGCCAGTCATCTCTGGCGGGCAGCCTGCCCCGCATCCGATCCAGGGTATCGGCGCAGGGTTCATCCCCGGCAATCTGCACACGCAGTCGATCGATGGCGCGATCACCGTCGATCCCGCCCATGCCAAGGAAATGGCCCGCCAGTGCGCGGCCAAGGAAGGGATGCTGGTCGGCATCTCTTCGGGCGCAACGCTGGCAGCCATCGCGCAGAAGCTGCCCAGCCTGCCCGCCGGAAGCCGGGTGCTGGGCTTCAACTACGATACCGGCGAACGTTACCTCTCGGTGCCGGATTTCCTGCCGGAGTAAGCGCGTTGGCTCTGGAACAGATCGATTACGCCGACGGCGATGTCCCCCTCACCGGCTTCCTGGCAAGGCCGGAGGGGGCTCCCCGGGCAGCCGTGCTGGTCTTGCCGACCATCATGAACAGCACCGCCCCGATGGTCCGTCGCGCCCAGATGCTCGCGCATGAAGGCTACCTTGCCTTCGTCGCCGACTTCTATGGCGAGCAGGTGCGCGATTTCGATCACGCGCGCGATCTGTCCGGCGCCTTGCGCGCCACCGCCGAAGGATACCGCCAGCGCCTCCATGCCGGACTGTCGGCGCTGAACGCCCTGCCCCAGGCGCAAGGACTGCCGGTGGCGGCAGTCGGCTATTGCATGGGCGGACAGGCCGCGCTCGAACTGGCGCGCGGTGGCGCCGACATCGTGCTGGCGGCAAGCTTCCACGGACTGCTCGATACGCAATCCCCGGCCCGGCCCGGCGCGGTCAAGGCGCGCATCCTCATCTGCCACGGCGATGCCGATCCGCTGGTGCCCCGCGCCCAGGTCATCGCGTTCTGGAAGGAGATGGACGCAGCGGGCGCCAACTGGCACTTCCACAGCTACAGCGGCGTGAAGCACGGCTTCACCGATCCCGGCAGCGACGCGCGCGGCATGGCCGCCATCGGCTATGACACCAGCGCCGACCGCCAGAGCTGGAGCGCGCTGATCGACCTGCTGGACGAGGTTCTCGGCTGATCCGGGGAGGCCGCAACGCCTCCCCGCCATTATCAATCAGGCAATCGCCAGCTGCTCTGCCGAAAGTGCCATGATCGTTTCGCACCCGGCTTCCACTTCACGGCGCAGCGCGCCCGCCTCGGTGGTGGCACGCGTGGCCCAATGCCGTGCGCAGGTCAGCTTGGCTTCGTAGAACGCCTTGTCGTCGGCGCCATTGCCCAGCGCCGCGGCCGCAACCTTGGCCATGCGCAGCCACATCAGGCCGATCGACACGATGCCCGTCAGCGTCATGTAGGCATAGGCCCCGGCCCCCAGATTGTTGGGGTTGGTCATGGCGTTCTGCATGAACCACATCGTCGCGGCCTTCATTTCGCCCGCCGCCTTGGCCAGACGCTCGGCGACCAGCTTCACCGTTTCATCGGCACTGTCCTCGGCGCATTCGGCGTCGATCAGCGCGAACAGCGCCTGCACCGCACGCCCACCGTTGAGTGCCAGCTTGCGCCCGGCAAGATCCATCGCCTGCACGCCATTGGTGCCTTCGTAGATCATCGCGATCCGCGCATCGCGCACGAACTGCTCCATGCCGTTTTCGGCGATGTAGCCATGCCCGCCCCAGATCTGCTGCATGTCGGTGGCGATCTTGTAGCCCATGTCGGTGCCATAGCCCTTGATCACAGGGGTCAGCAGGCTGATCAGATCGTCGGCCATCTGGCGCTCTTCAGGCGTCGCCGCCTTGTGCGAAAGATCCACCTGCAACGCGCCCCACAGGCACAAGGCCCGCATGCCTTCGATGAAGGTCTTGGCATCCATCAGCATGCGCCGCACATCGGGGTGGACGATGATCGGATCGGCCTTCTGCTCAGGCTCGGCCGGCCCGGTCAACGCGCGGCCCTGGCGGCGGTCCAGCGCATACGCCAGCCCGTTCTGATAGGCGACTTCGGCCTGTGCCAGGCCCTGCATGCCAACGCCCAGACGCGCCGCGTTCATCATGATGAACATTGCGGCAAGGCCCTTGTTCTCCTCGCCCACGATCCAGCCCTTGGCGCCGTCGTAGTTCATCACGCAGGTGGCGTTGCCGTGAATGCCCATCTTTTCTTCGATGGACCCCACGCTCACGCCATTCTTCTCGCCCAGCGTGCCATCGGCATGGACGATGAACTTGGGCACGATGAACAGCGATATGCCCTTGCTCGATTCGGGCGCGCCGGGCGTCTTGGCCAGCACCAGATGGATGATGTTCTCGGTCAGGTCATGGTCGCCTGCCGAAATGAAGATCTTGGTGCCGGTGATGGCATAGGAGCCATCGGCCTGCGGCTCGGCACGGGTGCGGATCATGCCAAGATCGGTGCCGCAATGCGGTTCGGTCAGGTTCATGGTGCCCAGCCATTCGCCCGAAACCATCTTGGGCAGATACATCGCCTGCTGTTCGGGCGATCCCTTCGAACGGATCGCCGAGATCGCGCCGTTGGCAAGGCCCGGATACATCGCGAACGCCTGGTTGGCCGTGGCGAGGTACTTTTCCATGATGAAGCCCATCACGTGCGGCAGGCCCTGCCCGCCGAATTCTTCCGGCGCCGAAAGCGTGCCCCACCCGCCTTCGACATACTGGCGATAGGCGTCCTTGAAACCGCTCGGCGTGGTCACGCTGCCATCGGGATGGCGGGTGCAACCTTCCTTGTCGCCCGAAAGGTTCAGCGGCGCGACCACTTCGGAAACGAACCGCCCGGCTTCCTCGATGATCGCATCGGTCATGTCCGGCGTGGCGGCTTCGAAGCCCGGCAGATTGCCATAGCTTTCAAGGCGGATCAGTTCGTTGACGACAAAGCGGGTGTCGCGGGTGGGCGCGGTGTAGATCGGCATATAGTCCTGTCCCTTTAAACGGTATTGGCCCTAGGCGTCCGGATTCCGGCCTTCGGACCGCTCCTTGGCGATGACGAGATCGACGAAGCTGGTCAGCTCGTCGATTGTCGCAGCAATATCGGCCTGTTGGCGGCGCAGATTTTCGATCCGCTCCCGGCATTTGGCCAGGGTCACCCGCCGCTGTTCGGCTCGGCCATCGCCCATGTCGTAAAGATCGATCATGTCGCGGATTTCCGCGAGGCTGAAGCCGACGTTCTTGGCCCGCATGATCCACGCCAGACGGGCGCGGTCACGCTTGGAATAGATCCGCGACAGGCCGATGCGCTCCGGCGCAATCAGCCCTTCGTCCTCGTAGAAACGGAGCGCACGGGCCGTAACGCCGAACTCGCCTGAAAGATCGGAGATGGTGAACTGGTCACGGCTCAGCGCGTCGGGCTGGTCAAGATGGCCGGTATGCCCGGAGCGGACGTGAGTCGCGATGGCGGCTTGCTGAGACATGCCGCCTTGCTAACTAACCTTTACGTAAGCGTCAATCAGCGATGCGCTCCAGCCCCCCTGTCGCGGTGATGCGGCGATAGAAGCACGATGGCGCCATCGTATGGCACGCCGGACCCGCCGCCTCGACCCGCAACTCCAGCGCATCCTGATCGCAATCCACGCGAATTTCGACGATCCTCAACACGTGGCCCGAACTCTCGCCCTTCATCCACAGCCGCCCGCGCGATCGCGAAAAGAAGTGCGCAAATCCGGTCTCCAGCGTCCTGTCCACGGCCTCGGCATTCATGTGCGCCAACATCAGCAGCGCGCCCGTGGCATGGTCTACCGCTACCGCCGTCAGCAAACCGTTGGCATCGAACCTGGGCATGAACGCGGCACCCTGCTCGCGAAGGGTGGTTTCTTCGGATCCGGACACGGTGGTGTGGGCCTTTCATTGCAGGGCGGGAATCCCCGCCGACTCCCGACTTTTCGCATGTGGCGGATTTGTTGCAGGATAACCACACAAAGTGCCAAAATTTACGCCCCGGCAACAATAGACTTTCGTCCGGGAGATGAATCGGGAATGAAGCAATTGCGGTTTGAGGGAACTGCACATGAACGGCCTGCTGGCAATCCGGTCCGATCAGATGGATCGAATGTCGCGGCAGGTAATGGACGTAGCGCCAACGTTCAGGGAAACGCAATGAGGGGTCGGCAGGTCCCTTTGCCGCAGGCTTGAACAAGCCGCGCAAGGTCTGCCAGAGACGAGGGAACGAGCGAGACGGTATGGGGACCGTCGCTATCGCGGATAACGCGAACGCTTACAGAAATTCGTCACGAAGGCGCCCGGAACTGCAAGGTTCCGGGCGTTTCGTTTGGCGGCAAGGCCCCTGTCCAGCCTCGCACTCACGCTAGACCAACCGGTTCGCGTATCGCATCCAGCGCTTCATCCAGCACGCGCGCGAAACAGGCGATCCGCACTTGCGCCGCTCCGGCCTTGCGCAAGGCCGTGATGCAGGCATTGGTCGTCGCGCCGCTGGTCATCACGTCATCGACCAGCAGGACATTGGCCCCCTTGATCCGCGCCAGTCGTCCGGCATGCGCGGTGATTGCCCCTGCCAGAATCCTCGCCCGCGCCTTCCGGCCAAGTCCACCCAGCGAAGGCGTCGGTCGCTGGCGCACGAGGCCGTCGACCACCAGATCCTGTCGCGATGCCTTGGCGATCTCCCGGGCCAGCAGCGCCGACTGGTTGAAGCCCCGCCGCATCAGTCGCCAACGGTGCAAGGGCACCGGCACCACGATCCAGCGCCCCTCCAGCGGCGGCAGGCGCACCTGCATCATCCGCGCCATCATCGGTGCCAGCCCGATTCGCCGCCCATGCTTGAAAGCCAGCACCAGGGCGCGCGAGGAATCGTTGTACAGCGTTGCCGCGGCAATTCCGGCATGCTTTGGCGGTTCGGCCATGCAGGGCGCGCAGACCAGCTGGGCATCGCCGCTATGGCTTTCGCCCATCGGCCTCTGGCACAGCGTGCAGCACGTGCCCGAGGGCACCGCCAGCGTATCCCAGCATTTCAGGCACAGCCCGCCATGCGCGGCCACCGGTTCGCGACACAGCGGACAGCGCGGGGGGAACACGAAGTCGATCACGGGGGTCAATGCGGATGCCGGCGTCACCGGGCGATCCTTGCACATCCATCCCCCTTGGCAATCCCCGCGAACACGGGCACTGCCGGGAAATGGCCACATCGCCCCCCACTATTTTCGCGCCAAATCGGCGCAAAGCCCTGCGCCAACGCCTCGCCTCGCTGCAGCAGCGGCCCGATGCCGCGCGCTTCATCATCGACGACATGGTGGATGATGCTCTCGACCGGCTCTCCTTTCTCCGCCACGAGCCCAAGCGGGCGCTGATCGTCGGCGATTGGAGCGGGACCCTCGCTGCAGCGCTGCGGACCGCGGGCTGCACGGTGGAATGCCACGATCCTGCGCTTGGCGTCACTCCGCTGGACGAGGAAGCGCCCTATCCCTTCGTGCAAGGCTTTGATTTCATTGCCAGTCTCGGCACGCTCGACACGGTGAACGACCTGCCCGGCGCACTCGTGCACTTGCGCCGCGCGCTGGCCGATGGCGGGTTGATGATCGCCAGTTTCATGGCTGCCGGATCACTGCCGTCACTGCGGGCGATCATGCTCGAGGCCGATGGCGAACGCCCTTCCCCGCGCGTGCATCCGATGGTCGATGTGCGTGCTGGCGGGCAATTGCTCCAACGCGCGGGCTTTGCCGATCCGGTGGTCGACAGCCACCACATCGACGTCCGCTTCCGCTCGATGGAAGGGATGATCGCAGACTTGCGCGCGCAAGGCCTGGGCAACTGCCTGGCCCGGCCCGGCACACCGCTGACCAAGACGAGCCTCGCCCGCGCCAAGGCGGCATTTGCCGCGCGCGCCGACGCGGACGGCAAGGTGACCGAACGCTTCGAAATCCTGACGCTTAGCGGCTGGGCAAAGGCTCTGCGGCCCCCGAAGTTCTGACCAGTCAAGTCCAGCCACGTTGGAATGTTTCCCCGGAGAAACATTCCAAATAGGTTAATCCAGAAAATTGCCAACACGAAGCTTGCTCCCCCGCGAAGGCGGGGGCCTCATGCCGTGTAAGGAACCTCGGCGTAAACCGCCCGAGGTCCCCGCCTACGCGGGGATGCAAGGGTAATCAAAGGTCACCCCAGCGCCGCCTGCGCTGCCGCAAGGCGTGCAATCGGCACGCGATACGGGCTGGCCGAAACGTAATCGAGGCCGGTCTTCTCGCAGAACGCGATGCTCGCCGGATCGCCGCCGTGTTCGCCGCAGATGCCGAGCTTCAGATCGGGGCGCGTCTTGCGTCCGCGCTCCGCCGCCAGTTCCACCAGCTGGCCGACGCCCTCGATGTCGAGGCTGACGAACGGGTCGCGCGGATAGATGCCCTGATCGACGTAAGGATTGAGGAACCGCGCCGCATCGTCGCGGCTGACGCCCAGCGTGGTCTGGGTCAGGTCATTGGTGCCGAACGAGAAGAACCTCGCCTCCTGCGCAATCTCGCCCGCCATCAGCGCGGCGCGCGGCAGTTCGATCATCGTGCCGACCATGTATTCCAGCGTGCGGCCCTTCTCGGCGAAGACTTCCAGCGCCACGCGGTCCACCAGCGCGCGCAGGATTTCCAGTTCCTTGCGCGTGGCGACCAGCGGGATCATCACTTCGGGAATCGGCGCATCGCCGCTCTGGTCGGCCACGTCGCAGGCCGCTTCAAAGATCGCGCGGGCCTGCATCTCGTAGATTTCCGGGAAGGTGATGCCCAGACGGCAACCGCGATGGCCCAGCATCGGGTTGAATTCGTGCAGCTCCCCGGCGCGGCGCTTCAGGTGATCGACGCCAAGGCCGGTCACTTCGGCCAGTTCGGCAAATTCGGCATCGGCATGCGGCAGGAATTCGTGCAGCGGCGGATCGAGCAGGCGGATCGTGACCGGCAGACCGGCCATGACCTCGAAGATTGATTGGAAATCGCTGCGCTGTTCGGGCAGCAGCTTGGCCAGCGCCGTGCGGCGCCCGGCTTCGTCATCGGCCAGGATCATCTGGCGCACCGCACTGATGCGCCCGGCTTCGAAGAACATGTGCTCGGTGCGACACAGGCCGATGCCCTCGGCCCCGAACTGGCGCGCAACCTGGCAGTCAAGCGGGGTTTCGGCGTTGGTGCGCACCTTCATGCGGCGGTGCTTGTCCGCCCAGACCATAAGCGTGCCGAAATCGCCGACCAGTTCCGGTTCGACCGTGGCGACCTTGCCCGCCATCACATCGCCGTTCGATCCATCGAGCGTGATGACATCGCCTTCCTTGATGTCACGACCGCCAATCTTCGCGGTGCGGCTGGCCATGTCGATCGACAGCGCCGAAGCGCCCGAAACGCAAGGACGCCCCATGCCGCGCGCCACCACCGCTGCGTGGCTGGTCATGCCGCCGCGTGCCGTCAGGATGCCCTTGGCCGCGTGCATGCCGTGAATGTCTTCAGGGCTGGTTTCCACGCGCACCAGGATCACCGAATCGCCGCGTTCGGCCAGCAACTGCGCGGTATCGGCATCGAACACCACCGCACCCGAAGCCGCACCGGGCGATGCCGGCAGCCCCTTGGTCAGCACATCGCGCACCGCCTTGGGATCGAGCGTGGGGTGCAGCAACTGGTCCAGCGCCATAGGATCGATGCGGCGGATCGCGGTCGCCTCGTCGATCAGGCCTTCGCCGACCATGTCCACCGCCATCTTCAGCGCGGCCTTGGCGGTGCGCTTGCCCGAACGGGTCTGCAGCATCCACAGCTTGCCCTGTTCGACGGTGAATTCGATGTCCTGCATGTCGCGATAGTGCTTTTCCAGCAGATCGAACACGGCGGCCAATTCGGCATAGGCGCCGGGCATGGCCTCTTCCATCGACAGCGGCTTGGCATTGGCCCGCTCACGCGCGGCCTTGGTCAGGTATTGCGGGGTGCGGATGCCCGCCACCACGTCTTCGCCCTGCGCGTTGACCAGCCATTCGCCGTAATAGGCGCGCTCACCGGTGGCCGGATCGCGGGTGAAGGCAACGCCGGTCGCCGAAGTTTCGCCCATGTTTCCGAAGACCATCGCCTGCACGTTGACGGCAGTGCCCCAGTCGGCAGGTATGTCGTTGAGCTTGCGGTAAACCTTGGCGCGATCAGATTCCCACGAATCGAACACCGCGCCGATGGCACCCCACAGCTGTTCGTGAACGTCCTGCGGGAACGGGCGGCCCAGCTGGTCTGCCACGATCGCCTTGTACTCTCCGACCAGCGCCTGCCAGTGTTCGGCCGTCAGCTCTACATCGTTGAAGAAGCCGTTGTCTTCCTTGACGATTTCCAGCGCGTCTTCGAACCGGTGATGATCGAGGCCCAGCACCACGTCGGAATACATCTGGATGAAGCGGCGGTAGCTGTCCCACGCAAAGCGCGGATCGCCGGAGCCTGCGGCAAGCCCCTGGATCGTTTCATCGTTGAGGCCGAGGTTGAGGACGGTGTCCATCATGCCCGGCATCGAGACGCGCGCGCCGGAGCGGACCGAGACCAGGAGCGGGTTTGCCGCATCGCCAAACGTGCGGCCGGTGGCCTGTTCGATGTGCGCAACGCCGGCGGCAACGCCTGCGCGCAGGGCATCGTCAAAGGTCTTGCCGCTGGCGTTGTAGGCGGTGCAGACTTCGGTGCTGATGGTGAAGCCCGGGGGCACCGGCAGGCCGATCCCGGCCATTTCCGCAAGGTTCGCGCCCTTGCCGCCAGCAATCGTCTTGTCCTTGGCGCGCGGGTCGGAAGAGACGGCGCCACCGCCGAAGTGGAATACGTATGCACTCATGCGCCAACGAGGCTCCCTGCGTCTGTCTGTTCTTGCCGGTAAAGGACCGGATTCGCCCGGTCCCTTACCCTTCGATCCGTGAAAAGTCCGCTACTTTGTGCACTGCAGCACGGAAACGGTCAAGCAGCGCAAGACGGCTTGCCCGTTTGGTGGGGTCTGGGTCATTCACCGTCACGCCATCGAAGAACGCATCGATCGGCCCGCGCAGCGATGCCAGCGCCGCCATGGCGCCGGTGAAGTCCTCGGCGGCGATGGCGCGGTCGGCCTGCGGCTCGGCAGCGCCCAGCGCATCGACCAGGACCTGTTCGGCAGGTTCCCGATCATAGTTGCCCTCTGGCCGGGCAAACTGCGCGGCGATATCGGCAAAGGCCGGGTCATCAACCAGCACCAGCGGATCTTCCTCGCCGGTCGGCGGCACCACGCCCTCGCCTTCGGACCCGGCGTTCGGGTTGGCGGTGTAGGCTTCCTTCTTGAGGATATTGGCGGCGCGCTTGTAGCCAGCGAGCAGGTTGGTGCCGTCATCGGTGCCGACGAAGGCCTGCAGCGCGTTGACGCGGGCAAGCAGGCGGACGAGATCGTCCTCGCCGCCGAGCGCGAACACGGCGTCGATCAGGTCATGGCGGACGCCTGCTTCGCGTTGTTGGACTTTGAGGCGGTCGGCGAAGAAGTCTCTGAGGCCCGACACAAATTCAAATGGCGGAACGACAATCGCTCGTACGTTCAACTCTTCCTCTAGTGCACGCTTATTCCACCAGTGACCAGCACCGGGACTAGCGGTAAAATCTGTAAAGAAGTAAGTTATCCGAGTTATGCGATAGATTTTTCTGTTTTCGACTTGCGCAAAGACAGCCGCACCATCCTCATCAAAACCGCAAAACTCGAATGGAGAAAATTCCGACAAACTTTCAAGCCAGATGCGACGCACCTCCATCAATGCGTCGACTATGGAAAGCCTCAGCGCATTGCGATTAACTAGTTCGATAATTGCTAGAGCAGCGCGCCTTAAAGCGAATGGATCTTTCGACCCAGTTGGCTTTTTCCCCGCACCGAAGAAGAGTCCAAGCGTATCAAGCTTATCCGCCAGCGCCACGGCTACCGTCACGGGCGCGGTCGGCACGTCATCGCCCTGCCCGACCGGCTTGTAGTGATCGCGGATGGCGTCGGCGACGGCGTCGGGCAGGCCTTCGGCGCGGGCGTAGTACCCGCCCATAAGGCCCTGGAGTTCGGGGAATTCGCCGACCATTTCGGTGACGAGATCGGCCTTGCACAGGCGGGCGGCGAGTTCCGCCTGGTCGGCGAGCGACAGATCCTCCCCGGCAGGGTGGTGGAGGGGGCTATCGGTAGGCACGGCGCTTGGCGGAGAGTCCCCTCCACCATGCTGCGCATGGTCCCCCTCCCCGTTTCGGGGAGAATTCTTTACGATGCCCTCTTCCACCAGCCAGCGGGCCAGCTTGGCGACGCGTTCGACCTTGTCGGCGACGGTGCCGAGCTTTTCGTGGAAGGTGATGCGCGAGAGCTTCTGCGCCTGTTCGGCCAGCGGCTTCTTCTTGTCCTGCTCCCAGAAGAAGCGGGCATCTGACAGGCGCGCGGCGAGGACCTTGCGGTTGCCGTCGACGATGGCGGTGCCGCCGTCGCTGGCCTCGATGTTGGCGGTGCAGATGAAGGCGTTGGCGAGGGAGTAAGCCCCCTCCTCTTCAGAGGAGGGGGTTTGGGGGTGGTGACTGCCGCCATTTACAGCGGAGTCCGCAGCGCTTGCCGCCCCCACACCCTCCGCGGCTGCGCCGCTCCTCCCTCTCCCCTGAAGGGGAGAGGGTTTGGTGCAGACGAAGTACTTCTGGTTGACGCGGGCGGTGAGCTGGATGACTTCGGGGGGCACGTCGAGGAAAGCCTCGTCGAAGCGACCGAGCAGCGGGACCGGCCATTCGGTGAGACCGGCATTCTCGATCACAAGACCTTCGTCCTCGACCAGCACGAGGCCAGCAGCGTCAGCCGCAGCCTTGGCCTTTTCGCGCACCATCGCCTCACGCTCGACATGGTCAACGATGACGTGGCAGGCGCGCAGCTTCTCGGCGTAGTCGCTCGCGCCGCCGATGGTGATCTCGCCCTCATGGTGGAAGCGGTGGCCGCGCGTCGCGTAACCGGACTTCACACCGCCAATCTCGCACTCCACCAGCTCTTCGCCCAGAATCGCCACGATGCCGGAAAGCGGGCGCACCCAGCGCAAGCTCTCGGTGGAGAGCGAGTCTGCGCCCCAGCGCTGGCTTTTGGGCCAGGGGAAGGCGCGGATGATCGCGGGGATGGCCTCTGCCAGCACGTCCTTCGTCGCGCGGCCGGGCTTTTCGGTGATGGCGAACCACACGCCATCGCGCTCGGTCAGCTGGTCCTTCGAAAGACCGGTCTTGCGCAGGAACCCTTCAAGCGCCTGTTCGGGCGCGGAAGTCTTCGGGCCCTTGCTCTCTTCAGACACGGCCTGTGTCGCCAGCGGCAGATCGCGGGCGATCAGCGCGAGGCGGCGCGGGGTGGACCAGACGGTGATTTCGCCAGCCTGAAGGCCCGCAGAGTCCAGTTGCTTGCGGAACAGCTTTTCCAGATCGGCGCGGGCGCCTGCCTGCATGCGGGCCGGGATTTCTTCCGAGCGCAGTTCGAGGAGGAAATCGCTCACTTGCTCCACTCCGGGTATTTTGCGGCCCACTGATCGGCGTTCTTTGCCATGTGCGCCTCGCACGAACCGCGTGCTAGATCGCGGACGCGGCCCATGTAGCTGGCGCGTTCCTGCACGCTGATCACGCCGCGCGCCTGCAGCAGGTTGAACAGGTGGCTGGCTTCGATGGCCTGTTCATAGGCGGCGATGGGCACGCCGGCTTCAAGACTGCGCAGACATTCGGCCTCGGCCCGGCGGAAGCCTTCGAACAGGCTGTCGGTATCGGCCACTTCGAAGTTCCACTTGGACATCTGCCTCTCGTTATCGAGAAACACATCGCCATAGGTGACGCCGTGATTGTTGAAGGCCAGATCGTAGACGTTGTCGACGCCCTGGATGTACATGGCCAGACGCTCTAGCCCGTAGGTCAGCTCGCCCGCCACCGGCTTGCAATCGAAGCCGCCCATCTGCTGGAAATAGGTGAACTGGGTGACTTCCATGCCATCGCACCACACCTCCCAGCCGAGGCCCCACGCGCCGAGCGTGGGCGATTCCCAATCGTCTTCGACAAAGCGGACATCATGGAGCAGCGGATCGATGCCAATGGCGGCGAGGCTTTGCAGATAGAGGTCCTGCAGGTTGGCCGGGCTCGGCTTCATGATGACCTGGTACTGGTAATAGTGCTGCAGGCGATTGGGGTTTTCGCCATAGCGACCGTCCGTCGGGCGGCGGCTGGGCTGCACGTAGGCGGCATTCCACGGTTCCGGACCGAGCGAGCGCAGCGTCGTTGCCGGATGGAAGGTGCCCGCGCCAACCCGCATGTCGAGCGGCTGGAGGATCAGGCAGCCCTGCTCGCTCCAATAGGCGTGGAGGCGCAGGATCATGTCCTGCAGGCACAAGGGCGTGGTGGGCGGCGTTTGCGTGGTGTCGGCCATGATGCGGCGGCTTTGGCCGATAGGGCGCTTCAAATCAACCGTCATGCAATGGCGGAAGCATCAGGCGCGACCGGTGGCCAGCCACGATTCCTTCATTCCATCGCAAGGTGTTTGCAGGCAAAAGGCCCGGCATGAGACACACCTTTCGCACGATTGCCGCCGCGCTTGCCCTTTCGGCAGGTTCGTTTTCCTCCTTGGCGCTGGCCCAGGCGACCCAGGCAACCGCGCCCGCCCCTGCCGCAAAGCACCTGAAGCCGGCGCTGTGGAAAGTGGCCGACGAGGACACGACGATCTATCTGTTCGGAACGGTGCACGCCCTGCCCAAGGGGCTGGTGTGGCTGGATGGACCGGTGGCCACGGCGCTGGACGATTCGTCCGAACTGGTCACCGAGATCGCCGATACGCCCGCTGGCGAACAGCAGAAGGCGGTCATGGCCATCGGGCTGTTGCAGGGAGAGACGCTGCGATCATTGATGGGCGATGCCGATCGTGCCGCCTATGAAGCGCTGCTGGCCAGGCTCAAGATCCCTGCGCAGGCGTTCGATCCGCTGGAGCCGTGGCTGGCCGGGATCACGCTGGCCGTCATGCCCTATGCGATGGCGGGCTATGGCAAGGACGACGGGGTCGAGGCGGTTCTGCGCAAGGCGGCGCTGGCCAAGGGCAAGACGCTGGGCGCGCTGGAAACGGTCGATTACCAGCTCGGCCTGTTCGACAAGCTGCCGCGCGAGGCGCAGCTGAAGTTCCTGAATGCGGCGGTGAAGGATTTCGACCGGGGCACCAGCATCATCGGCACGATGACCGATGAATGGGGTTCGGGCGATCCCGATAGCCTGGGCCGGCTGCTGAACGAGCAGATGGACGATCCCGAGCTGGCCGATACCCTGCTGTTCCAGCGCAACCGCAACTGGGCGGTGTGGGTGCGGCAACGCTTGCAGCAACCCGGCACGGTGTTCGTGGCGGTGGGTGCGGGCCATCTTGCCGGGCCGAACAGCGTGCAGGATGCGCTGAAGGCGCAGGGCGTGGTCACGGCGCGCATTCAATGAGGCTGCGGCGATGAGCTTTGTCCGCCGCCTGCTGTTTGCGGTGATCCCGGCGCTGTTGCTGGGCATGGCCGTGACGTGGCTGGGCCGCGACAAGGCGGGGCAGGACGCGACAGTTGAATCCGGCTCTGCGCGCGTGGCATTGTGGGAAATTGCCGACCGGGGCGGCGCGGTGCGGGGCTATCTGTTCGGCACGGTCCATGCCCTGCCGCCGCGCACGCAGTGGCTGCGCACGGCGATCACCACGGCGCTGGCATCGTCCGATCGGCTGGTGCTGGAAATCGCCGAGCCGATCGACCAGAAGGTTGCCGGCCAGGCCCTGGCAGAGCTGGCCGGAACGCCGGGCCTGCCGCCGCCATCGCAACGGGTTGGGGCCAAGGCCGGGGCCGATCTGGCCAAGGTCTATCGCAAGCTTGGCCTGACCGACGCCGACTTTGCCGATACCGAAAGCTGGGCTGTGGCGCTGCAGCTTGCCGCAATTGCCGGGGAGAAGGCCGGGGCTGATCCGAACAGCGGATCTGAGCCGGTGCTGCGACGGCTGGCTGCGGGCAAGCCGGTGGCGGGGTTCGAGACGATCCGCAGCCAGTTCGGCGTGTTCGATGCCCTGCCCGCGCACCAACAGCAAGTGCTGCTGCGCGAGGTCGCCATCGAGGCGGCGAGCGACGATGACGAGGAAGCCGCGATGATCGCAATGTGGTTGCGCGGCGACGATCTGGGCATAGCGCGCGAGGCGAACGAAGGGTTTCTCGCCGATCCGGGGCTGCATCTGGCGCTGTTGACCAACCGCAACCGGGCGTGGGCAGATCAGCTAGACGCGATGCTCGATAGCGGGGCGCGGCCGTTTGTCGCAGTGGGGGCGGCGCATCTGGCGGGATCCGACAGCTTGCAGCGGCTGATGATGGCGCGGGGGTGGGCGATACGGCGGATACCCTAAGCGGCGACCCATTCGCGCGCGGCAAGGCCGAGGAAGACCACAGCCACCAGGAAGGCGATCAGGTAGATCGCGGTCCACGGCATGAAGCCGACGGAATCGAGATTGACCCGGCGCAGGCGGCGACGGTCGGCCCAGACCGAAGCGATCGCGATGGTCAGCGCGAGGGCGCCGGTCGCAAGGTGGAATTGCCACAGGTGGGGAAACAGATCTTCCATTGACCGCCAGATGGGCAAGGAAGGAGTTGATCACAAGAGGGTTTGGCTTAAGGCCCGCCCATGCCTACGCAAGTTAGCCCCCAAGGCCTGCCCGATAGTCGGCCCGAAAGTCGGCCCCTAAGTCGACCAATGTTCGCGCTGGCCTTGCGCCTGCTGGCCACGGTGCTGTTCTCGATCATGCTGCTGCTGGTCAAGCTGACCGGAGAGCGCGGCATTGCCCTGCCGGAAACGCTGTTCTGGCGGCAGGCCCTGCCCGCGCTGGCGATCTTCGGATGGCTCGCGGCGCGGGGCGAGGTCGGGCGGCTGAAGACGAAGCGGCCCTGGGTCCATGCGCGGCGGGCGCTGATCGGGGGCACGGGCATGTTCCTCACCCTGGGCGTGGTGCGCATCCTGCCACTGGCCGAGGCGACCGTGCTGGGCTTTACCACGCCGATGTTCGCGGTGATCCTTTCGGCATTGATGCTGAAGGAAAAGGTCGGGCCATGGCGCTGGACCGCGGTGGTCGCAGGCCTGCTGGGCGTGTTGATCATCGCCGGGCCGGATACCGGAAACCTGCCGCTGTTCGGCGTGGCGGTGGGGATTGGCGCTGCCTTCATGGTCGCGCTGGTGACCGTGCAGGTGCGCGATCTGGGGCGGACCGAGGAGCCGCTGACCGTGGTGTTCTATTTCTCGGCAATCAGCGCGCCGTTCCTGGGGCTGTTCCTGTTCCGGACGGGGATGGACCATGACCTTACCGGCTGGCTGATGCTGGCGGGGATCGGCGTGGCCGGGCTGTTCGCGCAGATCACGATGACCGCGTCGCTGCGCTATGGCACCGTGGCGAGCGTGATCGTGGTCGATTACATCCAGCTGGCGTGGGCCACGTTCTGGGGGTGGCTGGTGTTCAGCCACCTGCCCCCTGCCAGCACCTGGATCGGCGCGCCGGTGATCATCGGAGCAAGCCTGCTGATCGTGTGGCGCGAGCATGTTCTGGGCAAGCGGCGAAAGGCCCAAGCGGCGTTGGAACCGGTATGAGCATCGGGCGTTGAAGGCTTCAGATCGGGCGAGCGGCGGACAGTCTTCGCCAGCCCGCGATTGAAAGGTTCAAGCCATGCTTCGCAAGTTTGTATTTGCCACGATGATGGGCGGTC
>JAPLPG010000117.1 GCA_026400375.1 Novosphingobium sp. | reverse complement strand
GGCCTGAACCTGATCGAGACCGTAGATGCGGGCAATACCGTCACCAACCGACAGCACCGAGCCGACTTCCGAGACCTGGGCCTCGGTGCCGAAGCTGGCGATCTGGTCCTTGATGACCTTCGAGATTTCAGCGGCGCGGATTTCCATTTTCAGCCTTTCACAGAGCCTTGAGGCTTCAAGCCTTCATCGCCGTAGCGAGGGAATTGAGACGGGTGCGGATCGAACTGTCGATCATCTGGCTGCCGATTTTCACGACAAGGCCACCGAGGATATCGGGATCGACATTGGTCTTGAGCTTGATCGACTTGCCGGTGCGGGCCTTCAGCTTTTCAGTGAGGGCGGCGATCTGGGCATCGTCGAGGGCGTGGGCGCTGGTGACTTCGGCGCTCACTTCGCCACGGCTGGCAGCAGCAATCTGCGCAAAGGCGCGGATCATGCCGGGCAGGTCCGACAGGCGACGGTTGGCGGCAAGCACGCCGATGAACTTTTTCGTCAGGTCCGAAAGCCCGATCACGCTGCCCACCGCATCGATGGCCCGGCCCGCTTCTTCTCGGCCAAGTTGCGGGCTGGAAATCAGGCTCTGCAGATCAGCCGATTCGCGCAGTGCAGCATCGAGTGTTTCAAGATCGCGTTCAACGGACGCAACCTGGCCCTGTTCATTTGCCAGTTCGAACAACGCCGAAGCGTAACGCCCTGACAAGCTGGCCGTAATGCCGCCGGAAATCTCCACGCGCCGAGGTTCCTTCATCCAAGGATAAGCCGATGCAGACCATTGCCCGGCGATGAACACCGGGTGGCCTGTAGACGGGGCGCGCCTAGCAACGTCACGACGTTATGACAAGATGCGTCTTGCCATCATGTGCATAGGTATGACCGGGAATTTCTCACGCTGTTGCGCAATTACCCGGCGATCTGGCAATTATAGCGCAGGCGCTCGTTCGGTTCGGGGGGGAGCAGGGCCTTGATCGCCTGCTGGTTCCGGCCGAACTGGCGCGCCGCATCCTCGCCCGCACCACAGGCTGGCGCGCTCAGCTTGGCGCGTTCGTTGCGCGCTGCGGTCATGGTCGCAAGGTCCACGAGAAAGCGTTCGACCGTGTAGGTGCGGGTGGCCGGATCATAGGCGTTGACCGACACGGCTTCCTCGCCATTGGGCACGAGCACGCGGCTCCAGCCGTCCTGCGCCGCCCCATACTGGGTCTTGCCGTTCATGCAGCCGCCCTCGCTCCATTCGATCGGCACATCGGTGATGTCCGATACGGTGACGCGGCTGCGCTGCGGATCGAGGACGCAGACAAGCTTGCCCGTCCCCGGTCTTGCCCCCGCACTGGCCGACGCGCCCGGCTGATCGTTCGCCGCGCCCGAAGGGTTTTCGCCGGGCTGTTCCAGCAGTTCGCGCGCGCGGCTGTCGATCGTGGTCAGCGAGGGCCGCAGGAACCACACGATCACCGCCGATGCCAGCAGCACGCCTGCGCCCAGCACATGCTTGCGCTGAAACCGCCCGCGCCGCTTCGACGCCTGGACCATGCCCCAGCCGCCAGCGCCCAGCGCGCCGACCAGCAACAGCGCGGCCAGGGCGAGGCCGTTGTCGCGTTCCGACAGCACGGCGATCTCCGCCTCGCGCCGGGCCGTTTCCAGCGCGCGCTCCCGCGCTTCGGTGCGCGCGGCGGTCTCGGCCGCAATGCGCGCGCCTTCGCCCATGGCGCGCTCGGCCTCGGCCCGGTTGAGGTCGGCGATCGACCGGCAGGGCAGGCCGCTGGTGTGCGCGGTGACATTGGCCTTGCGCAGGAAGCTGGCCAGTTCGCGCATCGAAATCGCGAAGAAGAACGACGAATCGGTGCCATTGTCGCTGACCGTGCCGAACGAATTGACGCCGAGCACCCGCCCGCAGGAATCGAGCAGCGGGCCACCGGAATTGCCCGAGCCCAGCGGAGCTGTGTGGAGCAACGTATCGAACGAACGCGAAGACCGTCCGCCAGACAGATATCCGCGCGTCTTCACCGCCTCTTGCGGGGTGACCAGATCGGCCATCGATAGCCCCTGCGCCAGATCGACGTTGCCGGGATAGCCCACCGCATAGACTTCCGCGCCATCGCCCGGGGCCGAGGGAAACAGCGTGATCGGGGTGATCGATCCGCCGCCCTCGATCCGCAGCAGGGCAAGGTCGTTGCCGGGGGAATAGGCCACCAGCCGGGCCGGAAAGCCGTTGCGCCCTTCGGCGGGCACCACCCCGGCGATCAGCGAATCATCGCCGCGCAGCTGCTCCACGACGTGGGCATTGGTCACGATCAGGTTGGGCGTCACGGCAAAGCCGGTGCCGTGCGTGATCAGCCGCGCCCGGTCGCCGTCGCTCTCGATGATCACCACGCGCACGACCGAGCGGCTGGCGGCGGTGATATCGGCCGGATCGGCCAGGGCGGCAGGGCTGGCCAGAGCGGCAAGCACGATGGCGAGGAAGGCGGTAATCTGTCTGGCGACGCGCATGGCTGCGCTTCTTGCGCCCTTTTGCTTTGACCGCAAGGTGCGGGACGCGCGCGCCGTCGCAAATCGGCAGGAGGTCTCCCACACCGCTCCATACAACGCGACACAGGGAGAAAGCCGATGTCCGATGCACAGCCCACTTGCCGTCCGCGCTTTGCGCTCTATCCCGATGCGGTGACCGCACCATCCATGACCCCTGGCCCGATCCCGGACGATGACGCCTGGTCCGCCGTGCTGGCGCGCGACCGCGGGTTCGACGGGCGTTTCGTCACCGGCGTGCTCAGCACCGGCATCTATTGCCGCCCATCGTGCGCCGCGCGCCACCCCCGGCGCGAGAACGTGCGCTTCTTTGCCGATGGCGCAAGCGCACGCGCGGCGGGGCTGCGGCCGTGCCGGCGCTGCCTGCCCGATGATGTTTCGCGCGATGAACGCGCGGTGCTGGCGGCCATCAGCGCGATCAAGCAGGCGGGGCAGAGCCTGGCGCTGGCCGATCTGGCGGCGCGCTGCGGCTATTCGCCGGCGCATTTCCAGCGCGTGTTCGCCCGCCACACCGGGCTTTCCCCCGCCGCCTATGCCCGCGCCCTGCAGAAGGAGCGCATGGCCCGGTCGCTGACTGGTGCCGCCAGCGTGACCGACGCGATCTACGATGCCGGGTTCTCCGGCCCATCGCGGTTCTATTCCGCCGCCGAAGACCGGCTGGGCATGGCCCCTTCGGTCTGGGTCGATGGCGGGCGGGGTGTGACCATCCGCTGGGCCGTGGTGCCGACCACGCTGGGGCCGATGCTCGTGGCCGCAACCGGCAAGGGCGTTTGCCGCCTGTCCTTCAACGAGGACGAAGGCGCCTTGCGGCAGCGCTTCCCCTATGCCGTGCTGGAACAGGGTGGCGTGGATTTCGCTGCGCTGCTCGCCGACGTCGTTGCCGCTGTCGAAGCACCGGGCGATCACGCGCATATCCCGCTCGACGTCAAAGGCACCGCCTTTCAGGAGGCGGTGTGGCAGGCGCTGCGGCGCATCCCGCCGGGCGAAACGCGCTCCTATGCGCAGATCGCCGCCGAAGTCGGCAGCCCCGGTGCGGTGCGCGCGGCAGGATCGGCCAATGGCGCGAACAACGTGGCCGTGCTGATTCCCTGCCACCGCGTGATCCGCTCGGACGGCTCGCTGGGCGGCTATGCCTATGGACTTGAGATCAAGCAGCGTTTGCTCGACAAGGAACGCCAAAGCGGCAGGGAGTGACCATGACGGCAGTTGCGAACCAGAACCCCCGGCTGCTGCGGCGGATCATCGCCTTTCCGATGACGCTGTTGATCGTCGAATTCGTGGTCGTCGCGGTCGGAGCCTCGCTCGTTTCCGCGCTGCTCTTGCCGGTGGTGCCAAAGGATGGCGCGGTCTATTTCCTTGGCGGCCTGTTGACCGCCGTGGTGACCATCGCGGTCTACCTTGCCTGCCGCCGCTGGATCGAATGGCGCGCCAACGATGAACTGCCGTTTGCCACCTTGCTGCGCGAACTGCCGCTGGGTCTGCTGATCGGCGCGGCCCTGTTCACGCTAATGACCGGGATCGTCGCGGCGATGGGCGGCATCCGCGTGGAAGGCGTCAACGGCATCGGCGCGCTCTGGGCGATGCTGGCGATGGCGGTTACTTCCGGCACGATCGAGGAAATCCTGTTTCGCGGCATCCTGCTGCGCCATATCGAAGCGATGCTGGGCACCTGGGCGGCGCTGCTGATCACATCGGTGCTGTTTGGCGCGGCGCACCTGTCAAACCCCGGGGCCAGCCTGTTTGCCGCCTTTGCCATCGCGATGGAGGCGGGCATCCTGCTGGGCGCGGCCTATCTGTGGACGCGGCGGCTGTGGGTGCCCATCGGCATCCACGCCGCGTGGAATTTCACCCAAGGCTGGGTGTTCAGCGTTCCCGTTTCGGGCGGAAAGGCCCCTGATGGCCTGCTCGTCACCGTCCGCGAAGGGCCGGACTGGCTGACCGGCGGGGCCTTCGGCCTGGAAGCCAGCGTAATCGCGATGGTGGTGGCGACAGGGGCCGGGCTGCTCCTGCTGGCGCGCGTGGTGCAACTGGGCGGTATCCGGCTGCCGATGTGGAAAGCGCGCTAACTTAGCCGCTGAGTGTTCGGGATTTGTGGCGTTTGCGTTCTCGAAGGGTCGCAAACCCACCCCCAGCCCCTCCCGCATGCGGGAGGGGAGTGAGACTTATTGAGCCGGAGGCGAAATTGGTCGCAACGGGGTGGGCCACAGACTCAGGCTGAGCGGGGTGTCGGGATGCGCTACCCGCGTGCCCAACCCGCCTCCGCGGGCTCCAGCGTCGCCAGAAACGCTTCGGCGCTGTCCAGGTATTCCGCGCGCTTCGCCTCGTTCATCCGCCGCCATGTGGCATAGGGCTGGGCCAGCCGGTGATAGCCTGCCAGCTTCTGTTCATTGCGCGCCAGAAAGTGCCAGTACAGTGCGTTGAACGGACAGGCGCCTTCGCCGGTCTTCTTCTTCACGTCGAAGCTGCACTTGCCGCAATAATCGCTCATGCGATCGATGTAGGCGCCGCTGGCGGCATAGGGTTTGGACGCCAAACGCCCCTTGTCCGCGTGCAGGACCATTCCGGCCACATTAGGCAGTTCCACCCATTCATAGGCCTCGGCGTAGACCGCCAGATACCAGTCGGCCACGTCCTGCGGCTTCAGCCCGGCGATCAGCGCGAAGTTGCCCAGCACCATCAGGCGCTGGATATGGTGGGCATAGGCATTGTCGCGCGTGGTGCGCACGCAATCGGCAAGGCAGCGCATCGGCGTCTCGCCGGTCCAGTAGAAGTCGGGCAGGGGACGAGTGGCATCAAGCCCGTTGGCATCGGCAAGGCCGGGCAT
>JAPLPG010000212.1 GCA_026400375.1 Novosphingobium sp. | reverse complement strand
GTGGCGAGGACGTGGGGCCGAAGGGCGGGGTCTATGCCGCCACGCAGAAGCTGCATGCGCGGTTCGGATCGGCGCGGGTGATCAACACGCTGCTGGACGAGCAGGCGATCCTGGGCCTTGCGATCGGCGCTGCGCACAACGGCCTGCTGCCGCTGCCGGAAATCCAGTTCCTCGCCTATGTCCACAATGCCGAGGACCAGATTCGCGGCGAGGCGGCGACACTGTCGTTCTTTTCGGGCGGGCAATTCACCAATCCGATGGTCGTGCGCATTGCCGGGCTGCCCTATCAGAAGGGCTTCGGCGGGCATTTCCACAACGACAATTCGCTGGCCGTGTTTCGCGACATTCCAGGCGTTGTGCTGGCGGTGCCATCCAACGGCCGCGATGCGGTGGCGATGCTGCGCGAATGCGTGCGACTGGCGCATGAGGAAGGCCGGGTGGTGGTGTTCGTGGAGCCGATTGCGCTGTACATGACGCGCGATCTGCATGCGCCGGGCGATGGGTTGTGGGCCAGCATCTATCAGCCGCCGGGTGAGGGTGACATTGCCTTTGGCGAGATCGGGGTTGCGGGCGAGGGGACCGACCTTGCCATCGTCACCTATGGCAACGGGTTCTACCTTTCGCTTCAGGCGCAAGCGCTGCTGGCGGCGCAGGGCGTCAGCGTGCGCGTGATCGATCTGCGCTGGCTGGGGCCGGTGAACGACGATGCCGTGCTGGCGGCGGTTGCGCCGTGTGCGCGCGTGCTGGTGGTGGACGAGTGCCGCATTACCGGCGGGCAGAACGAGGCGCTGATGGCGCTGCTGGCCGAACGCGCGCCGGACAAGACGACCTCGCGCATGGCGGCGACGGACAGCTTCATCCCGCTGGCTCGGGCGGCAACGCATACCCTGCCGAGCCGGGACGGGATCGTGGCCAAGGTTCTGGAAATGGTGGGGTGATGATGGGGCAACGCCCAAAGTCCGCTCATGCTGAGCTTGTCGAAGCATCTAGTGCCGTGCTTGCGTCCTTCGACAGGCTCAGGACGAGCGGGGAGGGGTTATGAGCAAGGAAACCATCCTTGTCGTCTGCCCCGGTCGCGGGACCTACAACGCGCCGGAGCTTGGCTATCTCGCGCAGCATCACGCCGGGTCGAAGTGGCTGGCGCGGTTCGATGCGATGCGGGGCGTGGCGGGCAAGGAGAGCCTGTCGGTGCTCGATGGGGCGGCGAAGTTCACGCCTGCCCACTTGCGGGGCGACAATGCCGCGCCGCTGATCCATGCCTGCGCCTATCTGTATTTCCTGAAGATCGATCGCGAGCGGTTCAAGATCGTCGCGGTAACCGGCAATTCGATGGGCTGGTACACGGCGCTGGCCTGTGCAGGGGCAGTCTCGCCCGAGCATGGCTTCGCCATTGCCGATGGCATGGGGGTGAATTCGCAACGGCATGATCCCGGCGGGCAGGCCGTGCTGGTGCTGGCGGGCGAGGACTGGACGGTCGATCCTGCGCTGCTGAGTGCGGTCAAGGCGGCGATGGCGTGCCATGGAGTGCTGCCCTCGATCCGGTTGGGCGGGATGCTGGTGGTGGCAGGGGCGGAGAGCGCGCTCGACGCGCTGGAGCGGGATCTGCCCGCCTTGCCGCGCGCGCCGATGCGGCTGGCGGGGCACGGGCCGTTTCACACGCCGCTGATGCAGGCCAGCAGCGATGCGGCGCGGGCGCAGTTTCCGGTGGCATGGTTCGGCCAGCCCGACATTCCGCTGATCGACGGGCGCGGCAAGGTGTGGCGACGGTTCGAAAGCACGGCGCAGGGCCTGTGGGACTACACTTTCGGGCAGCAGATCCTTGCGCCGTATGATTTCACTGCGGCGATGACCGTGGGAATCCGCGAATTTGCGCCGGATCGGGTGGTGCTGCTGGGGCCGGGCGAGACGCTTGGCGGGGCCATTGGCCAGGTGCTTGTCAGCTTGAAATGGCTGGACATTTCGTCACGTAACATGTTTTCTGTGCGGCAGGGAGAGGATCCGTTCCTGATCGGCATGGGTAGGGCAAGCCAGCCCGGAAAGCCCGGCCAAAGAGGTATCGTGATCGCGTGAGCCAACCGTCCGTTCTGTTCGTCTGCCTGGGAAACATCTGCCGCTCGCCCCTTGCCGAAGCGGCCCTGCGCGCGCAGGCGGTTGCCGCCGGCATTGCCATCACCATCGATTCTGCCGGAACCGGCGACTGGCACGTGGGCCGGCCGCCCGATCCGCGCGCGGTGCAGGTGGCGCGCAAGTACGGCCTCGACATTTCCGGCTATCGCGCGCGGCAGGTGACCGAGGCGGATTTCCTGAAGTTCGGCCACATCTTCGCGCTCGATCCCAAGAACCTCAAGGACCTGCACCACATCGAACCATCGCGGCACAATGCCGAATTGCGGTTGCTGATGGACCTGGTGCCGGGGCGCAAGGGCACGGCGGTGATCGATCCGTACTACGGCGACGAACAGGACTTCGAGCAAGCCTGGGCCGATGTGAGCGCAGCGGCGCAAGCGCTGGTCAGGCGGTTTGCCTGACGCCGCAATTCAGAACACCGCATGGTCGCCGCGTTCGGCACTTGCGCTGCCGGCGATGACGGCGCGGTAGTAGTCGAACAGGGTGTCGTGCCCGGTCGAGGGGGTGGCGGCAGCATCGTATCGGCCCGTGGCGGGATCGAGCACGAGCATGGATTCGCTGGCATAATAGCGGCCGATGCGGGCCAGTTCAGCCTTGGTGGCAAGGCCGGGAACGACCTTTCCGAACAGGCCGAGCGCCGTGCCGATCGTATCGAGCAGGGCAAGCGGGACCGAGCGGAAGCGCGGGCGCTGGCCGAGCAGGGCAAATAGCGCCTCACCCTGCTGGCGCGGGTTGATGGCTGGGCCGGGGCCGCCGATGGGGAGAACGCGGTTCCAGCGACTATCGTCGTCCAGGCAGCCGACGATGAATTCGGCAAGGTCGCGGTCGCTGATGGGCTTGCAGGCGGTCAGCGTGCCATCGCCGAAGATCAGGAACGGGCGGCCGTTGCGCACGCGTTCGATCTGGCCGGACAGCGATTTGAAGAACGCTGTGGGCCGCACGATGCTGTAGCGCAGGCCCGAGGCCGCGAGCGCGGCTTCGAACGCCAGCTTGGCGTGCTGGAAGGCGAGCAGCGGCTTTTGCACGCAGATCGCCGAGAGCAGGATGAAGTGCCCGGCGCCGGCGGCCTTTGCGGCATCGAGCAGGCGCAGGTTGGCGGCGTGATCGACCGCCCAGGCGTCTGCCGGGACGCCGGTGCGCGATGCGATGCACGAGATGACGGCATCGAAAGGCGCGGCGCTGAAGGCGGTTTCGGCAAGGCCTGGCGCATCGGCCAGATCGGCCTCGACCACGGTCGCTCCGGCCAGTGCGGCGGCGTGGCGTGCCGCCGATCCGGGGCGGACGATGCAGGTTACCGAATGGCCGTGCCGGAGCAGGGCCGCAAGGGTGGCGCGGCCGATCGTGCCGGTGGCTCCGGCAAGGCAGATGCGCCGGGGGGCAGGCGTTTGGGGCAGGGACGACATTGCCGCACAGTGTGACAGATCACGCCGTGCGGCAATGGGCTGCGGCCTTGCTGGTCAGTCGATGCTGCGCTTGTGCGTTTCGGGCAGGAAGAACAGGCCGAAGACGCAAGTGGCGGCGGCCACGATCACCGGATACCAGAAGCCGTGGTAGATATCCCCGTTGGCCGCGACCATCGCAAAGCCGATGGCGGGCAGCAGGCCGCCGAGCCAGCCGTTGCCGATGTGGTAGGGCAGGCTCATCGAGGTATAGCGGATGCGGCTGGGGAACAGTTCGACCAGCATCGCGGCAATCGGGCCATAGACCATGGTCACCAGCAGCACGAGGTAGAACAGGATCGCCACGACCAGCGGCTTGTTGATCCGGTCGGGATCGGCCTTGGCCGGATAGCCGACCTTGGCCAGGTCGCCGGTCACGTCCCTGGTATAGGCAGCGATGGCGGCCTTCTTGTCCTCGCCCGTTACCTTGGTGGGATCGGGCGCGGTCAGGGTCATGCCGCCGATCTGGACCGAGGCGATGGTGCCGACGGGCGCGGCGACGTTTTCGTAGTTCACCGCCGCCTTGGCCAGCGCGTTCTTGACGATATCGCAGCTGGTGGTGTCGAACTTGTTGCCGCCGACCGGATCGAACTGCGACGAGCATTCGGCGGCATTGGCGTTGACCTTGACCGGGGCATTGGCCAGCGCGCTGGCGAGCGCGGGGTTGGCGGCGACGGTCAGCAGCTTGAACGCCGGGAACAGGGTAAGCGCGGCCAGCGCACAGCCGGTGAGGATGATCTTCTTGCGGCCGACCTTGTCCGACAGCCAGCCGAAGAACAGGAAGAACGGCGTGGCACATGCCAGTGCGACGATGATCAGCGTGTTGGCGGTCAGGCCATCGACTTTCAGCATCTTTTCAAGGAAGTACATCGCATAGAGCTGTCCGGTGTACCACACCACCGCCTGGCCGGCGATGGCGCCGAAGAACGCGATCAGCACGATCCTGACGTTCTGCCATTCGCCAAAGGCTTCGCGCAAGGGGCGCTTGGACGATGTGCCTTCGTCCTTCATCTTCTGGAACACCGGCGATTCATGCAGCTTCAGCCGCAGATAGAGGCCGATGCACAGGAACAGGCCCGACAGCAGGTAGGGAATGCGCCAGCCCCAGTCCTTGAACGCATCCTCGCCCACGCCAGTCACCGGCGAGCGGACGAGGATCACGATCAGCAGCGCCATGGCCAGCCCCGCCGTGGCGGTGATCTGGATCCAGCTGGTATAGAGCCCGCGCTTGTTGGCCGGGGCATGTTCGGCAACGTATGTCGCCGCGCCGCCATATTCGCCGCCAAGGGCAAGGCCCTGTAACATGCGCAGCACCACCAGCATGATCGGCGCGGCAACGCCGACGCTTTCATACGTGGGCAGGCAGCCGACGAGGAAGGTGGACAGGCCCATCACCAGCAGCGTGACGATGAAGGTATAGCGCCGCCCGACGATATCGCCGATCGCGCCGAACACAAGCGCGCCGAACGGGCGGACGATGAAGCCCGCGGCGAACACCAGCAGCGCCATGATGAACGATGTCGTGGGGTTCAGCCCGGTCAGGAACTTGGCCGCGATGATCGCGGTAAGCAGGCCATAGAGGTAGAAATCGTACCATTCGAACACCGTGCCGAGCGACGATGCGGTAATGATCAGCTTTTCGTTATGCTTGACCGGCTCTTTCAGCGGCACGGTGCCTTCAACGCTTGCCATCGGGCCTCTCCCTTGTTTTTCAGAACGTGTATTTTGCCGCCATTTCAACGCGGTTCATCTTTCCGACCAGTCCGCTGGCAACCTTGCGCACGGCATGGCGGTATTCGATCCCGAAATCGAGATTGTGGACCGGTGACCAGAACACGTTGCCGGCACCGCTCCACGCTTCGACATTGGCAAGGCCGGGCGTGGGGATCGTATCGGGATAATCGGCGTGCTGATAGCCCGCCATGAAGGTGGAGCGCAGCGTTTCGGTCCAGCCCAGCTTGACCGAGGCCCAGCCCGCGACATTGCCGATCACGTAGAGCCTGTCGGCCATGTTGCGGTCGTAGATGGCATCGGGCACGAAGCCCACGGTGAAGTATCGCCCGATGCCGCGCCCCGCCGAAGCGACGAAGCGGATATCGTGGCGCAATCCCGGCCCGAACAGGACCTTGCCGCCCACCGTGCCGCCCCAGCCCAGCGCCGTATCGCCGGCGCCTGCGTTGTGCACCGAAAGGCTGCGGACAAGGCCTGCCACGTGCAGTTCGGCGGTCTTGTTGTGGAAGGCCAGCTTGGCAACCAGATCGGGCATGCGGTCCTGATCGTTGTCCGCCATCGCGGCAGAGGTGGCGGTGAGCGTTTCGGTCTGCGGGTTTTCGGCCGCAAGGTAGAGGTCGAGCCCGCTGCCCAGCGGCTGGCGATATTGCACCATCATTTGCCGGACGAAGACCGATCCGTCCATCGGGCCTACGAAATCGGTGCTTTCGGGCAGGTGTGCCGGGTTCTGGAACGTCGTCCATTCCTGCCCGATCAGCAGGTTGCCGTAACTGATGAAGCCGCGACGGAACGTGGGGGTATAGGCATTGGTTGCACGCTGTGCGCCAAGCGGTGCCGCGGCCAGCGCGAAATCGAATTCGACATGGCCTTTCAGCGTTATCCCCGCCACCGGCGTGCTGGTGGAAAAGAACAGCCGCGTCTGGCGCGCATGGCCGATCAGGTCGGTGCTGGATGCGCCGCCCACCGGGATTTGTTGCGGCAGGAAGAATTCCTTGCCCAGCGAACCGCCCGCCAGTTCACCGTTGCCAAAGTGGGTGACGCTGCCGACGACTTTGACAAAGCCGCCCATCTTCCATGTCGTGCCGCCGACCTTGAAGCCATCGGGCTGCGGCCGTGCCTCGATCGCGGCGAGTTTTTCGGCTGCCGCGTCGGCCTTGGCTTGGGCGGCGCGGGCAATGTCGAGGGCCTGCGCGCTGGTGGTGCCGGCACTGTCGGCGGGTGAGCCGGCATCCCGCGCGGCGTGGGCCTGCTGGAGCTCGGCCTGCATGGCGCTCATTTCCGCCTCGAGCCGGAGCAGGCGCGCTTCGAGTTCGGCTTCGTGGGCGCTTGGCGCAGCGGCATGGGCGAACGAAGGGGCGCTCAAGCTCGATGCGGCAAGCAGCAAGGACAGGCTCCTTGCGATGGATGCAGACATATTCCCTCTCCCGGTGTGCGCAATTCGCACTTTCCGGAACGGAGGCTGACGCAAACGGCGGGGGCGAACCAGCGAGCGAATGGTCTGAGATATTCGACCAAAGTCTCAAGACTGCCAAGCCACTGCAAGCTTTCCCGGAAAGGGGTGAAACGGTGCGCAAGGCAGGGCTTGCCGATCTGCTGTTGTCGGATAAGTTGCAGCGCGCAAGGCGGGGCCGGGGGTACAGCGGTTCCGCGAAGCAATGGGGGAGATGTGTGAGCGAGACGATCCTGATCGCCGATGATCATCCCCTGTTCCGCCAGGCCCTGGCGCTGGCGGTGGCCAATGTCGCCCCGCAGGCGCGGGTGGTCGAGGCTGGCACGCTGACGGCGGCGGCGCGCGCGGCCAGCGATGCGCCGGACCTCAAGCTGATCATGCTCGATCTGAAGATGCCCGGCGCGGTCGGCTATTCGGGGATTGCGCTGCTCCATGCCGAACGGCCCGATGTGCCGATCCTGGTGGTTTCGAGCGCGGAGGGTGCCAACGCTGCCGATGAGGCACGCGCCTTTGGTGCAGTGGGGTTCCTGCGCAAGGACGTGGACCTTGCCCGGATCGAGGACGCCATCCGCGTCGCACTGGGCGGGCGATCGACTGCGGTCGCCAGCAACGAGCCGGTCGAACAGGTCCGCCGCGAAGTGGCAGGGTTGACGCCCACGCAGCTGAAGGTCCTGCTGGAGGTGCTGGCGGGCAAGTTGAACAAGCAGATCGCCTTCGATCTGGGCATGAGCGAGGCGACCGTGAAAGCGCACATGACGGCGATCATGCGCAAGCTGGACGTGCAGAACCGCACGCAAGCGGCCCTGATCGCGCGCTCACTCGGGCTTGACCTCATCGGTTGAGGGTGCGCCGACGCGGGCCGATGCACTGGCGCGCGCCAGGAACGCCGCCAAGGCCGCAGGGTCAGCCGGTTTCATGAACAGGGGTACGCGCCGCATGCGCAGCCGGTTGCGCAGCGCAGGGCCGCTTTCTGCGCTGATCATCGCCACCACCAGCGCCGGATTGCGCTGCCGCGCCTGATCGATCAGCCGCAGCCCGTCCGCGTCGGCCTCGCCATCTGCATCCGCGTTGCCAGCCTCGTGCTCGTGAAGGTGATAGTCTGCCAGCAGAACGTCGGCCTCGCCGACAAGCGCAAGCGCCTGCGCGCACGTGCGCACGCCGATGGCGCTGTGGCCCAGGCCTTCGATCATCGCCACCGATGCATCGACGATGTCCTGCTCGTTATCGAGCACCAGCACGCGCACCGGCCGGACCTGCGCGGCATCGGGAGCGGGTGCGGCAGGCCGGGTTTGCGGTTGCGGCGCGTCGTGGGCAGGCAAGGTCACGCTGAACCGGCTGCCGCGTCCTTCGCGCGATGCCAGTGCGATGCGCGCGCCGATCAAGCGGGCGATGCGTTCGACGATGGCCAGGCCAAGACCCAGCCCTTCGGCCTCGACAGCGCCGATGCGGGTGAATTCGCCGAATATCTCCTGCTGGCGATGCGCCGGAATGCCAACGCCGCTGTCGATCACATCGATGCGCAGATCGGCCCCGCGCTGGCGCACGCCGATCACCACGCCGCCTTGCGGGGTATAGCGCAGGGCGTTGGTCAGCAGGTTCTGGACGATCGAACGCAGCAGGCCCGGATCGGTGAAGACCGCGCCGCTCAAAGGGCCGGTGCGCAAGGTGATGCCCTTTTCCTCGGCCAGCGGGCGCAGGGTTTCCACCAGTTCGCCGATCAGCGGGGCGAGCGCAATCGGTTCCGGGCTGGGCTGGATGCCGCCTGCGTCCAGCTTCGAGATATCGAGCAGCGCGCGCAACAGCGCTTCGGCCGAAAGGATCGAGCGGTCGATCCGCCCGGCCAGCTGCTTGTCCCGCCCGTCCAGAGTGCGGTCCAGGGCCGAGGTGAACAGCCGCGCGGCGTGCAGCGGTTGCAGCAGATCATGGCTGGCCGCGGCAAGAAAGCGGGTCTTTTCCTGCGTGGCGGCGGCGAGGCGCTGGTTCGCCTTGCGCAGTTCGCCGGTGCGCGCGGCCACGCGCTGTTCCAGTTCGTCGAGCGTGCGATTGAGTTCGGCGCGGACGCGGGCTTCGCCGGTGATGTCGGTGAACGAGGTCAGGTAGCCGCCGCCCGGCATCGGCCCGCCGACCGACTTGATCACCCGGCCATCGGCGCGAACCCGTTCGGATTCATAGGCGCGGCGCGCGCGCAAGTGGTTGAGCCGCTTGTCCACTTCGGCATCGATCGGGCTGGCAAAGTGGCCGCGCGCCACGTTGAAGCGGATCAGATCGGCAATCGGCACGCCTGCGCGGACCAGCCCCGGCGGATAGCCGAACAGATCGGTGTAGCGCGTGTTCCACGCCACCAGATTGAGATCGGCATCGATCACGCTGACGCCCGCCTGCAGGTTTTCGAACGTGGCCGCCAGCAGCTGCCGCGAAAAGCCCAGCGATTGCCCGCCTTCGTCAAGCAGCCGCGTGACCTCGTCGACGGTCATCTGTCCGCCTGCCAGCGCCGATGCCACCAGCGCCCGCGCCGAAGAGCTGCCGACCACGCCTGCGATCAGCTCGCGCGCCAGGGCCGCCGCCTGGCGGTCCACGGGCAGGGCGTGGCGCGCGGGCGGAAAGGCATCATCGGCGCGGTCCTTGCCCACGAAGCGCGCGGTCAGCGTGGCCAGATCGCCCAGCGTGCCGGCGCCGCGCCCTCCGGCCAGCAGCCCCGGCCGCCGCGGCGCAGCGCCTGCACGCGCGCGCACCAGCGCCAGCACGGCAAGGTTTGCGGCAAGGCTCCACATCACGCCATGCACCAGCGGCGTGGCGCTGCCGATGCCCAGCAGGCGCACCGGATCGATCAGCGTGCCCTCCAGCGCTGCCAGCACCGGGCGCGGCAGGATCGGCGGCAGGGCCAGTGTGTAGAGCCACAAGGCGAGCCCGGTCAGCAGGCTGGCCCGCGCCGCTGCCGGATCGTGGCCCGGCGATGAAAGCCCCAGCAGCAGATGCGGGACGAACTGCACCATCGCGGCAAAGGCAACCAGTCCGATCGAGGCGAGCGAGCGGCCGGGATCGACCAGCAAGGCCCACAGCAGCGATAGCGCGACGATCCCGACAATCGCGCTGCGCCGCACGATGAGCATGCGGCGGCCAAGGTCCCCCGCCTGCGCGCCGCCTTCGTTGCGCAGCAGGGCGGGGAAGATCAGGTCGTTCGACACCATGATGGCCAGTGCCGTGGCATCGACGATGACCATTGCCGCGCCCGCGCTGATGCCGCCCAGCAGCGCCACCGAGCCGATCGGACCGAACCCGGCGCTGCCTGGCAACTGCAGCACGAACCGGTCGGGCGAGGTTCCTGTGGGCAGCGAGACCAGACCGGCGAGCGCAATCGGCACGACCAGCCCGGCCATGGCGAGGATGTAGAACGCCAGCCCGATGCGGGCCCGGGGCAGATCGCGCGCGGAATGGGCCTCGGCCAGGCCCATGTAGAACTGACGCGGCAGGACGATGATCGCAAAGGCCGAGATCAGGCCGATCACGAAGGTTTCCAGCGTCACCTTATCGGGCGCGAACTGGCGGCCGATCGCCCGGCTCGCGTGGGCGAGCGTGGCGCTGTCGGTCCGGGCCAGCACGATCACCGCGACCAGCCCGACCAGCGTCAGCGATACCAGCTTGATCAGCGATTCGAGCGCGATGGAAAAGACCAGCCCCTCGCTGCGCCCGGCGATTTCATAGCGCCGCGCGCCAAACAGGATCGCGAACAGCGCCAGCACGGCGGCGCTGCCGATCATCACCGGCACCGCCACGTTCTGCGTCGACGATGCGGCAATGGCCGTGCCGATCGAGCGCAATTGCAGCGCGATGTAGGGCACCGTGCCGCACAGCGCGATGACCGTGATGATCCGCGCCACGCCGGGATCGTGGCCAAAGCGGGCGGCGATGAAATCGGACATCGTCGATGCGCGTTCGCGCTGCACCTCTTCGGCAAGGCGGGCAAGGAACGCCGGGGCCATCAGCAGGAACAGCGCCGGGGCAAGATAGATGGGCAGGTAGTTCCACCCCTCGCTGACAGCGGTGCCCACCGCGCCATAGAACGTCCAGCTTGAACAGTAGACCCCCAGCGCCAGCGTATAGGCGCCGTGCCGCCAGCGCGGCCGCGCCCGCCAGCGCAGGGCGCCCCGCTCGATCGCGGCAGCCACGCCAAACAGCACCGCAAACAGCGCCAGCGCCATCAGACCGGCAATTTCGGCACTCATCCCGCCACCATCGCGCCAGATTGGCGCGGTGCCCATGGTGGGGCAAGAACAATATCGGCGTGCTGGCGCGGCTGGCAGGCAGGCCTGACCTTTGCCGCAGGGACGGGGCTGCTCGCAGATCGACCGATACTTGAATTCCCAAGTAATAAAGGCGGTTAGTCCGAACCTCGGCTCAATTGCGTTACGTTATGCCAATAAAGCCCGAAGCAGTGCGTTAATACCTTCGGGAATCCGTGTTTCAAACCGGGATTTTGTTAACCATACAACTGCCTTCAACGAATCGTAACGCCCAATTACAAGGGTTGCATCAGGCTGCCAGGCGGTGCTGATTAACGACAAAGGTTAATGGAGGCTCATATGCGCGTTCTTGAAAAGAATGAAGTTTCGGAAGTTTCGGGCGGCACCTTCTGCCTGATCGGTGGTCTTCTTTCGGGCTTCTTCAGCCGCCTGACGACCAAGACCACGTGCGCTCCTGCGCCGACGACTTGCGCCCCGGCTCCCAAGCCGCGCACCTGCTGGTAAGCACGCGCTTCGGTTCAGTCGAACCGAACTGAACAAGAGGCGTAGCCCGAAGGCTGCGCCTCTTTTTCTTTGTCCGTCCCACCCGAGTTCGGATGCGCGAACATTCGGCACTTCATGTTTAACGAGGAATTAGGGATGACGGTCTAGCGCTGCTGAACCAATAATGGAGGCGGCGAAAGCGCGCCCTGGCTGGATTGCGCATGACCCTGTTCAGGCCCGAAGTACTGGAAGCCAAGCGACTGCAGCGGTTCGGCCGTACCGTTCCGCTGTATTCGGGCCACAGCCTGCCGATTACTCTGGTGCTGCTGTTTGCCGCGCTGGTCCTGTCGGTCTGGCTGATGACCGGGCACTATGCGCGCACCCAGCTGGTCGAAGGCTGGATCGTCCCGAACGGCCCGATGGCCTCGGTCCAGGCGCTGCAGCCGGGCATGCTGACATCGATCGACGTTCGTGAAGGCGAACCGGTCCGGGCCGGGCAGAAGCTTGCCACGCTGCGCCTTCAGGCCGCCAATTCCGCCAGCGCCGATCCGGCCGGGCAATCGCTCGACATTCTGGCCCGGCAGGGCAGCGACGTGGCCGCGCAAGCCGACCTGTCCCGCGCGACCCTGCGCGAGGACATGGCCCGGCTGAAGGGATCGCTGCAGGCGATGACCACGCGCATGCAGACGATCGACCAGCAGATCGCCATCCAGCGCGAGCGGGTGACTTCGGCGCAGCGCAGCTTCGACATCATGGTCCGGGCCGAGCGGGAGCGCGCGATCAACCGCATCGACTTCGAAGGCCAGCGCCGCGCCTTTCTGGCCGAAAAGGCCCAGTTGCAGCAGCTCCTGTCCGAAAAATCGGCGCTCAATGCCCAGATGCTCGATGCCGGGGCGGAGCTGCGCCTGCTGCCGATCCGGCTGGATCAGCGGCTGGCCGATCTGCGCGCCAGCGGGATCGAGATCGAAAAGCAGCGCATGGCCATCGCCCAGGGCAGCTCGCTGGTGCTGACCGCACCGTTCGACGGGGTGGTCAGCGTGGTGCACGCCAAGACCGGCCAATCGCTGGGCGCGCAACAGCCGGTGCTGCAGGTGCTGGGCAGCAACACGCGCCTTGAAGCCGAAATCTATGCGCCCACCCGCGCCATCGGCTTTGCCCGCGTCGGGCAGGACGTGCGGCTGATGTTCGATGCCTTTCCCTATGAACAGTACGGCACCTTTGCCGGCACGATCACCGACATTTCCCGCAGCGTCATCGCCCCGCAGGACGTGACCGCACCGATCAAGCCCGATGCCCCCAGCTACCGCGTGCGCATCCGCCTGAACGACCAGGCGGTGACCGCGTTCGGCCAGGCCTATCCGGTGCAGCCGGGCATGACCTTGAAGGCCAACATCATTCTTGAACGGCAAAGCTTCCTGCAATGGCTGCTGGAGCCGGTCAACGCGATCAGGAACCGCCTGTCATGAGCGGCGCCCCCACCGCGGGCAAGGCCGCGCAACAGGCGCAAGCGTCGCCGCCGACAAGCAGGCCCGCCGCGGCCTTCGGCACCGGCCTGAACCTTCTCAACTTCACCGGCCGGGCCATATTGCCGCTGGTGCGCCAGTCGGAAGCTGCCGAATGCGGCCTTGCCTGCCTGGCCATGATCGCGGGCTACCATGGCCAGCGCACGAGCCTGTCCAAGCTGCGCCAGCGCTTTCCCATTTCGCTGCGCGGGATGACCCTGGCCCAGCTCATGGCCGTTTCCGACGAAATGGGCCTCTACAGCCGTCCCTTGCGCGGCGAGATCGAGGAAATTCCCGAAGTCCGCCTGCCTGCGGTGCTGCACTGGGACCTAAACCATTTCGTCGTGCTGAAATCGATCCGCCGTGGCCTGTCCGGGCGGCGCTATGTCATCCACGATCCCGCGCGCGGGGTGATGGAACTGGGCGAGGCGGAACTGTCGCGCCACTGGACCGGCGTGGTGCTCGAACTTTATCCGACGCAGGCCTTGCGCAAGGTGGGCAAGCCGGTGCGGCTGCGCCTGTCGCAGCTGGGCATCAACATCGGCGGCTTTCGCAGCGCGCTGGGGCAGGCGGTGGGCCTGTCGCTGCTGCTGCAACTGATCGCCTTTGCCGCGCCGTTCTTCCTGCAGCTGTCGATCGACAAGGCCGTCCCGGCCTTCGACACGGCGTTCCTGGCAGCGCTCGCGCTGGGATTCGCCGCGCTCGAACTGGTCGGCTTTGCCACGCGCGGCCTGCGTGAGATCATCCTGCTCAAGGTGTCGAGCGCGGTGGGCTTCACCATGGTCACCGACCTGTTCCGCCACCTGCTGCGGCTGCCGATCGGCTACTTCGAAAGGCGCAACACCGGCGATGTCATATCGCGCTTCGAATCGACCGAACCGATCAACGACCTGATCAGCAAGGGGCTGGTCTCCAGCGCCATCGACGCGATCATGGCGCTGATCACGTTCTCGATCATGTTCTACTATTCGCCGGTCCTGACGCTGGTGGCCGTGGCCACGCTGGTGGTCTTCGCCGCCTATCGGATGGTCACGTTCCGCCGCCTGCAGCACGCCCAGACCGATTTCATCGCCGCCAAGGCCGACGAGGCCAGCACGATGATCGAAACGGTGCGCGGCATGAGCACGATCAAGCTGTTCGGCCGCGCGAACGAGCGCATGACCTTGTGGCAGAACAAGCATGCCGACACGGTCAACGCCGGCATTCGCATGGGCCGCACGTCAACCTGGATCGAAGTATCGGGGCAAACCCTGCTGCGGCTGGAAACCGTGCTGTTCGTCTATCTCGCGGTCAGCATGGTCATCGCCGGCACCTTCACCGTGGGCATGGTCTTTGCCTATCAGGCCTACAAGAGCCAGTTCCTCGATGCGAGCCTGCGCTTCATCGACATGCTGTTCAACTACCGCATGCTCGACATGCACGTCGACCGACTGGCCGACATCGCCCTGGAAAAGCCCGAAGAGACGCGCGGCAGCGGCGGGCGCATCGGACGGCAGGCGCTGCAAGGCGGGATCGAACTGCGCGATCTGCGCTTTGCCTATGGCCGCGATGATCCGGAAACGATCTGCGGGGTCAACCTGAAGATCGCGCCGGGCGAATCGCTGGCCATCACCGGGCCTTCGGGCGGCGGCAAGTCCACGCTGCTCAAGCTCATCATGGGGCTGTATCAGCCGACATCGGGCCACATCCTGATCGATGGCGAACCGCTGGCCCGCGTCGGCATCGACAACTTCCGCAAGCTCTTTGCCACGGTCATGCAGGACGATGTGCTCTATGCCGGCAGCGTGGCCGAAAACATTGCCTTCTTCGATCCCGACATGGATCTGGAATGGGTCGTTGCCTGCGCCCACCATGCCTGCATCCATGAAGAGATCATCGGCTTTCCAATGGGCTACGATACCCTTGTGGGCGAAATGGGTGCGTCGTTCTCCGGCGGGCAGAAGCAGCGCCTGTTCCTGGCGCGCGCGCTTTATCACCGGCCGCGCATCCTGATCCTGGACGAAGGCACCGCCAATCTCGATCAGGCCAAGGAAGCGCAGGTCAACGCCAGTCTTGCCGCGCTCGATATCACCCGCATCATGGTGGCACACCGGCCGGAAACGATCGCATCGGCCCGCCGTGTCGTGGAAATGCGCGATGGCGTGATTGTCGACCGGGTAAATCCGCACCCCGCAAATCGTCCGCCAGATCCCGGCGGCGCGATCAGCCGGCTCAAGCTGCGCGCATGACCTGCGCGTTCCGGCTTCGGCGCCTGGCGCTGCTGGGCATGGTTGCGCTGTCCGGCGGCTGCAGCCACGCGGACGATCCGCACCGCGCCCCGCGCATGGCCTATCTCCAGACGCTTCCCGCCAGCTTCGACGATCCCGAACAGGAACTCGCCGCACTTTCGGGTGGCACCGGTCCGTCAGAAGCGTCGCCGCTGCAGGCCACGCCGACGCCGGCCCGATGGTGGAAAAGTGCCAGCGACCCGGCCCTGGATAGCCTGCTGGCGACGGCAGCCGTGGCCAACAACGATATCCTGACCGGCGCGGCCCGCCTTGCCCAGGCACGGGCCTTGCGCGGTGCTGCGCGCGCGGCGCAATTGCCGCGGATCGATGCCGCGATCGGCGCAACGCGCAATGATGCGGTGCGCGGTGCCGGCGCAGGGAACGGGGGTGGCACGCTCCTGTCGGCCCAGATCGATCTTGGCTGGGACCCGGATCTGTTCGGCCGGCTGCGCAAGGATTCGGCCGCAGCCCGCGCCGATCTTGCCGCCGCCGGATTCGATGCCGAAAACCTGCAGCGCGTGGTCCGGCTCGAAGTGATCCGCACGTACGTGACCTTGCGCGCGGTGGAAGCGCGGCTGGGCTTTGTCGCCCTCTCGATGCAGCGCCAGCAGGACATCCTCGACATGGTCGAGAAGCGCTATCAGCTGGGCATCAGCGTGGAGACCGACCGACAGCAGGCGCGCTTGCAGCTGCTGCAGGTGCGGGCGCTGGAGCCGCAGTTGCGCAATGACCGCAACCAGCTGCGCAACCGCCTCGCCGTGCTCACCGGCGTTGCCTCTGCGGCGCTCGATCCGCTGCTTGAAAAGCCGGGCGGCATTCCGGTCTTTGCCGCGCCTGCAGGTCTTGGCATACCGGCCGATGTGGTGCGGCTGCGGCCCGATGTGCGCGCCGCCGAGAACCGCCTGCTCGCCGCCGGCGAACGCATCGGCGCGGCCCGCGCGGCATTGTTGCCGCAGTTGTCGCTGGGCGCCACCCTCTCAACCGCCGCGCCAAGTCCGGCGGGCCTGTTCGATACGATCATTGCCCAGACCGTGGGCCGGATCGCGCAATCGCTGTTTGCAGGGGGTGCGCAGAAAGCCGCCGTCGCGCGCAGCCGCGCCATCGCCGACGAGGCTCTGGCGTCCTATCGCGGCACCATCC
>JAPLPG010000286.1 GCA_026400375.1 Novosphingobium sp. | reverse complement strand
CCGCGCTGTCGAGGAAATCCAGCAGCAGCATGTCGTCGCTCAACGGCGGGGTCAGCACAAAGCCATCGCAGCGGCTGTTGCGGACCAGTGCAGACAGTTGCGCCTCGTACTTGTCACGCGGGGCCGTGGAATCGACGTTGTCGATGCGCAAGTGATACTGGTTTGCCCGGCAAGCGTCATAGACGCCCTTCTGGATGTTCATCGTGTAATTGGGGCTGGGATTGTCGAACAGCAGGCCGATGATGAAGGTCCGCGATCCGGCCAGCGACCGCGCCGCCGTGTCGGGAACGTAGTTCAATTCCGCGATCGCCGCCTCGACTTTCGACCGCAGCCTTGCCGAAACGTGGGGCTCGCCATTGATCACGCGCGACACGCTCTTGAGCGAGACGCCAGCCAGACGGGCAACGTCCTCCATTGTCGAATAGGCTGTGTCACGTGCGGCAGTTAGCAGACTCATCGTTTGACCCGATCTATTTACGCCGCGCCTTTTAACCGATCTTCGGTGTTCGTCATCATCTCTGTTGGCAATACTGTCAGCAAAGGTGGCGGCACCGTTAAGGCTCGCTTGCCAGGTGATCTTGACAGCCTTGTCATGGATCGGCAACCATGGCCACACAGCAACAGAACATGTTCGCAGCCGAAGGCCAAACCTTTGACAGGTCACTCCTTGCTGACGATGTGAAGAGGGATGCAGGATGCGCAAGGAACTGAAAACGCTCGCCACGGCCGCTTGCCTGATGGCCAGTCCCGCATTGGCACAAACAGCGCAAACTGCCTCTGGCGCGGTCAACGGCGTTGCCACCGGCAATGGCGTGGCCGCCTATCTCGGCATCCCCTATGCCGCGCCGCCGGTCGGCCAGAACCGCTGGCGCGCGCCGCAACCGGCCCAGCCGTGGAAAGGTGCGCGCGATGCAAAGGCGTTCGGCGCCGACTGCGCGCAGGCACCATTCCCGCCCGATGCCGCGCCAATCCGCACCACGCCTTCGGAAGATTGCCTTTACCTCAATGTCTGGAAACCGGCCAAGGCAGCGCCGGGCGCCCGGTTGCCAGTCATGGTCTGGGTCCACGGCGGCGGTTTCGTCAACGGCGGAACGTCGCCTGCGGTCTATTCGGGTGAAAACTTCGCGCGCGACGGCGTCGTGCTGGTCAGCGTCAATTACCGGCTCGGCCGCTATGGTTTCTTCGCACACCCCGCGCTCGCTGCAGAAGGGTACGGCGGCAACTTCGGCTTTCTCGATCAGATCGCGGCGCTGAAATGGGTGCAGGCAAATGTCGCTGCGTTCGGCGGCGATCCGGCCAATGTCACTGTTTTTGGCGAAAGTGCCGGCGGCATGTCGATGCACATGCTGCTGCAAGCGCCCGAGGCACGCGGACTGTTCCAGAAGGTGATCATCGAAAGCGGCGGCGGGCGTGACCGGACCCTGCCCATGCCGACCATCGCGATCGCGGCCAAGGCTGGAGAAGCCTTTGCCCCGGGCCTCGATGCCAAGGCGCTGAGGGCCCTTCCGGCCGAGCGCGTGACCGCTGACCTGTCGATGATGACGATGGCCAAGCCGGGCTATTCCGGCCCGATGGTCGATGGCCGCACGATCTTCGGCGCCAGCATCGATGCGATCGACGCAGGACTCTATGCCAAGGTCCCGGTGATGGTCGGCGCCAACTCTGCCGATGGCTTCCCGATGACGACCGACAAGGACGCGATCTTTGCCGAGTATGGCCAGAAGGCCGCCGAGGCGCGCCGGCTTTACGACGCCGATGGCAAGACGTCCGGGCTGGTGACCGGCACGATGACCAGCGCCGATCGCATGTTCATCGAACCGGCCCGTGCCGTGGCGCGCGCCCTCGCTGCCAAGGGGCAGCCCGCATATCTGTTCCGCTTTGCCTATGCACATCCTCAGATGAAGGCGGCGATGGGCGGCGCACCCCATGCCAGCGAAATCCCGTACGTTTTCGATACCGTCGGCGCACGCACGCAACCGGCGGTGATGGCGCCGCCCGAAGCCGCCGTAGCGCGGCAGACGCATGATCTCTGGGTCGCCTTTGCCAGGACCGGCAAACCCTCTGCCGCCTGGCCCGCAGCAACCGTTGATGACACCAGGGTCATGCTGATCGACGAAGAAGGCGCAAGGCACACCGAAGATCCTTACCGCGCCCGGATCGATTTTGCCGAAGGAATTGCCAAGAGCAAGTAATCGCGCGGCCGCCAAATCATGTCCGATGGTGCGCATTCGCCAAACCGGCGCAGGTAATTCTACCGCTGGAATTGACATTGCGGCAGGAGCGGCCAATTGTTTGGCATGCTCTCGCAAAAGACGCGCTATACGATCCGTGCCCTGCAACACCTGGCTGATACTGTCGGGCAGGGGCCTGTGCGCCTCGATGCGATTGCCGAGGCGCAGAACATTCCGCGCAAGTTCCTGACGGTGATCCTGTCGGAAATGGCGCGTGAGGGCATTGTCGTCTCGCACCGCGGGCGCGATGGCGGCTATGAACTCGCGCTCCCGCCGGTCGATATCCGTTACGGGGACATCATCCGCTTGACGCGCGGCAGCATCGCGCTGGTCCCTTGCGCCAGCCGGAATGCCTACGAACACTGCAACAACTGCCTGCCCGAGGCGGAATGCCGCTTGCGCGGCCTGATGCTGCAACTGCGCGATGAAACCGCCGCCATTCTCGACCGGATCACCCTGGCCGATCCGATCAATGTCGAGCCACCCTTCGCCGAGGCCTGAGCGCGATTTGCGCTTCAATGCGCAATTTCCGGTAACTTCACTTGGCGTTCAGGAACCTGCTGGCTATAGGGTCGTCATGACGCATCCTGCCCCGCGCCGTCCCCTGCGCTTCGCCGTTCTAGCTGCTGCAACCGTCGCGATCGGTCTTACCGCTGGTTGCGCCAGCGGCGGCAACAAGAAGAAGGACGTGGCCTACGTCGCACGCGATGTCGACACGCTCTACACAGCGGCGAAAAACCGGTTGGACCGGGGCGATTCCAAGCAGGCTGCCGCCCTGTTCGACGAGGTGGAGCGCCAGCATCCCTATTCGCCGTGGGCGCGCCGGGCACAGCTGATGTCGGCCTTCAGCTATTACGTGTCGCGCGATTATCCGAAGTCGGTCCAGTCGGCGCAGCGGTTCCTGTCGATCCATCCGGGCAACAAGGACGCGCCTTACGCCTATTATCTGGTGGCCCTGTGCTACTATGAACAGATTTCCGACGTCACGCGCGATCAGAAGATCACGCAGCAGGCGCTGACCGCCATGAACGAGCTGGTTCGCCGCTATCCCAACACCGATTACGCGGCCGACGCGCGGCTGAAGGTCGACCTCATCAACGATCACCTTGCCGGCAAGGAAATGGAGATCGGGCGGCTCTATCAGCGTAGCGGCAAATGGCTTGCCGGCACGCTGCGCTTCCGCACCGTGGCGGAAAAGTTCCAGACCACCAGCCACGCGCCCGAAGCGCTCTACCGCCTGGTCGAAAGCTACCTTTCGCTGGGCCTGCCGCAGGAAGCGCAGAAGGCCGCTGCCGTGCTTGGAACCAACTATCCCGGCAGCAAATGGTATCAGCGCTCGTACGACCTGATGAACAAGTACGCTCCGGGCACCACGGCCTCCTGAAGCCACAAGCTTCTGAAGTCCCGTTATTCAGACACGATAGCTCAGAACCCGTAGACCAGCGTCAGCCGGCTCGTCGTGTCGGTGCCGAGCCGGCCGAGTTCCGGTGCGGTTTCGTGCTGGACCATGTAGGAAAGGCGCGCCTTCAGCTTGCCGATCAGCTTCGAATCGAGCGCCGCCAGCGTATAGAACGTGCTGCCGGTGGCATCCGAATAGATGCTGGCATCCTGACTGTATTGCAGCCCGGGGGCCAGCACGACCTTGGCTTCAAGCGACGCCAGTCCCGCTATCACGGATTCGCGAACGGCCTTGACCGGTTCGGTCACGCGCCATGCCGGGCCAGCCTTGACGTTGATCTTTGCCACGTCCCCGTTCAGCACCTTGTAGCCCAGCCCGCCGGACAGGCTGTAACGGGCGTCAAATCCCTGGAACCGGTCCTCTTCGTACTGGCCCAGCCCGAACAGGTATCCGCGCTCGTCGAACTTGTAGTTCGGCTCGGCAGAAAAGCGGTACTGTTCGCGGGTCACCACGCCCGAGGTTTCCTGATAGTCGGCACGAACATTGGTGCCGATCCGCCAGTCGCGCCCTTCGACCAGCATCTTGAAGCCGCCGACCAGGCCGATGCCCGGCGCGTTGCCCGTGTTCCTGAAAGCGCCCGCTTCGCCTTCGCCGGTGATCTTGGGCAGAGCCGTGCGGGCAAGGGCGCTCTGCGCCTGTGGCTGCGCGGGGGAGGGCGCTTGCGCTCGCGCAGGCAGGGTCGGCAGATCCGCCGCCGCCAGCACGGTTGTGCTTTGCCGCGTCGGCCATGAAGCCACGCGCTGCTCGATCGCGGCAACGGCTTGCTGCAAGGCGCTCTTCACGGTGCGAACGACAGCGTCGACCTGCGCCGGATCATTCGATCCCAGTGCGGTGTCGATGATCAGCGCCACCGACGGCGGCAGGTAGGCCTGAATCGAGCCGGCTGCCTCCAACGTGGCTGACGCCTGTGCGGCGCTGGATGTCGCGGCCGCGGCCGCTGCCGCCTCTGCCGAAAGGGCAGGGACGGCCATTGTCAGGGCGGCAACCAGCAGGCGGGCAGGCATGGGTCCAAGTCTCCGGAACGGCTTGATCGTCTGGTTCGGCGCAGGTGCAGCGCCACACTATGCCAGCCCGCCGTTGCCATGCCACGCATTAAGCCGGTCTCGGCTACCGAATACGTTTGCGGCACGGGCTCTAAGGCTACGATACGTGCGCGGGCGATGAACTCACGCTGAAGATCGCTGACACGGTGGAGTGAAACGCAGTCTTACCATAGGTTGCGCGCCCTCGCGTCGCAACGCACGATGCCGGGTGCAAGTGTGGGGGAAATGATGGGTCTGAAATCGCTCTGGGACGCGCATGTCGTACCGCGGATGATCAAGTGCGCCTGCGCCTCGCCCGCCATCGCCGAACTGCGCGCCGGCATCGTGCCGCTTGCACAAGGCCAGGTGTTCGAGATCGGCTGCGGCGGCGGCCTCAACCAGCAGTTCTACGATCCGGCCCGCGTCACTGCGTTCGCCGGCATAGACCCCTCGGCCAGGCTTCTCGACTATGCCCGCGATGCCGCCGCGCGCAAGGGCTGGCAGGCCGATATCCGCGAAGGCATCGGCGAGGATATTCCCTTCGCCGCCAACAGCTTCGACACCGCAGTCTGCACCTATACGCTGTGTTCCGTGGCCGACCCTGCCAAAGTCCTGTCCGAACTGCGCCGCATCCTCAAGCCCGGCGGCACCCTGCTGTTCCTCGAACACGGCCTCAGTCCGGAAGCCGGCGTTGCCAGATGGCAGCGGCGGATCGAGCCGGTGTGGAAGCCCTTGATGGGCGGGTGCCACCTGTCACGCCCCGTCACCGCGCCGGTGGTGGCTGCAGGCTTCGAGGTCGATGCACCGTCCCACACCTACATGGACGGCATGCCGAAGTGGGCAGCGTGGATGGAATGGGGCGCCGCGATAAAGCCTGGCTGATCGACCCCCGATGCAAAAAGGCCCCGCCATTGCTGACGGGGCCTGTTTTGTCGTTCGGTTTCAACCCGCGTCAGTCACCAAAGGTGCGCTGCCACCAGCCCCGGCGCGGGGCCGCAGGTTCGCCAGCATCGGCGCTTGCTTCGGCCTCTTCGGTCGCGGGCACTTCGGCCGTCACCGCTTCGGCAGGCGCAGCGTCGGCGGCTTGCGCATCGGCCTTTTTCTTGCGCGTCCGCTTCGGCTTTTCGGTCGGAGTTTCCGCCACGGCCGGTGCTTCCTCAGCCGGTGCTTCTTCAGCCGAAGCCGCCACTTCGGCCACGACCTCGGTCTCGACCTTCTTCTTGCGCGTGCGCTTGGGCTTGGCGGGGGCTTCGTCTGCCGCAACCTCGGTCACCGCAGCTTCGGCCACCGGTTCAGCTACCGCCGCTTCAGCAACGGCAGGCTGCTCCTCCGCTACAGGCTCGGCCTTCTTCCGCCGCGTCCGCTTCGGCTTGGCCGGAGCTTCCTCGGCAACCGGCGCGAGGTCCTGTTCCACCGCAACCGGCGCGGCGTCGACCACGGCAGCTTCGGCAACAGGCTCGTCGCCGGCGGCGTCACCTTCGGCATCCCCTTCGCCCTCGGCCTGCTCGCCTCCGACTTCGCCGTTTTCACGGCCACCACGCTTGCGACGGCCACGGCGACGGCGCTTGCGCGGACCACGGTCCGTGCCATCGTCGTTCTCGTCGGTGCGCGCAGCCCCGGTGCCTTCGGCTTCGTTGCCTTCGGCTTCGCTGCCTTCGGTCTCGTCGCCCTCGGCGGCAAGATCGCCCGCTTCGCCGTCCACCGCTTCGGCCTCGCCGACCTGGCCTTCGCCATTCTCGTCACGCCGATCCCGGCTGCGGCCGCGCCGACGCTTGCGACGCTTGCGCCGACCATCGCCACCACGCTCGTCAGAGCCACGCTCATCGGCGCCACGCTCGTCGTCGCTGCGCTCTGCGTCCGGATCGCCGTCGGCACCTTCGTCGCCACGCTCACCACGACGGGCATCGCCACGATCGCCCCGACCTTCGTCGTTGCGATTGCGGTTGCGGCCACGATTGCCGCGGCGCGGCTGTTCTTCGACCTCTTCCTCGTCGAAGTCCTCCTCGACGATATCGTCCTCTTCAGGCTCGATGATCGGCTCGAAGCGCGGCACGAATTCAGGCTTCGGCCCGCGCGAGGCCACGCGCATCTTCGCGCCCTCGTTCTCGCCTTCGGGGATCACCTCGACCGAAACACCATAGCGCTCCTCGATCTCGGCAAGATCGGCGCGCTTGGCGTTGAGCACATAGATCGCCGCTTCCTGCGAAGCATAGAGCGACACCACGTTGCCCTTGCCCTTGGCGGCTTCGTCCTCGATCATGCGCAGCGCCGAAAGACCGGCAGACGATGCGGTGCGGACAAGGCCCGTGCCATCGCAATGCGGGCAACCGCGCGTGGTGGCTTCGAGCACGCCGGTGCGCAGACGCTGGCGGCTCATTTCCATCAGGCCAAAGCCCGAAATGCGGCCAACCTGAATGCGCGCGCGGTCGTTCTTCAGCGCATCCTTCATCGCCTTCTCGACCTTGCGGACGTTCGATCCGTATTCCATGTCGATGAAGTCGATGACGACCAGGCCCGCCATGTCGCGCAGGCGCAGCTGCCGCGCAATCTCGCGCGCCGCTTCAAGGTTGGTGGCAACGGCGGTCTGCTCGATGCCGTGTTCCTTGGTGGACCGGCCCGAGTTGATGTCGATCGAAACCAGCGCCTCGGTCGGATTGATGACGAGGTAACCGCCCGACTTCAGCTGTAGCCGCCCGACTTGAGCTGCACGACCGGATCGTACATCGCGGTAAGCTGGTCTTCGGCGCCATAGCGCTGGAACAGCGGCACCGGATCGACATAGGCCTTCACCCGCTTGGCGTGGCTCGGCATCAGCAGCTTCATGAAGTCCTTGGCGGCGCGATAACCCTGCTCGCCCTCGACCACCACTTCCTCGATCTCGCGGTTGTAGATGTCGCGGATCGCGCGCTTGATCAGGTCTGAATCCGAATGGATCAGCGCCGGCGCGACAGACTTCATCGTGCGTTCGCGGATCTCGTCCCACAGGCGGGCAAGATAATCGAAGTCGCGCTTGATCTCGGGCTTGGTGCGCTGCAATCCGGCGGTGCGCACGATGCACGACATCGACCGCGGCAGATCCATTTCCGTCACGATGGACTTCAGGCGCTTGCGATCGGCAGACGAGCTGATTTTGCGGCTGATGCCGCCGCCATGGCTCGAATTCGGCATCAGCACGCAATAGCGGCCCGCCAGGCTGAGGTACGTCGTCAGCGCCGCGCCCTTGTTGCCGCGCTCTTCCTTCACGACCTGCACCAGCAGCACTTGGCGGCGCTGGATCACGTCCTGAATCTTGTAGCGGCGGCGCAGCGCCATGCGCTTGGCGCGCAGCTCGTCGGCTTCCTTGCCCTGCGAACGTCCGCCCTGGCGGCGGCGGCCCTGGTTGCGGCCGCGACGGCGTCCGTCGTTGCCGGCAGCGCCGTCACCGTCTTCGTCAGACCCTTCGGCCGCTTCGCCCTCGTCGCCGTCCTCGCCATCATGGTCGAAGCCGTTTTCGACAACGCCGCCCTCGATCGTGGCAACCTGATCCTTTTCGGAAGTGTCGACCTCGGTCACACCCTCGTCGGAATCGTAGCCATCGGCTTCATAGCCATCGCCTTCGGCGTAATCGTCGTCATCGCCGTCTTCGGCCGCGCGCAAGGCGGCTTCTTCTTCGGCGTGCGCGGCCTCTTCAGCCAGCAAGGCCTCGCGGTCTTCCTTGGGGATCTGGTAGTAGTCGGGGTGGATTTCGCTGAATGCGAGAAATCCGTGCCGGTTGCCGCCAAAATCGACGAAGGCCGCCTGCAGCGAAGGTTCTACGCGGGTTACCTTGGCAAGGTAGATATTGCCCTTGATCTGTTTGTGATCTGCAGATTCAAAGTCGAACTCTTCAATCCGGTTGCCCTTCAGCACCGCCACCCGGGTTTCTTCCTGGTGGCGCGCATCGATTAGCATGCGCGTGGTCATTACAATTTCTCCAGCCGCGCCGCCGCCGGGTTTCCCCTGCGTTGCTGGCGCGGAATATTTGGGATGGACGAACGTCGGCCGCACGGATCACTCCGGTGCGCTGGTCGTTCGCAAATGCGGGTTTGCCGGATCGGAGCGCTGCGGCGCGCAGCATGATCGCTGCCTTGCCCTGTCGCTCGCCGCCCGGCGGCGGTTGGTTTGCGTCTGCCATCACGATAACTCGCGGCGAAATGCGCGTGCCGTTGTTCGTGCAAGCCGCTACCGCCCCGATGGGGCAGTCTGGCAGGAACGAAACACGGCTCATCATCACGGCATCAACCTTGTCGCGTGGACGAGCATCGCCTGCGCCTTGAACTTGTGCGCTTCGAACTCTTCCACGTTGGCGGGGCTTGTGCCAGCGGGCTTTTCCTCGCCCGCCGCGGCGCACACTGGCGCTTTATTGCGGTTTTTGGCGGGTAATGCGCCGGTGCTGGCTTGCCCCGGTATGCAGGTGCTAGCACCCGAATTGCAAAGCGGCAATTAAAACAATCTCCCCAAGCAATCGTTAACACGCAGGGTTTTGTTAACCAAACGGGTCATTTCCTGCTGGACCGTGGTGGCACGCGCAGGGCATAGGCATCGCCGGATGGATGACAGGGGTCTCATTGCTGCGGTATTTGCTGCGCCGGTGCTTGCCGCGACAGCGATGTGGGCTGCCTTTTCCACCGGGATCGCCACGATCGAGCCGCGTTACGTCGTGCGTGTTGACTTGCCCGACAGCGGCGGGAAGATCGGCCTGCCCCGGATCGAAGGCCCTGCCGATACCGCGCGCCCGCTGGTGGTGATCGATGCCGGTCATGGCGGGCACGATCCTGGTGCCAGCGGCGCCAAGGGGGAACGGGAAAAGGACCTGACCCTGTCGCTGGCGCGGGCGTTGCGTGACCAGTTGCTGGCCAGCGGGCGCGTGCGCGTTGCCATGACGCGCGACACCGACAGGTTTCTGGTGCTGGAAGAGCGCTCGGACATTGCCCGCAGGCTTGGAGCGGACCTGTTCGTTTCGGTCCACGCCGATGCCGCGCAAAGCGCAGATGCCCGTGGCGCAACGGTCTATACCCTGTCCGACAAGGCGTCTGATGCCGTGGCTGAGGCCATGGCCCAGCGCGAGAACCGCGCCGACACCATCAACGGGGTCGGGCTGGCCGACAAGGGTGAGGTCGTTTCGTCGATCCTCGTCGATCTGGCCCGGCGCGAAATGCGCGGGCGATCCTTGCGGTTCGGCCAGCTGGTCGTGCGCGAATCCACAGGGCGCCTGCGCTTTCACGCAACGCCCCAGCGCGAGGCCGCGTTCATCGTGCTCAAGTCGCTCGATCTGCCCTCCGCGCTTATCGAAGCGGGCTACATCAGCAACGAAGACGATGCCCGCGCGATGCGCGATGCGGCCTGGCGCAAGGGTTTTGGCCACACGGTTGCCCAAGCCATCGAGATCTTCCTCGCTGAAAAACTGGCGCCTGCCGATATCGCGGCCGCGCTTCCGGCCGCTCCAAATGCGGAAGGGGCGGCGAGACCGTGATCGGCCGCTCCTGCGATTTTGCCAATTCCCCGGTTTTGACCGAAGAGCACTGGCTTGCCCGCGCTGGGCCGTGCTAGAGGCGCACAGGTAATGGTCGAAGAAACGTCCCAGCAGTCCCGCTTCAAACTCCTGCGCCAAGATGGACTGGCGCGTATGCAGGCCTTTCCGGCGTGGTATCGGGGCAAATGGCGCAGCCGTCGTTGGTTCCGCCTTGCCAACTATCTGCTGGCTGCGGCGCTGGTGGGGTGGCTCCTGCTCTGGGTCACCGTGATCCGGACCCTGCCTTCGGCAGATCGCCTGCTCACCTATCAGCCGCCGTTGCCGACGATGGTGCGCGGCATCAACGGTGAAATCGTTTCGAGCTATGCCCGCGAAAGGCGTGTGCAGCTGCGTTTCGTCGACTTCCCCGAACCGA
>JAPLPG010000087.1 GCA_026400375.1 Novosphingobium sp. | reverse complement strand
TGCCCATGACTTCGAGATGGTGTTCATTCCCGATGCCGACCGTGGCACCCTGTGCGTTTCGAGCCAGGTGGGTTGCACCCTGAACTGCCGCTTCTGCCACACCGGCACGATGCGTCTGGTCCGCAACCTCACCCCGGGCGAGATCGTCGGGCAGGTGATGCTGGCGCGCGATGCGCTGGGGGAATGGCCCAAGGCCAACGAGACGCGCATCGGCACGATGGCAGGCCTCGATTTCGACGACGACAGCGAGGATGCGGCCAGCGACTATACCGCCGATGGCCGGTTGCTGACCAACATCGTGATGATGGGCATGGGTGAGCCGCTCTACAACTTCGACAACGTGCGCGATGCGTTGAAGCTGGTGATGGATGGCGATGGCCTGGCCCTGTCGAAGCGGCGCATCACGCTGTCCACCAGCGGCGTGGTGCCGATGATGGCCCGCGCCGGCGAGGAAATCGGCGTGAACCTGGCGGTTTCGCTGCATGGCGTGACCAAGGACGTGCGCGACGAGATCGTGCCGATCAACCGCAAGTACGGCATCGATGCCTTGCTGCAGGCCTGCGCCGATTATCCGGGCGCATCGAACGCGCGGCGCATCACGTTCGAATACGTGATGCTGAAGGACAAGAACGACAGCGACGACGACGCGCGCGAACTGGTGCGGCTGATCAAGCAGTACAAGCTGCCGGCCAAGGTCAACCTGATCCCGTTCAATCCGTGGGAAGGTGCGACCTATGAATGCTCCACGCCCGAGCGGATCAAGCGCTTTGCCTCGATCGTGTTCGAAGCGGGCATCAGCGCGCCGGTGCGGACGCCGCGCGGGCGCGATATCGATGCGGCGTGCGGCCAACTGAAGACAGCGTCCCAGAAGAAGAGCCGGGCCGAACTCGACCGGCTGGCCGAGGAAAAGATGGCCGCGCTGGACTGAGCCAGCGGTTTCAGCCGACCTTGCGCTGGTTGGTCGTATCGCCCTCGATGCTCGATGGCGGACGACCGGCAACGGCAGCGATGCGGCCGCTTTCGTCCAGCCGCAGCGGCAGCGAGAATTCGACGCCGAGCCGGTCTTCGCTGGACCAGCGGCAGGTTGCGGTGACGACGTGATTGTCGGCGAGGACCACTCGGAAGATCGTGCCCGGCGGCACGTTCCACAGCCCCTCGATCAGCGCGCCGGTCTGGCTGATGTTGCGGACCATGGCATTGTAGCGATGGCCGCCATGATCGAGCACCACCTTGCGCAGCATCGATTGCCGCGAGGCACGGGCCGAGCGCGGACCCTGCGCAATTGCCATCAGCCCGGTTGAAAGGCGCGCGGCAGCGTTCATCGAACTGAGCGGGCGTTCGTAGATGAAGCCCTGCACGTGGCTGCAGCCGAGCATGCGAACCAGATCGAGTTCGTCGAGCGTCTCGACGCCTTCTGCCGTCGTTTCCATGCCCAGCGCTTCGGCAAGGCTGACGATCGAGGCGATGATCGCGCCGTTGCGGCTGCCCGGCTGGGTCGCCCCGCGCACGAAGGACTGGTCGATCTTGATCTTGTCGAACGGCGCCGTCTTCAGATAGCCGAGCGAGGAATAGCCAGTGCCGAAATCGTCGAGCGCCAGGCGCACGCCAATGGCTTTCAGCGCCTTGAACATGTGCTCGGTGCCCTCGTCATCGTTGAGGAACACGCTTTCGGTGATTTCCAGTTCCAGCCGTTCGGGCGCGACCTGGGCATTGGCCAAGGCATTGGTGACGATGGCCGGAAGGGCCGGGTTGGCAAATTGCAGCGGCGAGACGTTGACCGCCACGCGCACGTTTTCCGGCCACTTGGCAAGATCGCGGCAGGCGGTGCGCAAGGCCCATTCGCCGATCGGCGCAATCAGGCCGGTGTCTTCGGCAATGGGAATGAAGCGCGCGGGACTGATCCAGCCCTGTTCGGCGTGGTTCCAGCGCAGCAGCGCCTCGAAGCCGGTGATCTTCTCTGTCGCGGTCTGCACAACCGGCTGATAATACAGCTCGAGCCCACCGTTGGTGACAGCATCGCGCAAGTCTTCTTCCATCTTGCGGCGTTCTTCGGCATCGCTGTGAAGATCGGCGGCATAGAAATGGAAGCGGCCACGCCCGCCATCCTTGGCGGCATAGAGCGCAAGGTCGGCATTTCGGATCAGCGCTTCGCTGGTCACGCAATCGTCGGGCGCAAGCGCGATGCCAACCGAGGCACCGATCATCACGCGGCTGCCATCGATGGAATAGGGCTGCGACAGGCTTTCGATGATGCGCGCGGCAAGGTGGCCCAGTTGCTCACGCTCGATCTTGCCCGGCAGGATCACCTGGAATTCATCGCCGCCAAGCCGTCCGACGCGGCCCATCTTGCCGACCACGCGTTCCAGCCGCTGGGCGACCTGCTTGAGCAAGGCATCGCCTGCGGGGTGTCCGAGCGTATCGTTGACCTGCTTGAAGCGATCGAGATCGAGCAGGAAGACCGAGCAGGCGCGGTGGTGAACCTGCGGTGCAAGCAGGATCTTTTCCAGCGTCTGCGACATGCGGAAACGGTTCGACAGACCGGTCAGTGAATCGAAGTGCGCAAGCCGCGAGGCGTGTTCCTGTGAGCGGCGCTTTTCGGTAAGATCGGTGCCCGACCCGCGAAAGCCGGTGAAGTTGTTGAAGGTGTCGTAGGTCGGACGGCCGGTGATCGACCACCAGCGCTCCTCGTCCGGCGTGGCGGCGCGGACCGCCAGTTCGCTGAAGCTCGAGCGGGCAGAAAGGTGGAAGGCCAGCGTGCGTTCGCCCTCGCCCGATTGCTCGTTGAGGTTGAACAGTTCGGCAAAGGGGCGGCCGATCAGGTCCGGCACCTTGCGGCCCAGCGTTTCGGCCACCGGCGTGGAAAGATAGGTAATCAGGCCGCGGCGGTCGGTCTCCCAGAACCAGCCTTGCCCGGTCTCCTCGTAATCGGCGAGGATTTCCTGCGCGCGGGTCTGGACGCGAACGTCGTTCTCGGCCTTCTCACGCAGCAGGAGGTCGATGCGACGCTGCCGCGAGTAGGCGACGATCGCGATGCCCGCCCCGACCGCCAGCGCGAAGAAGCCGCCCAACGTGGACGCAACGCAGGTGATGCCCGACCAGACGGCGACCTGCCCGGCAAGGGCGCCGACCAGCCGTCCTGATTGCACCACCGTGGACAGCAGCGAGAATACGGCGACCCCGACAAGGCAATAGAACCAGTCGATCTGCCCGCTCGTCCCCCAGAAGCCCATCGCGGACCCGAACAGGAACATCGGCAAGGCCACGGCGAGGCCGACCAGCAGCATGCGCTGGCCCGTTTCCGGGCGGCGTTCGCTTTCGATGCGGACAACCCACCGCGATGCTGCGATCGTTCCGGCTGCCAGCGCGCACAGCAACATCGTCAGAACCGGCGGAATCTGCAGGTTGAACGCCGCAATGCCCGCCAGCAGCAACACCATGGGCATGGCAAGGCGTGGCCATTCCGGCGAGACGAGGCGGTTGGTGGGATCGCTGCCGAACAGAAAACTCGAACCCGCCTCGGAAGTTACCGGCGGCGGCACGCGTTCCCGCCGCCTTGTGCGCGCATAATCGCGCGTTGCGCCGGTGGGCATGGGTGCAGCTTCGGGAGTTTCAGCGGACATGTCATGCAGATGCCCCAAGTTCGTTTTAGAAACGGTAAACGGGCATTCAAAAGCTTTTGCTGCGAGTGCGAAGGTGCTAGTCCCGCCACCGGAACGCGGGGTATGATGGCAGAACGTGCAGTGAAATCCTTGATCGGCGTGGCAGGGCGCAGGCTGCACGTGGCGCGGTGGAACCAGGGCGCCGACGCGCACCGCCCGCTGCTGATGCTCAACGGCATCGGCATGAACCTCGAACTGCTCGAACCCCTCGCCCGCGCCCTGCCCGAGCGTGAGGTGATCTGCTTCGACATGCCCGGCATCGGCGGTTCGCCCGATCCCTTCATCCCCTATACCATTCCGCAGATGGCGCTGACCACGGCAGCCCTGCTCGATCATCTGGACATTGCGGAAGTCGATCTGCTGGGGATCAGCTGGGGCGGGGCACTGGCCCAGCAGTTTGCGTTTCAGCACCGCGCGCGCACCGGCAGCATGGTTCTGGCAGCGACGGCCGCGGGCGCAACCATGGTGCCCGGCAACCCGGCGATGATGGCACATCTTGCCGATCCCCGCGAATACTCGGTCGAAAAGACGCTGAAGCGCAATCTCGCGTCGATCTATAACGGCGGCGGCAGCGCGCAAGTTTCGCTGAACGCCGCCAAGGCCCCTTCGCCGCTGGGTTTTTCCTATCAGCTGGGCTCTTTCGCCTGCTGGTCGAGCGTGCCGTTCCTGCCGCTGCTGCGGGTTCCGGTAATGATCATGGCCGACGAGGAGGACCAGCTGATCCCCTCGTCCAATGCGCACTTCCTGCACAACGCCATTCCGCACAGCCGGATCGAACTGTTCCGGGGCGGCGGACACCTGTTCATGCTGTCACAGCAGGAACGCTTTATCGCGATCATGCGCGATTTCCTGAACGCGGATTCGGCCTGACGCGGTCCGTCGGCGGGCCATCTCCAGCCCATTGACCAGTGGGCAAAGCTCTGACTTAATCACGCGATTAACGCAAAAGGGCGCCATTGCGAGTCGGCCCGCGCGGGAGAAGGAGCCAGCCCATGCCTGCCTATGACCTGATCATCAGGAACGGAACCATCGTCGATGGCACCGGAGCGCCGCGGTTTACCGGCGATGTCGCCGTGAAGAACGGGCTGATCGCCGCTGTCGGCACCGTGCGCGGCGATGCAGCGCAGGAGATCGACGCGACCGGGCGGATCGTCGCGCCCGGCTGGGTCGATGTACACACGCATTATGATGGCCAGGCCACATGGGATGCGGAAATGGCGCCATCGTCCTGGCATGGCGTGACCACCGTGGTCATGGGCAACTGCGGCGTCGGCTTTGCCCCGGCAGCCCCCGATCGGCACGAATGGCTGATCGGCCTGATGGAGGGCGTCGAGGATATTCCCGGCACGGCCCTGGCCGAGGGCATGAAGTGGAACTGGGAGACCTTCCCCGAATATCTCGACGCGCTGGAGCAGATGCCCCGCACGGTGGACGTTGGCACGCACGTGCCGCACGGCGCGGTGCGCGCCTATGTGCTGGGCGAGCGCGAGAAGCCGGGCGCGGTTCCGACCGACGAGGACATCCGCAAGATGGCCGATATCGTGGAAGAAGGCGTGCGCGCAGGCGCCTTGGGCTTTTCCACCAGCCGCACGGTGATCCACAAGTCGGTCGATGGCGAAGTGGTGCCGGGCACCTCGGCCACCGCCGAGGAGCTGATCGAGATCGGCCGCGCCATGGGTCGTGCCGGGCATGGCGTGTTCGAAATGGCATCGGACATGAAGCGCGAATGGGACGAATTCGGCTGGATGGGCGCGCTGAGCCGCGAGACCGGCCTGCCGGTCACCTATGCCGCGCTGCAGTCCATTGCCAAGGAACTGCCGCTGGACGAACAGATCGCCATGATGCGCCAGCAGAACGCACAGGGCGCCAACATCGTGGCGCAGATCGCGCTGCGCGGAAATGGCGTGGTGATGGCATGGCAGGGCACGATCCATCCGTTCCGCTTCCGCCCAAGCTATGTGGCGATTGCCAACCTGCCGTGGGACGAACAGCGCGCGCGCTTGCAGGACCCGGCAGTGCGGGCGCAGATCCTGTCGGAGGAAAACGCCTATCCCGAGAGCGACATCATCGGCCTGCTGATGATGATCGGACAGGGCTGGCACAACCAGTTCGTGATGGAGGACGGCTTCGATTACGAGCCGCAGGCCGAGGCGAGCATCCTTTCGCGAGCCGCGGCCGCAGGCGTTGCACCTGATGCCTATGCCTATGACAAGCTGATGGAAAACGATGGCACCGGGTTCATCTACCTGCCTATCCTGAACTACGCCGATGGCAACCTGGACTTCCTCGAAGCGCTTCAGGCAGCAGACGACACGGTCAATTCGCTGTCCGATGGCGGCGCGCACTGCGGCACGATCTGCGATGCCGCCAGCCCCACGTTCATGCTCGAACACTGGGTGCGCGATCGCCCGCGCGGCGGCAGGATCAGCCTCGAACAGGCAGTGAAGCGGCAATGCCGCGATACCGCGCGGCTCTATGGCCTCGATGATCGCGGCATCATCGCACCGGGTTATCTGGCCGATATCAACGTGATCGACTTCGATAACCTCAAGCTGCTCAAGCCGTGGCTGGCCTTCGATCTGCCGGCAGGCGGCAAGCGCCTGCTGCAGAAGGCCGAAGGCTACGATTATACCATCAAGGGCGGGATCGTGACGTTCCGCCACAGCGAGTGGACCGGGGCGACGCCGGGGGGCCTGATCCGCGGGCCGCAGCGCGCCGACCTGCTTGAAGCTGCCGAATAGGGCGCCGACCCTCGACGAGGCGCCAGGCCGCCCGTTCAGGCAGCACGCCGCCTGAAGCTTTCCGCGGTGTCGGCACCGTTCTCGAGGCGAAACCGCGAGACGAGCGTCGACAGGCGGTCGGCTTCGTTGGCAAGGCTGCGCGCGGCCGCCGTGGCTTCTTCCACCATGGCCGCGTTCTGCTGGGTCATCACGTCCATCTCGCGCACCGTCTCGCGCACGTGGCCGATGTTGGTGGCCTGTTCGTGCGCCATCGTGGCGATGCTGCTGGCCAGTTCGGCAACATGGCCGACCTGCTGCACGATCAGCGCGAACGCCTCGCCCGTATGGCCCACCAGATTGACGCCGCGTTCCACCTGGGTGGAGCTTGCCCCGATCAATGTCTTGATATCGCTGGCCGCATCGGCCGTGCGCTGGGCAAGCGCGCGCACTTCGGTTGCGACCACGGCAAAGCCCTTGCCCGCTTCACCAGCGCGTGCTGCTTCCACGCCCGCATTCAGCGCGAGCAGATTGGTCTGGAAGGCAATCCCGTCGATCACCGATATGATCTTGCCGATTTCCTGCGCCGAGTGTTGAATATCGTTCATCGCCAGGACCGCCTCGCTGACGACTTCGCCGCCCTTCTTTGCCTCGCCATGGGCCTGCTGCACCGAATCGTGCATGTGCACGGCATCGTTTGCCGCCGATTGCACCGTCGAGGCGAGCGTCGTCATCGCCGCTGAGGCCTCCTCGAGGCTGGCCGCCTGCTTTTCGGTACGGCGGGCGAGGTCATCGGACGCCTGACGTATCTCCTGCGCCCCGACGTCGACCGAGCTTGACGTCTGGGCAACATCGCCAAGCACGCCCGAGACCTGCACGCGCATGCCGTCGAGGTGTTTCTGCAACTCGGCAAAGGCGGCGGGCAGTTCGGGGATCCGGGTCGCAAAGTCGCCCTGGGCCATGGCCTGCAGGGCGGCGCTGACGTCGTCGATCACGGCGATGCGCGCGGCCTCCTCGGCCTTGAAATAGGTGGAAAGCGCAAGTTCCATATCGAGCAGCGCCATCTTGATCATCGACCCGACACAGCGCGCGACCTTGCGGCGCCGGAATATCGCGCCAAAGCCCGCAAACATCTTGTTGACGATGTTTTCGAGCACCGACGCATAGGCCCCGATGTACCAGCCCGGCTCAAGCCCGATCCGGGAATGGACATTGCCGATCCGTTCGGCACTGTCGAAATAGGTCTTGTCGACCGATCCGCCGAACATGCCGGCCCAGTGATCGATCTGCTTGTCGCGGGCATGGGTCATCATGCTGCGCGAGCCGAAGAAGCGCGCGGTTTCCGGCGTGGCCGCTATCTGGTCATAGAGCCTGTCGAGCGCGGGCGGCGCATGCTTGCGCAGCGCCACGGCAATGGCGGGAAAGCGCTTGAGATCCTCGGCTCCGATGTTGAAGAATTCCAACTTCTGGGCGATTATCCGGGGATCGTAGGCGCTTTGCATGCTCGGTACTCCTGTCCGAGCCAAACATCACATCAGCGTCTTCAAATACGGTAATTCAGACGGGCGTAACCCTACGGGGAGCGCCGGGAAACAGCTGTTAACCATCGGTAGAACCCATGGCTGACCTAAGGCAATCCCTCGATCAGACGCGCATCGGCATCAGCACATAGAGCGCGGCGCTCTTGTCGTCCTTGCGGATAAGCGTCGGCGCCCCGGCATCGGCCAGATGCAGTTCCACCGTATCGCCATCGATCTGGCTGAGGATGTCCTTCAGATAGTTGGCGTTGAACCCGATCTCGAAGCCGGCAGAGCTGTAGCTGGCAGGCAGCTCTTCGGCCGCAGTGCCGTTGTCCGGGCTGGTCACCGACAGCGTGACGCGATCGTTTTCGAGCGCCATCTTCACCGCGCGGGTCTTTTCCGTGGCGATCGTGGCAACACGGTCGACGCCTTCGAAGAACGAACGCGGATCGAGCTTGAGCAGCTTGTCGTTGCCGGTGGGGATAACGCGGCTGTAATCGGGGAACGTGCCATCGATCAGCTTGCTGGTCAGCACCACGCCGTTTTCCCCGCCCAGGGTAAAGCGCACCTTGCTGGCGGAAAGATCGATCAGCACGGCTGTATCGAGCACTTCTTCGAGCAACTTGCGCAATTCGGCCACGCATTTGCGCGGCACGATCACGTCGGGCATGCCCTCTGCCCCTTCGGGACGGGCAATGGTGAACCGGGCGAGACGGTGGCCATAGGTGGCCGCAGCCTTCAGTACCGGCGTGGATTCTTCCGAAACGTGCAGGAAAATGCCGTTCAGGTAATAGCGGGTTTCTTCGGTGGAGATCGCAAAGCGCGTGCGGTCGATCAGTTCGGCCAGGGTGCGCGCGGGCACTTCGAAGCTGGTCGGCAGATCGCCTTCGACGATCACCGGGAAATCGTCGCGCGGCAGGGTGGGCAACTGGAACCGGCTGCGCCCGGCCTTCACCACCATGCGGTTGTCGGCCGTTTCGATGCTGACTTGCGAGCCGTCCTGCAGCTTGCGGGCAATGTCGAACAGGAGATGCGCCGAAACGGTGATGGCGCCAGGCGATTCCACCGATACCGCCGCCATCGATTCCACGATCTGCAGATCAAGGTCGGTCGCCATCAGGCGCACGCGATTGTCGGGCGATGCTTCGATCAGCACGTTCGACAGGATCGGAATCGTGTTGCGGCGTTCGACCACCGACTGGACGTGGGACAGGCAGCGCAGCAGGGTCGCGCGTTCGATCGTCGCCTTCATTCTCGTCTCGATCCCCCCGGAGAGTGGCTTGCGCCGTGCTTCCGTGAATATGGCTGGACCGGGGAATCACACTCCCCGGCATACGGTTCGGACTGCCTGTCTTAACGCAGCGCCGCGACTCGGCAAGCGCTGCTCCTGCCAATGCGGCCTAAGTTGGGGATAAAGACCGCAGAAGGCGCGCCGCAGACCGCTGGCGCAAACCTGTCAGGACAGCATCGCCATGCCGCCGTTGACATGCAGCGTCTGCCCGGTGACGTATCCCGCCTCCTTCGAAGCGAGGAACGCGACCGCAGCGCCAATGTCCGAGCCTTCACCCATGCGGCCCATCGGAATTCGCGCGTTGAGCGCATCCTTCTGGCCATCGGGCAGCACGTCGGTCATCGCCGTGCGGATGAAACCGGGCGCCACGCAGTTTACCGTAACCCCGCGCGTCGCCAGTTCCTGCCCCAGCGACTTCGACATGCCGACCAGCCCGGCCTTGGCCGCCGCATAGTTGATCTGTCCGGGATTGCCGGTGGCGCCGACCACGCTGGTGATCGTCACGATGCGGCCGAACCGCGCCTTCATCATCGGCTTGGTCGCTGCGCGCATCAGGCGGAACGCCGCCTCAAGGTTCACGCGGATCACCGCGTCCCATTCATCGTCCTTCATCCGCATGGCCAGGTTGTCGCGCGTGATGCCCGCGTTGTTGACGAGGATATCGAGCTTGCCCAGCGTATCCATCGCGGCGGGCACGAGATGTTCGACCTGCTCGGTATTCGAAAGATCGCAGGTGATCTCGACATGATCGTGCCCGTAGGTGTCGTTCAGCTCTTCACGAAAGCTGCGCAATTTCGAAGGGTTGGTCCCCGAAAGCGCCAGCCGGGCGCCCTGCTGTGCCAGCGCATGACAGATGGCCGAACCAATGCCGCCAGCAGCACCGGTAACGAGCGCGGTCATGCCGCTAAGGTTGAAGAGGCGGTTTTCCATGTGCTCAAAGCTCCTTCAGAATGGCTTCGATGTCGGCCATGCCGACGATGCTGGTGACGGCGACATCCGGGGCCGAGCGCGTGATCATGGGGCCGAGGACCTTGCCGCCCAGTTCGATGACCCGTTCTACGCCGGTGGCCTGCATCGCGATAGCGGTTTCACGCCAGCGCACCCGGCCAGTGACCTGTTCGACCAGCAGACGCTGCACTTGCGCAGGGTCGGTGACGACGGCAGCCGTCACGTTGGCGAACAGCGCCACGCGCAACGGACCGGGCGGGGTCTTTTCGAAGGCCTCGGCCATGGCATCGGCCGCGGGCTGCATCAGCGGGCAGTGGAACGGGGCCGACACCGGCAGCAGCATGCCGCGCTTGATGCCATGATCCTTGACCAGGGCAACGGCGCGGTCGATCGCCGCCTTGTGGCCCGAAAGGACGACCTGCGTCGGGTCGTTGTCATTGGCCACGGTGCAGACGTCGGATTCCGCAGCAGCCTGCGCCAGAGCGGTCGCCTTTTCGATGTCGGCACCCAGCAGCACGCACATCGCGCCCTCGCCCACCGGCACCGCGGCCTGCATCGATTGGCCGCGCAGCTTGAGCAGGCGGGCGGTGTCGGCCAGGCTGAACGCCCCGGCGGCACAGAGCGCGGTGTATTCGCCAAGGCTGTGCCCGGCGACGAAATCGGCCTTTTCCGCCAGCGTGATGCCGCCTTCGCGCTCCAGCACGCGCAGCACGGCAATGGCGTTGGCCATGATCGCGGGCTGGGCATTTTCGGTAAGGGTCAGAACATCTTCCGGGCCTTCCTTCATGATCTGGAAGAGCTTTTGCCCCAGCGCCTCGTCCACTTCCTCGAACACTTCGCGCGCGGCCGCGCTGGCTTGCGCAAGTTCAAGGCCCATGCCGATCTTCTGGCTGCCCTGCCCCGGAAAAACGAACGCTCGCATCGAAATCTCCTGCTACCGCGCCCTTGTGGGCGACCCTTTCATGCGGTGGCGCGCCCTATTCCGGCGCTGGCGATGACGCAAGGCCGAACGGCACGATCCGGTTATCGATGTCATGGCCGATATCGGCCGGGCCAAGCCAGGCGATCCCCGCCTGCGCGCACCAGTGCCGTGCCATGGCTTCGGGATCGCAGCCGAATGGACGATCGTTTTCGGGCACATCGCTGACGCGGCCCAGCCGAAGCCCGGCGATGCCGAGCGCGGCAAGATTGTGGGTGACGTGGAACAGCAGGCGGTCGACCGCATAGTGGTATTCGGCAACCTCCTCGACCATCACGACATGGTCGCGAAGATCGGGCATCAGCGGCGTGCCGCAGAGCATGGCCAGCGTCATCAGGTTGAAAGCGACCGCCGGCCTGCCGTCATGCAACGAAGGTTCCAGACCGTCACGCGCGCCCGCCAGCCAGCCCAGGGTGCGGCTTACCGCAGAGTCGCCCCCGGCGCGGCGGATGTCGGTCGGCATGGGCGCGTGGACCGCCTGGCCGGTGCCTGCGCGATAGAGCGCGCCGAGCAGCGTGCCGCCGTCCGAATAGCCGAGATACTGCTTGTTGCGCGCTTCGGGCGAAAGCCGGGGGATCGCCTCAGCAGCGATGCGATTGGCGCCATAGCCGCCGCGCACGAACCATACGGCATCGAATGCGGGATCGTTGGCGCATTCGACAAAGGCGGCAAGGCGCAGCGCATCCGGTCCGGCAAAATGGCCCTCGCTGGCAAAGCACTGGTCGTGGAAATGAAGCTGGAGGTGCGGGAATTCCGCCTCGGCCAGGGCGCTGACGCGGGCGGCATCTTCGCGCGTGAACGGTGTGGAGGGGGCGCAGATGGCGATGCGGCGGGTCATCCCTTCAGCCTAGCCGCTTTCGCGTATCGGATGAAAGCGGCAATCGGAAGGTTGTCACAGGCAGCGCGGGCGCATACCGAAACGGCATGACCGACGACATGACCTTCACGCCCGGCGCTGCTGCCCCCATCGAACTGGTTTCGCGCAACTGGTTCTTCTGCGGGATCGGCGGATCGGGTATGCTGCCGCTGGCGCTGATCCTGCACGGCATGGGTGCTCGTGTCGCCGGGTCCGACCGCAGCCGCGACCAGGGCCGCACGCCGGAGAAGTTTGCCTGGCTGGAAAGCCTGGGGTTCACCCTGTTCGTCCAGGATGGATCGGGCATCACCTCGCCAAATCAGGTGCTGGTCGCCTCGGCGGCGGTGGAGGACACCGTGCCGGAAATGGTCCGCGCCCGGGCGCTTGGCTGCCCCCGGATGAGCCGCGCGCAACTGCTCTCGGCCCTGTTCAACGCCGCGCCCCAGGGGATCGCGGTGGGCGGGACCAGCGGCAAGTCCACCGTCACCGGCATGATCGGCTGGATCCTGACCGAGGCGGGCCGCGACCCCACGATCATGAACGGCGCGGTGATGAAGAACTTCGTTGCCGCTGATGCGCCATTCGCCTCGGCGCGGGTGGGTGCAGGCTCGGCGTTCGTTTCCGAAGTCGATGAAAGCGATGGCTCCATCGCGCTCTACAACCCTGCCGTGGCCGTGCTCAACAACGTC
>JAPLPG010000223.1 GCA_026400375.1 Novosphingobium sp. | reverse complement strand
CGGGAACCCTGCCCCGCCGCGCCCGCGCAGGCCGGATTCGGTTACTTGAGCGATTGTGGCGTCCGGGCCGATTTCGCGCGCCTTGGCGAGGCCCTGCCAACCGCCGTGGGCGGCGTAATCGTCAAGGCTGAGCGGCCGGGTCTTGCCCGCACGGGCAAATGTGAAGCGCTGCTGGCGCGCGATGAAGGGATGGTCCTCGATCCGGCCGATGGCCTTGGCGCTGGTGCCGGCGAGAACCGCCGCCACGTCGCCCGGCTCCAGCGGGCCGAAGCCGGCACCGTCGATCTCGGCCAGAGGCTCGAGCCACTGCATGCCCCACGAGGACACGCGCTCGACCGTGCAGCCGGCGGCAACGAACGCTGCCGCCACGGCGTCTGCGCCACAGGCCAGTGCCAGGGCATCGTCGCTGATCCGCACGACAGTCATGCCAGCGCCTCCACCAGCGCGCCCAGCTTTGCCGCGTCGAGCCGCGCGTGCAGCGTGGTGCCGACCATCGCGTTTGGCCCGACGGTGCACAGGCCGAGGCAATAGACCGCCTCAACCTTTACGCGCGGATGGTCTGCCAGCCCTGCCGCCAGTGCCTCGACCCCGCGCGCCTGGCAGGCTTCGGCCTGGCACAGCTTGAGGACCGCGCGCGAATCGGGTTCGGCGTGGAAATCGTGGTAGAAGCTGACCACGCCGTGCACTTCGGTGCGCGACAGGTTCAGCGCGTGGGCGATCGCGCGCACCGCCTCTTCCGAAACGTGGCCGTATTCTGCCTGCACATCGTGCAGGATCGGCAGCAACGGGCCTTCCCGCCCGGCATGGGCCGCGATGATCTGGTTCAACCTCTCCATGACCGCCAGAATACTCCGATGCGCTTTTGTAAGCAACACATACAAATATGTCGCTTGGTGCAGGGAGCATGACCTGTCCGAAAGCGCGCGCCAAGGCCAGTGCCGCCAGTGGCAATATTTCATCCCCGAACCGCAACGCCAGTTTCGCTGTGGCAGGGGCCAGGCCCGTTCCGGCAGGTGAAATGCAAAGTGTCGCTTTGCAGCTTTGCGATTTCACTTGAGCATGGCTGGCGGATTTGGGTTAAGGGCCGCACGACCAGCAGATTCCAAAGGATAGACGCCGTGCAAGACACCCTGCTCCGCCAGCGCGAAGAGACTGCTCCTGCAGGAGTCCGCACCGACTGGACGCGCGAGGAGATCGCCGCGCTGTTCGACCTGCCGTTTACCGAACTGGTGTTTCGCGCGGCCGAGGTCCATCGCCAGCACCACCGCGCGGGCGAGGTGCAGCTGTGCACGCTGCTTTCGATCAAGACCGGCGGCTGCCCCGAGGATTGCGGCTACTGTTCGCAATCGGTCAAGGCCGACAGCGGGATCGAGGCGACCAAGCTGATGGAAGTGCAGAAGGTGCTGCAAAGCGCCGCGCAGGCCAAGGACAACGGATCGAAGCGCTTCTGCATGGGCGCGGCCTGGCGCAATCCCAAGGAGCGCGACATGCCGGCGGTGATCGCGATGATCAAGGGCGTGCGCGAGATGGGCATGGAAACCTGCATGACGCTGGGCATGCTGACGCCGTCACAGGCCGCGCAACTCGCCGAAGCAGGGCTCGACTACTACAACCACAACATCGACACCTCGCCCGAACGGTACGAGGAGGTCATCACCACGCGCACCTTTGCCGATCGGCTGCAGACGCTGGACAACGTGCGGCAGGCCGGGATCAACGTCTGCTCGGGCGGCATCGTCGGCATGGGCGAGACGCGCGCCGATCGCGTCGGCTTCGTCCACGCGCTGGCCACGTTGGAGCAACACCCTGAAAGCGTGCCGGTGAACGCCCTGGTCCCGGTCAAGGGCACCGTGCTGGGCGACATGCTGGCCGACACGCCGCTGGCCAAGATCGACGATATCGAGTTCGTCCGCACCATCGCGGTTGCCCGCATCACCATGCCGCTGTCGATGGTCCGCCTTTCGGCAGGGCGCGAATCGATGTCCGAGGCGACGCAGGCGATGTGCTTCATGGCCGGGGCCAATTCGATCTTCACCGGCGACAAGCTGCTGACCGCCGCCAACGCCGGCGACGATGCCGATGCGGCGATGTTCGCCCGCCTTGGCCTGAAGCCGATGGAGGGTGAAGAACCGATGCGGGCCCAGAAGACCGAAAGTCTCAAAGCTGTCGGAGGCTGTTCGGGCGGCTGCGCGGCCTGATGGCTGAAAGCACAACCCGCACCGGCTCGCTGTGGTCGGCGCACACCGCCGATCTTGCCGCCTTGGGCGAAAAGGCGCGGCTGCGCAGCCTTGCCCCCCGGCGCGGGATCGACTTTGCCTCGAACGACTACCTTGCGATGTCGTCCTCGCCCCGGCTGGCGGCGGCGGTGCAGGAAGCGATTGCGCGGGGCGTGCCGCTGGGCTCTGGCGGATCGCGGCTGCTGCGCGGCAACGATCCCGAACATGAACTGCTGGAAGAGGAGGCCGCACGGTTCTTCGGGGCCGAATCCGCGCTGTTCTTCTCGGCGGGCTACGCTGCCAACGTGGCGCTCCTGTCTACCCTGCCGCAGCGCGGCGACCTGATCGTTTACGACGAACTGGTCCACGCCTCGATGCACGAAGGCCTGCGGCTGACCCGCGCCACGGCGGTCAGCGCGGCGCACAACGATCCGCAGAGCTTTGACGATGCCGCGCAAGCATGGCGCGCCAGGGGCAACACCGGCCGCGTGTGGCTTGCGTTCGAGACGCTCTATTCGATGGATGGCGACATGGCCCCCGTTGCCGAAATGGCCCGCGTGGCGCAGCGCCACGATGCCGTGATGCTGATCGACGAGGCCCATGCCACCGGGGTGTTCGGCCCCGATGGGCGCGGCCTTGCCGCCGGGCTGGACGGACGGGCGGACACGATCGTGCTGCGCACCTGCGGCAAGGCGCTGGGCTGCGAAGGCGCGCTGGTGCTGGCCCCGCGCGTGGTGCGCGATTTTCTGGTGAACCGGGGGCGGCCGTTCATCTTCTCGACCGCACCATCGCCGCTGGTCTGCGCAGCGGTGCGCGAGGCGTTGCGCATCCTTGCCGATGAGCCGGCGCGGCGCGAAGCCCTGCGCAGCCTGGTCGCCCATGCAGAGCGCACGCTGGCCCCCCATGGCGCACAGGCCACCGGATCGCAGATCCTGCCGCTGATCCTGCACGAGGACGCGCGCACCATGGCCGTGGCCGCCGCGCTTCAGGTGCAAGGGTTCGACGTGCGCGGCATCCGCCCGCCAACGGTCCCCCAAGGCACGAGCCGCCTGCGCATCTCGCTGACGCTCAACGCCACGCGCGATGACGTGAACGCACTGGCCGCCGCGCTGCAGCAGGCCCTGCGATGAGCGCGTTCATCGTTACCGGCACCGACACCGGTATCGGCAAGACCGTGTTCGCCGCCGCGCTGACCGGAGCGCTGGGGGCGCATTACTGGAAGCCGGTGCAGGCCGGGCTGGACGATGGGGCAGACCGCGATACCGTGGCGACGCTTTCGGGCGTTGCGACAAACCATGTCCTGCCCGAGGCCTACCGCCTCAACACGCCCTGTTCACCGCACCGTGCCGCGGAACTGGATGGCGTGGCCATCGATCTGGCCAATCTCGCCCTGCCCCCGCAGCGTCCGCTGGTGGTCGAAGGCGCCGGCGGCGCGCTCGTACCGGTGACGCGCGGCACGACCTATGCCGATGTCTTTGCGTGGTGGAACCTGCCGGTGATCGTGGTTGCCCGCACCGCGCTCGGCACGATCAACCATTCGCTGCTGACCTTCGAAGCACTACGGGCGCGAGGCGTTGCCATTCATGGCGTGGCCTTCGTCGGCGATGGCAACGAGGATAGCGAGGCGACGATCTGCGCGATGGGCGCGGTGAAGCGCCTTGGCCGCCTTCCCATGCTGCAAAGGCTGGACCGGCAAAGCCTGGCCATCGCCTTCGCGCAAGCGTTCAGACTCGAGGTTTTCGCCTAGGCTCCGCCCTCACCATCCCCCCGTCCAAGCGGAAATGATGAGGGCGAAAGGGGATCAATCCTCGAAGATCGCCACCGCGCGCGTCCAGCCTGCCGATGCGCCGCGGATCTTGTGCGGGAAGCAGCTGACGGTGAACCCGGTCGAGGGCAGCACCTCGAGGTTGTGCAGCTTTTCGAGGTGGCAGTAGCCGATGTCGCGCCCGGCCTTGTGCCCTTCCCAGATCAGCGAGGTATCCCCGGTTTCCTTGACCTTTTCGGCGGTGTGCACGAACGGCGCGTCCCAGCTCCAGGCGTCGGTGCCGGTCACGCGGATGCCGCGCGTGGTCAGGTACATGGTTGCTTCATACCCCATGCCGCAGCCGATGCTGACATAGTTCGGATCGCCCACGGCCTTGCCCGCAGCGGTGTTGACCATGACGATCTCGAGCGGCTGCAATTCGTGCCCGATGCGCTTCAGTTCGTCTTCCACGTCCTGCGCGGTGACGACGTAGCCATCGGGGAAATGGCGGAAATCGAGCTTCACGCCGGGTTGGAAGCACCATTCCAGCGGCACTTCATCGATGGTCATCGATGGTACGGGGGCACCGTACTTGCCGTCCATGGTCGGGTGGAAATGCCACGGCGCATCGAGGTGCGTGCCGTTGTGCGTGGTCAGCGTGACATTTTCCACCGCGGCAAAGCCGGCGCTGTCGGGCGTGTCCTTCGCCTCGACACCGGGGAAGAAGAAGCCCAGTTCGGGCATCGTCTCGCCATGCTTCTGGTATTCGATCTTGGGGCGCAGGAAGGGCGGATCGG
>JAPLPG010000253.1 GCA_026400375.1 Novosphingobium sp. | reverse complement strand
TCCGGGCTGACCACTCAGCCCACACAGGTGACGCGGGGTGGAGCAGCCCGGTAGCTCGTCAGGCTCATAACCTGAAGGTCGCAGGTTCAAATCCTGCCCCCGCAACCACCTTTTGAGAACTCCACACCACGCACCGCCTTCAGGGGCGGTTTTTTTGTTTGGGGCTCTCACAAGAAGGCTCGGCAAGGCCCGGAGAGATGTCGGCATCACGGCGATGCAGCTGATCCGCAGGAGACTTTGCGCTTCCGGTCAGATCGAGAGGGTCGTTCGACAGCTATATCGTAAGCGATGTTCTCAGGCCAGGGCGATCCATGGCATGAGTTCGCCGACGCTGTTTGCCGGATGGCCGCTGGCTAGTTTTTCGAGCGTCTGCGTCAGCCAGGTATGCGGGTTGATGCCGCTGAGCTTGCAGTTTTCGATGAGCGTGGCGATCACCGCCCAGTTGTCCCCGCCTTCGTCAGACCCTGCGAACAGGGCGTTTTTGCGCTTCAGGGCCAGCGGCCTGATGCTGCGTTCCACAGCGTTGCTGTCGAGATCGACACGGCCGTCAGCGAGGAACCGTGAGAGGCCATCCCAGCGTGTCAGCGCATAGCGAATGGCTTCGCCGAGCTTGGCCTTTGCGCTGACTTGGCGGTTTTTGGCCTCGAGAAAGATTCGCAGATCGTCGACAATGACGCGGCTCTGCTCAGTCCGGATTTGCTGGCGCTGTTCTGCAGAGGCGCCACGCACCTCGTCTTCGATCTTGTAGAGCGCTGCGATCCGCTGCAGCACTTCGACGGCGACTGGGGAATTGTCCGCCAGCTCGTAAAACTTGCGCCTGACGTGCGCCCAGCAGAACGCGAGCACGATCTGCTGCCGGCGCTTGGCTAGCGCGGTGTAGCCGCCATAGCCATCGACCTGCAGGACGCCGGCAAAATCGTCGAGATGCGCTTCCGCCCGCTCCCCCTTGCGGTCGGAGGCATAGACATAAGCGACTATTGGCGGGGTATCGCCGCCCCATGGGCGATCGTCGCGCGCATAGGCCCATAACTGCCCGGTCTTGGTCCGGCCACGCCCGGGATCGAGCACTGGCGCTGTCGTCTCGTCGGCGAACAATCGCTCGGATCGTCGCAATCGTTCCAAGATGTGGTCGCGCAATGGGCGCAGATACCAAGCAGATCTGCCAACCCAATCCGCCAGCGTCGAGCGATCAAGCTGGATGCCTTGCCGCGCGTAGATCTGGGCTTGTCGGTATAACGGCAGGTGATCGGCGTACTTGGCGACAAGGACCTGCGCGATCAGCGCTTCGGTGGGCATACCGCCCTCGACGATCCGCGCCGGTGCCGGGGCTTGCACCACTGCACTCTCACATCCACGACAGCCGTAGCGTGGCCGGCGGGTGACCAGGACGCGAAAGGTGGTCGGCACTACATCAAGACGTTCGGCAACGTCCTCGCCGATCTGATGGAGCGCCCCGCCGCAGCAAGGGCAGGCCTTGTCCTCGATATCGACAACTTGCTCGATTCTCTCGAGATGCGCAGGCAACGAACCGCGGTTGGCCTTGCGTGGTCGGTCGGACCTGGACTGGCCGGTTGCCGCGTCGCGTGCCGCACGAGCCTGGCCCAGCGCCGTCTCGACATCTTCAAGGCCAAGCTGCAACTGATCAGGGGCAAGTTGCTCGGAACGCGCACCGAACCGGTGGCGCATGAAGGCATCGACGATCAACTGCAGCCGCTCGATCTCCGCGTCTGCCTCGCCCTTGGCAGCCATCACTTCGGCGAGCTTGCGGGACTGCTCAAGGGCGAACGCGCGCAGCGCTTCAACGTCTTCGGGAAGGTCCGCTTCCATGAGCATGGACGCAGTGAATCAGCAGGAGAAAGCCCCGTCAACCGGCAATTTGCGGTGCGGTCGGGCGACGCCCACCGTGCACCCGGCGCCAGTCCAGCCCTTCGAGAAGCGCGCCCAATTGCGCTGCCGTCAGCCGCATCACGCCGTCCTGAATGCTGGGCCACTTGAAGCCGCCCTGCTCAAGCTTCTTGGCCATCAGGCACAGGCCGGTGCCGTCCCACCAGACGAGCTTGATCCGGTCTGCGCGCTTGGCCCGAAACACGTAGATCACGCCGGAAAAGGGATCGCCGCCGTACTCGGCACCTACCAGCGCGGCCAAAGCGTCAGGCCCTTTGCGGAAATCTACCGGGCGCGTTGCGACCATCACACGCGCACCGGCAACAAGCCCGATCATCGTGGGGCCTTAAGCGCTTCAATTACGGCGGCAATCACGCCAGCATCGGCGCCGCGCGCGATCTTCACCGCCACGCCATCGATCTCCAGTTCGACAGCAGCAGCTGTGGCGCGCCGCCTGCGCCGTGTTCGGCGCGCAACTGCTGGTTCTGGATGCGTGGCCGGCTCGACCAGTGCTGGCACGAACATCGTGCTGACCGGCTCTGCCAAGGGAGGCACCAATCCACGGTCCTCCAGCTGTTTGCTCAAATCCTTCCGCCAGGCATAGACCTGCGAAGGATCGAGCCCATGTCGCCGCGCGACAGCGCCGACACGCTCGCCGCCAATATAGCATTCCGCGACAATCGAGGCCTTGAGCTCGGGCGGCCATTCCCGGCGCTTGCCTTTGCCCGTGAATATCTCGAACCGCTGCGCGCCCTTGCTCACAGGATCATCACACGGGATTATCATAGGAGTAGCGCCCTCAGCCCAAATCAGGCCGCGCAAACTCCACGCTGGGCATCACACACGCAAGGTGGGGGCCGGACAGCGCTTACGCTATATCCAGGTTGGTGTTCCATTATCCTTTTGATGCTGCGCGCCTTGCTGGTGACTTCTGGCGGAAGAACGATTAGCTTCGATCCGCAGCCGCGGTATTCTGAGAAGGACGCGTAGTGTGGGCGTTTGCCAGGCTTACCTCTCCAGACATGGTGCCTTGTCGCTAACGGCTTTTGCGCTTGTCATGGTTGCATGGCCGGTAGCTGCAGGAGCCGCACCTGCATCGATCACTGTTTCGGCGGAACGGGACCTCGAGTTCGGTACGTTTGCCGTGCCAGCATCGGGCTGGCGCTGGGTGTCGACAACAGGAGAGATACGCGACGGGGGCATATTGGCCTTTTCTGGGAGCCTGGTTGCTCCTGCGCGATATTCCATAATCTTTGACCGAGGCAATGAAAGCAGGCGTCCTTTGGACGTTCTTGTTCAGGTCATGATGATCGCGCCCAGAAGTTTCGTAGCCGGAGGTGTCAGCGCCTCGCTCTCCAACCTTGCTTCCGATCTTCCCGATGCAGGAAGCACGCCTTCGGGATTGTCCGCTACCGTTCGGATAGCGAACTGCCGGGAGCGCCGCTGCGCCGTGTCCTTCAATGTTGGCGGGCGCATCGACGTGTCACGGACGCAGGGCGGGGCGACCTTGCGCATACCCATCGCGGTGACGGCCGCGATCCTTTCGGTCAACTGAGGTGCGTGCAGTAGCCCAGGCTCTGCACGTGATCATGATTGTCGCAGGCCTCGGCGGGTTTGAAGCAGTTTCAGCTGGACCTGACAACCGGGAGGCCGGTCAATCGCATGGGCACGCATCTGCCGAAATCGTTGTGTCGCTGACGGTGACACGCCACGCGGATCTCGAATTCGGGGCCATCGCCTCGTCCTCGCAACCCGGCACGGTGACGGTTTCGCCCGTGGGAGAATCGGTTGCAACAGGCGGAAGCCGAATCATCTGCTGCATGGCCAGCCAGGCTGCACGTTTTTCCGTCGATGGAGAAGCCGGGCGAGCCTATACGATTTCCATTCCCGCAAGCGTCATCGCCCGCGGCGATCCCGTCCGCAAATCCGCAGCCCGGCCGCCTGATCTGGTCGTCAACGACCTCAAAGCAAGGACGGAAAGTCGTCCTGATTCAGGTGCTTCGGGTGTGCTCGATGGTGCCGGAAAAGACGGGTTCAGTGTGGGCGGCACGCTTCATATTCCGGGCAATGTTCCCCCTGCCAGGTACGAGGCCTCGGTCCCCGTCACTGTTGTCTATGGTTAACCGATCTGCTTCGGCCGCGCCTAAGTAAAACTCCATAACGGACTTTTAACCCTCGTGGCTTAGTCCCGTCGTTGCGGGCGATGCTTGATGCATTACTCGCAAGGGGAAGCGCCGCTACTTTACCTTGGGGGGTTGGAGCGGGTTTTGAGATCGGGAAGTCCTATGAAGAAGATCATTCTTGCGACTGCCGTTGTGGCACTTTCGTCGACGTCGGCATTCGCAGCCTCGGGCAACACCTCGACGGCAACGGGTGCAGCATCGGCAACGATCGTGTCGCCGCTGGTAGTTACCCATGACAGCGCTGCGGTTCTGAGCTTTGGCAAGTTCACCGTCGGGACCGGCGGCACCGTGTCGGTCGACGCGAGCGGATCGGCATCGGTTACGGAAGACGTCGGTTTCGTGCCGGGATCGACTGCCAGCGCTGACGCTTTCTCGGTGACCGGCGACGCTAGCCGCTCGTTTGCCATCACGACGACCGGTGGTTCGGTGACCGGTCCGGGCACCATGACTTTCACGACCACGGCCGCGGCAGGGGGCGTCCTGAGCGCCAGCGGCACTGCCGCCTTTACCGTTGGCGGCAAGCTGACCGTTCCGAGCACGGCCACGGCCGGCGTCTATACCGGAACCTACAGTGCCACTGTAACCTACAACTGACCTGATTGACGCCGGCAGGATGCCGGTGTCAGGCAGCATGTCGCTGGCCGGGCCGCAGCATTAACGCTGCGCGGCCAGCGGCAATGCCGCGATCCAAGCCACATGACCGGCCACGCCCAGCCCGCTTTCGACGCGGTCCTTGCGGTGCGCCGACGCGTGGCAAAGTATCGCGCATCACTACACCCATCTGCATTTTCGACAGGCAAGCTGATGCTGTTTTGTGCCCGTACATTGGTTGTGACGCTTGCCGGAGGCCTACTGTGCCCGTCCGTGGCCTGGGCCGTGGGCAACACATCGACCGCCGTCGGTTCTGCAACGGCCGAGATCATGGACCCGATCAGTGTCACGCATGTCGGCGGACAGGCACTGAAGTTTGGCACGATCTCCGTCGGAGACGCAGGAACGGTTACCGTGTCGCCACGTGGAGCGGCAACATACACCGGCGGCGTTTCAAAAGTGAACGGACCTGGCGCCGCAGCCGACCAGTTTACGGTCAGCGGGTTCAAGAACCGTTCGGTGTCGATAGTGACCTATCCTGGCGTTGTCTCTTCGGGCACGCGCACGATGTCCTTTACCACCACGCCGTCGATCACGTCGGGGCGGCTGTCAAACGGTGGCCAGTTGGTGTTTTCCGTTGGTGGAACGCTCAGCGTGCCTGCTGGCCAGGTTGGCGGGACATACACTGGCACCTATCTGGCTGGTGCAGTATATAATTGATAAGAAACAGTAATAGTTCGAATGCAATTCACGTGTCGATGTAAAATCGTCGGCAAGGATGTGAATTCCTTGCATTTTACTACGTAATTCTACGATATGCGCCCGTTAACCATTCCAGGGGGCGGGGTTTGACGACACGGATTGAGTTTGACGGGATTCCTTGCGGGGTATCCCGCGGTTTGCTGCGGCGCGCCTTGGCGAACGTCGCATGTCCGTTGATTGCCATGCTTGCCCCGGTTTGCTGGGCGCAAGCCGGTTCTCCGCCTGACAAGGACGCGCCGCCTGCGACAGCCACAGTGCCGCTGCCGGAAGGCGCGGTTGGCGGCATGGGCGATATCAACCTCTATCCCAAACGCGTTGTGCTATCGGACCGCGAACGGACCGCAAGCATCGGCCTGTACAATCGCGCACCCGCAGCGGGGGAATACGAAATCAGCATCGCAGACATGGCGATGCGCCCCGATGGGCAGATGCTCCAGTTGTCCGCGATCACGGACCCTGCGGAACGCGAGAAGGTCAAGGCGGCAAGTGCCTGGCTCAAATGGTCGCCGCACCGTGTCGCCCTTCCGGCGAACGAAGCGCTGATGGTTCGCATCATGACGCGGATCCCGGCGGACCTGCCACCCGGAGAATATCGCGCCCACTTCTCGGTCATATCGGTGCCGCCTGAAGAAGGGCCGGAAACCATCGAGCAGGCCACCGGACAGGCTGTTGGCGGTGATCTGGCGGTGCGCATCCGGCCGCGGTTCGGCATAACCATTCCCGTGATCGTGCGCGTGGGAGAAACGACGCTGACGACCGGATTTGCCGATCCGGCCATCGTGGCGCTGCCCGATGGCAGTCCGGGTCTGAAAGTGAGGATTACCCGGCAAGGCACGCGGTCGGCTTTCGGCGACATTTCGATCACCGCACCGGGACTGAAGAAGCCGATCGCCGAAATGAAGGGGGTGGGCGTCTATCCCGAGATCGATTCCCGCACGGTTGTCATCCCCTTCGATGCGGGCATCGAATCGGCCGCGATCGCGCGGGGTACGCGGCTGACGCTGACCTACACGGATGATGATTTCGCACCCGGCCAGACGCTGGCGAAACAGGTTTACGTAGTGCCGTGACATTGCGCGACCCGCGCAGACAGAAAACGCGAAAACTGGGTGGTGCGGCAATTGGCGCAGGTCTGGTCGCAGCCGCTGTCGGCACGGCCATGCGCGAGAATGATACGCGCGATATCCCGGAACCTGAAGCGGAACAGGCGCGGGGAACGGCCCGTGATCTGGCCCGTGATCTGGCTTTGCCCCGCTTCGGGCCGCTGACATCGGCAAGCGACAGCGTAAAGGCGCAGCACCCCCGCCAGCCAAGCGGGGCAGGAGCCGCGGCGGGCAAAAAGGCGGCCGTCAGCACCAGGAAAGATCACTCAAATTCACCGATTGCCGACGAGGGGATTGCCAACCCTGTCCGTCAGCCTGCGCTCGCGGCGTTGCCTGTTCAGCCAGAGCAGACTGTTCCTTCCGCCGCAGATCCTGCAGCGCAAGTTGGCGATCCGCTGGATGCGGCGCTGCCTGCGCCAGCTGCCACTACTCTTGCCGAGGCGAAGTCGGTCGAGCCCGCCGATACCCCGCCGACGGAAACGGAACCGGATGCCCAGCATCAAGGGCCGCAACCGGAGCTTGGGGTAGCCCTGGCTCCCGCCGCAAGCGCAAGCGATGCGCCCGTTTCCGAACCTGTGGCACCGCGCACCGCATCACAGCTTCCGCCCGGGGCCGGGTCGGTTCAAGCAGAGCCAAACGAACAGGCAGGCGGGACGCAGCGACCGGTCCGTCTTGAAGAGGCCGCGTCAGAGCAAGGCCCCAGTGTAGAACCTGCAGCCAAGGACGGCGCTGTTGCAACAGCGGCTGCAACGGCCACATCACGCGCACCTCAAAGCACTACCGACCCTGCCTCCACAGCGCAGACAACAAACGCAGCGCAGTTGCAGAGATCTGCCGATCTGCCGCAGCCGGCCTTCGGGCTGCCGCCCCGCGCACCGGAACAACCGCGCGCCTCGCCGCTTGACCCCGGCAACCCGGTCGCAAGCACAACCGTAACCCCCGCGCCAACGCCACCAGTCCAGGCGCTTGCCAGGCCCGCCACCGAACCGACCGTCGCTGCCGATGCCTTGCCCCGGCCTGCGTTCGGGTTGCCGAAAGTCGTGCAAAGCCCGCCTGCAAACCGCACCGACGTGGCTGCGACGAAAGTCGGGACGATGGCGACAAAGGCAAGTCTGGCGGGCCGGTCACTGGCCACGCCGCTGTTCACTGCCGACGACGAACTGATCCTTGAAATTGCCACCGCCGATGGCACGGTGGGTGACACTGTCATCGGGTACGGCACGCGGGCCGGGGTGTTTCTGCCATTGGGCGAGATCGCGCGATTGCTCGATCTTGCCATCGTCACCAGCGACGATGGCAACTATGCCTCTGGCTGGGTGCTGGACGAGCAAAGCACGATCCAGCTGAACCTCAAGGAAGGCACGCTGCGGATCAAGGGAATCGAGCAGGCCATCGCGCCAGGCGATGCCGTGGCCTATGAAGGCGAGCTATATCTTCGGGCCGACCGGTTTGGCCTGCTGATGCCGCTGGCCGTATCGGTAAACCTGCGGACGCAGACGGTCAGCATCAAGACGCTTGTGCCGTTTCCGTTCGAGCAACGGGCCTTGCGCGAGGCGGCGCGCAACAAACTGGGCCAGCGGCGGCGCAACCAGGCCGATCTGCTGGTCCGCGAGCCGACACCGTGGCAGGCACTGACGTTTCCTGTCGGCGATCTGGAAGTGCGCGGCGTTTCCGACACGGCTTATGGTCCCCGCACCGAGGTCGACCTCAGGCTGGCCTCCGACCTTGCCCTCATGACCGCGCGGGTATTTGCCAGCGGCAACACGCGCGATGGACTGGTGGCCGCGCGCCTCGAACTGGGGCGTCGCGATCCTGACGCCAACCTGCTGGGGCCACTGCACGCCACGCAGTTCAAGATCGGCGATGTTGCCACCACGTCCCTGCCACTGGGCCTGCGCGGGATCGCCGGGCTGGGCGCGCAGGTGACGAACGCCCAACTGGGGCAGACGTCGGTGTTCGACCGGGTCGACCTGCGCGGCGATCTGCCCGACGGATACGAGGCAGAGCTTTACCGCAACAATACGCTTATCGGATCGACGCGGGATGCCGTGAACGGGCAGTATCAGTTCCTCCAGGTTCCTGTGGAATTCGGTCTCAATGTCTTCCGCATCCAGCTTTACGGACCGCAGGGCCAGCGTCGCGAGGACGTCCGCCGCATGACCGTGGGCGACGGACGGATCGGCCAGGGCGTGCTGCAGTATGATTTCGGCGTTGCGCGCAAGGATGCCAGCCTGATCGACGCGCGTGGCCCGGATTTTTCGCCGGGCGAGGATTTCCGCGCGTGGCGACTGACCGGCTTGCTGCAATATGGGGTCAGCACCAACGTTACCGCCAGCCTCGGCGGGGGGCTGTTCGAAAGCCGCGGCGGGCAGCACTGGCTGGTCAGCGCCGGTCTGCGCACCGGCATTTCCGGCGCTGCGGTCCGCATTGACACCGGTCTGCGCGATGGCGGTGGGCGGGCCTTCGGTCTCCAGCTTGGCGCGCGCACGGCGGGCGTCAACTGGACTGCAAGCCACTTCGAATATGCCGGGCAATTTGCCGACGAAGTGCGCGCTTTCATCATGGAGCCCTTGCGCCGCGCCAGCGAGCTCGACGTCAACGCGCTCTTCCGCCTTCACGATGTCACGGTGCCGCTTACGGGAAGGGCGAGGCGCCTGGTCTTTGCCGATGGCCGCGTGGAGACCGACGCCAGCCTGCGCGGTTCCGCGCTGATGGGCAATGTATTAGCGTCAAACAGCATTTTCCTGCGGCAATCGTCGACTGCGCTGGCCGGAAGCCGCACGTTCGTTGGCGGCACGTTCGATCTTGCCACCGTTGGACGCTCGACCACGCAGTTGCGGGCGGCCGTCGATTATGCGGTAAGGCCGCAACTGCAGTTGACGTCGCTGCGCGTCGCGGCGGACAGATATCTGGGGCCTGACACGTCGTTGAGCGTTTCGGCCGGCCACATGCTTACCGGCGGCGCCACCACGCTTGGCCTTACGCTGGCCCGGCGTTTTGCGCGCTATTCCCTTGGCGTCGATGGCATGGTCAGTTTTCCCGAGCGGACCTATAGTGTCGGGCTGCGGCTTGGCCTGAGCTTCGGGCGCAATCCGCTCGATCGCACCCTGTTTGCCTCACGATCGGGCATGGCGTCGAGCGGCGCTGCAGCGTTCCGGGTGTTCGAAGACACCAACGGCAACGGGACCTTCGACAGCGGCGAGCCTCCGCTGCAAGGCGTTTCGCTGACCGGTGGGGGCAAGAGCATCATGACGAACGACGCCGGGCTGGCCTTGCTCGATGGGCTTGGCGATGGCCAGCGCGTCGCCATCCAGCTGGACGATACCACGCTTCCCGATGTCGACATGGCCCCGCAAATGCCCGGTGTTGAAATCGTGCCACGCGCCGGCAGGATCCATGCCGGCAGTTTTGGCGTGATCGGGCTCGGCGAGATCACCGGCGTTGCCGTGCTTGGCGAACAGCGCAAGGAGATATCCGGACTCCAGCTGGACCTCGTGGACGCCAAGGGTGTCGTTTCGGCCCGGACCAGGACCGGCACCGGCGGCACGTTCTCGTTCGAACGCATCCGCCCGGGTTCCTATCAGATCGCGCTGAATGCCCAGCAGGCACGGAAGCTTGGCATTGCCCTGGAGCAGGGCGGCCGCATCGAACTTTCCGCCAGGCCCGCACCTGCCCGAACCGTGCTGATCGTGCGCAAGGCCGAATGACCGGCCTCGGAAAATTGCGATGTCGCCCAGGGCACTTCAAGATGGTTTCTTGCAGGTAACGGTTCCGGCCCGCAGTTCCGCGCCTCTTGCATCGGCAAGTGCTTTCCGCATAAATCGCGTTTTAGCAATAACTTGGTCGGTAATCGCCAACTTTAGCCACCGCCAATTACCAGCATGGTGCGGCCAGTTGGCCGGCCATTACTGGCAGTAGTTCATTAACCAGAAGGCGCAACCCGATCTTCGGCAACTGCGGTGCATCATGCCCGCAAGATAACGGAAGGTCTGGCTATGAAAATCACGAACAAGTCCATGCTTGCGCTGGCAGGCGCAAGCAGTGCGATGTTGGCGGTGCCGGTCAACGCAACGGAAAACGTCGCATCCATCTCCATCACCGGCCAGGTGCCAGTGATCTGCCGGTTGAGCGTCTACAATTCGGCAAGCGCGATGTTCAGCGTCAATGGCAACAAGGCTTCGCTGCGCGAATTCTGCAACAACGGTGCAGGCTATCGCGTGGTCGCGTCCTATTCGAAGCAGCTCAATGCCGGGCGGCTGATCGTGGACGGCACGGTCATTCCGCTCGACGCTTCGGGCGAAGTGGTGGTCAGCGACGTGTCCCACGCATCGTCGCTGGTGCGCAGCATCGCGATCGAAGGCGATGCCAAGCTGGCCGGCGCAATCCGCTTCCGTATCGAGCCACGCTGATCCGGCGCGGGCAGCGCCGCGCTTGTCAGAGCGCGATGCTGCCGCAATCGGTGGGAGCCACTGCCGTTGATATCAGCGGCGAGATCGTGACCACGAGCGCCTCGGTATAATTGGGCGATATGGTCTTTGTGCTGCCACCGTCGATGAGCGTGCCCTGGATCGGCAAGCGATCTTCCACGGCATCGCCCACGCCTGCACGTGCGCAGTTCTGCGTGATCGCCGTGGTGGCGGTGGGGGATCGGCTCTGCCCCAGGAAGCGCAGGGAATAGCGGATCTTCTGCTGTTCCTGCGCCGCCGCGTCACCGGTTGGCACAGCTCCCCCTGGCGTCAGCGTGAAGGGCAGCGTGTCGCCCCCGGCAACCGCCAGCGAAACCTGGTATGGGCCCGAGCTTTGTACGCGGACGTAATTCGCCGTGGATGTCTTCACGGTCGCCGCCTGTGCCTGCACCACTTGCGCCAGTTCCCCGAAGTCCAGAGCGCTGCCGACAAAGCTGGCGCGCAGCGCGCTGACGATGTTGATCGGCATGCGCACCGCGTTCGGCAGGGTGCCGGTCTGCTGCGTGGGCGCCCCCCCGCCGGTGGTGCTGCAGCCGAACCACGCGTCGAACGGCAATTCGGTGGCAGCCGTGGCATTGAGATTGCGCGGCAGGGCCACCGAGAAATTCACCACGACCGTATCGGAATCGCGGTTGTTGCCGGTGAAGTTCACCTTCAGGAAGCGCGCCGCGGTGCTGGGGCTGAGCGACGTTGGCGAGACGGTCGGGTTGGCTTCGTTGTAATCGTAGAAAATGTCGAGCCCGATGCCCTCGATGCTTCCCGCAACGACAGCCGAAGTTGCCGTCACCGTCGTCCCCACGGAGTCGGCGTCGCGGCCCTTCAGGTAGAAGTTGACGATGTCGGTCTTCGCCCCGCCATTACCGTTCACACGGGTCAGCGTGAGCGTGACATTGGTGGTGAAGCCGGTCGTCTCGAACGGATCATAGGTCGCGCTTGATGCCGTGGCGGAACCCGTGATGCCGCACGTTGCCGCCTGTGCCGCCCCGGCACCGCCGAACATGCCAAGCACTGCCACGGCCACGAAGCCTCGGTTCAGCCAGTTGCGCCACATGCTCATTTGCCCTCTTTTGCCTTGATGCTGCCAAGCTGGATGACGCCGGTCGCGTCGGCGGGAACGTCGATCTCGAAAGTCGAGCGCGCAGCGTCGAGCATCTCGATCTTCCATTTGCCCGGCGCCAGTCCGGTGGCGCCGAAACGGCCCTGGCGGTTGGTGAACATCGTCAACCCGGGGCGGTCCGGATGGGCGATTTCAGTCGCCGTGCCGCTGACGAGAGACACCGGCTGCCCTTCTGCGTCGATCATCGTGCCCAGCGCGGTCACGTTGTAGTCGGACCCGACGGTCACGACATAGCCGCTGCGATAGCCCGGAAATACGCGGAATGCGCCTTGGCCGATATCGGTCCCGGGCGGTGCGTCCTTCACGTCGAGCCCTACGGTCCGCTCGGAATAGCTGGGCAGGCTGGGCATCGTGCCTGCGCGCAACGCACCGGTGCTGGCGGCGTTGCCGAATGTCGTGGCATCGATCAGGACGTCAGCCTTCTTGAGGCTGCGGTGCGGCTTGACGATGGCAAAGCTGTCGAAGATCGGGCGGCCGACCGAGACCGCGCCATCGGCCAGCGCCAGCGAGGTGCCGAGACGGAACGTGCTGCGCTGGTTCACGCTGTCGCCAAATCCGCGCGTATAGGTGCCGAAGTGGCTGAAGCCCAATTCGGCGCGGTTCGCAAAGTAGTTGGCGTTGACCGATACGCCCGCGCCATTGTCGGACCGTTCGACATCGCCGGTCACGTTGTAGCTGCCCACGCCACTTCCGTTCAGCGTCTGGTACGAGGCGCGGAAGCGGTTGTCGCGGGTATCGAACTCCGAACGGACCGTGGAATACCGGCCCAGCCGCACGATCAGCGAGACGAAGCCGCTGACATCGCGGCCGATCGTATCGCGCTGGTAACGGGCCTCGGCATTCATCGTCGCCCGGTCGGTCAGCCGCCAGCCGGCACTCACGCGGTAGTTGTGAACGTCGGGGCGTCCCGCGCGACCCTTGGAAAAGCGCGCATCGACACCGCCGAAGAAGCTGGTCGTGAAGGTGTGGGTATAGCCGCCGCCCAGTTCGTACCGGTAGGGATTGTCGGGCAGGAAGAAGCTGACCGGAGCGAAGCGGCGGCTGCGCCGCTCGACGAATAGGTTCAGCGTGTCGCCAAGTCCGCTGGGCCGCTGGATCAGCCGCTGGAACGTGGCGTTGAAGGCATGGCCCGATCCCACGCCGTCCACCTTGCTGAAGGACACGTTGGTGCCGAACGTGCCAATGCGCGTGCCCAGCACCGCTTCGAACCCGCCCATGCGGCTGTCTGCATCGGCCTGGAAGTTCGCCCCGAAGGTGATCGCATCGGTAAGACCCCGGCGGAAATAGCCCGACGCGGTCCAATCGTTGCTGTAGCGCGGGCCGCGCAGGCCCAGCGGAGCCTTGACCCCGGCATAGAGCCCGAATTCGCTCAGTCCCTTGCCCAACTGGGTCTGGTCGACGAACAGGTTGAACTGGACCACCTCGGTCCGGCCGGTATCGTCCAGGATGTTCAGGCGGATATCGTTACCGCCCTGCGTGAACGGAAAATCGCGCAAGTTGTAGTTGCCCGGCGCCAGTTGCAGGCGGCGCACCTGCTGGCCGTTCACGATCACTTCAACCGAAGACGCGCGATCCAGCCGGAACGCCCGGTCACCGCGCGGGCGCACGATCTGCTGCGGGTTCAGCACGCCATAGGAGCGGAACAGCGAAATGCCGGCGATGTCCGGAGCAGACTGAAAGCCCCGCGCCTGGGTTTCAAGATCTCCGGCAGAAATACGCACGAGGTGCTTGGTGTCATCAAACACCAGACGGCTGCCCAGTCGCTGGAAATCCGCGCCGCGTGCGCCGGCTTGCCAGATGCCATCGCTTTCCGCCACGATCGGGCCCAGCCGCACCGCTCCATCGAGCAGCATGACCGGTTCGCGGAAGCCTTCATCGAAGCCGTCCTCCACCAGATCGGCCGAGCCGCGGATGTTGATGTAGGCGCTGAAATTGGCGGGTTTGACGAGTTCGACACCGATACCGGGCGCGAGGCGCGACGTTCGGTGGGAATGGCGAATTGCAGCTCCAGCGTCTGCGGATCGTAGCTGACCGCAATGCCGACGGGCGCAAAATCCTCTGGCCCGACCTGCGTCTTGACCCCGAAGGACGTGCGCAGGCTTTCCAGCACATCGGGCGCCAGCGATTCCGACAGGACCTGTATTACGCGCGCCGCCGGGAACGAAAGCCGATCGTCGGCATCGATCTGCAGCGGTATGTCACCCAGGTAATTGCCCGCATCCTTGGCCGGGACCGTCAGCACAACGGCCCGCCCGGTGGGGTTCAGCTTCTCGGACCGGAAGGCCGGGGCCGGAAGCTGGCCGCTCTGCATGGCCGCCGCGGCCAGCGAACCGGCAGATGTCGGTGCCATGCCGCTGTTTTCTTTGGACGTGCCTTCAGCTTCGGATGCAACCGCCATGCAACTGGCTGCGCGCGCCATCACAATGAGGCTGGCCCCCACGGCAAGAATTCGTCTGGCCCAGGCGCGCATTTCAACCCTCCGGGCTGATGCTGGCTTCGACCGTGCCGTCGGCCAGTGGCAGCTCGACCGGAATCGTCACCTTCCGCGTCTGCCCGCTACCGATCAGGCCAAAGCCCACTGTCTGCTGGATTTCCGGACCGGACAGGGTGCGGCGGAACTGCTCCTTGCCGGCGCTGTCCTTTTCGATCAGGCGCAGCTTGTTGGCACTGAGATAGCCGTGGACCGCCGAAGGGTTGGCCACCGTGAGCACCGCAACCGGCTTGCCGTTGGCGTCCTTGCCGACCTGGGCCGTCTTCACTTCCAGCTGGGGCTTGATCCCGGCCGGTGAAATGCTGGCAAGGACCTGGAAGTTATAGAGGATCTGGATGGCCGATTGGCCTTCCGGCAGCTTCACCGGCAGTTGCGCGACGGTGATGTAGTAGTGCTTGCTCGCCGCAAGCGCCGGATCGCCGACATACTGGACCCGGAACGTCTGCGTCTGGCCCGGCTGGATCAGCGCTTGCGGCGGGAACACCAGCAAATCGCCGGGATCCTGGCCCGTGGCGGCAACGCCATCTTCGGTCAGCCGCAGTTCCTGCACGGTCAGCTCGACCGGCAGGGGATTGGCGAAAGTGTTCTCCACGGTGACGACCTGCGACATCTCGCGGCCCGACGTCTTCAGGTCGATGACCACCGGCTGGACGGTCATCGCCTGTGCCACGGGCACCGCCAGCAAGGTGGTGCTGGCCAGGGATGCGAGGAATGCCTTCAGGGATTTCATGCAGATCTTCTCCATGGGACGCAGGGTCAGTCAGCGGGCTGAAGCTGGATGACGATCGTGTCGTCGTAGCGCCCGGCGACGAGCGGCGTGCCGCCATCGGGCGTGGTCACGCGCAGCGCCAGATCACCGCCTGCCGCATTGGCCACGGGAATGACCAGCCTGCCCGCGTCGCTGCGCTGTTGCACTTGCGCGCCCGCCCAGTTGATCTGCACCGAATAGGCCAGAAATTCGGCAAATCCGCCCTGTGCGCCGCCTTGGCCAGCGGTCGCACCGGCACGGCGAAGCCCGCCGCCTGCCGAACTGGCCGAGACGCGGTGCGAAGCGTTGCAGGTGGCAGGAATGGCAAGATCGACGCGCGCACTGCGGGGCAGGGCGGTGTCAGGATCGACAAGCCGCGTCAGGGTGATCTGCCCGCCCGTGTTTCCACCCGCACCGGCTCCGACCTGAAACGAGGCGTTCGTCGATGCGACCGCCCGCGGCGCCCCCACGACGCAGGCCGAAGCCGCCGTGGCATTGAATTCGAGCGAGCGGTCCGCCCGGTTGACCTCCTGCGCGGATGCCGTTCCGGCAAGCAGCAGGGCGGGGACAAGCAGCAGGGCGGGGGCAGGCAGCAGGGCGGGGGCAGGCAGCAGCAGGCGCATCAGCGAGGCTCCAGAAAGATGCGCAGGGTGTCACCATAGACCCCGGCAAGGACGGGCGCGTTCGCGCCATTGTTCGAAGCTCCGGCGACTATCGCCAGGCGCAGGGTCACGGTGCCCCCGGTCGGCTGATCCACGTTGACGCGCTGCACTCTGCTGCCCCGCACCAGCGCATCGGTCTGCAACACGCCCGAGGCGGCTCCCCAGGTGATGCTGGCCGCATAGGGCAGCGCGCTGGCAAATCCGGCGGCACCGCCAACCAGGCGCCCATAGGTGGGCCACAGGCCGTTGTTTTCGGATTCGATCCGGATCTGATGCGGATAGTTGCAGACCGCACTGAACGACAGGGTCGCGCTGGCCGGGCGCGCGGCCAGCGTGGCCGGATCGACCAGTTGCGTCACCTGCAACGTATCACCGCTCAGGCCATTGAAATTGACCAGCTGCCCCGTTTGCAATTCCCCATTGGCGATCGTGCAGACCTGCGGGGTCGAACCGTTGATGGCGATGCTGCGCGCCGAAGCTGCATCCTGCGCGGCGGCCGGGGCCGATGCGGCAAGGAGCAGCCCGGCACATGCCGGCAGGGACAACACAAGGCAGGGACGCTGAAACATGGCTCAGCTTTCCGGGGTCAGCGTGACGGTCACGTTGCCGCGATAGGTCGTGTCGGCAACCAGCCGCAGCGCTGCGCCGCCAGTGGTCGCAAAGCTGCCGATCCCGACCGTGATCGGCCCGGTGAACGGCGTCGCCCGCGTCTGCACGGAGCCGGGATTGGCTGCTGCCGCCGTGCTGAAGGTGGCGGGGCTGTCGGTCCACCCGGATGCCGAAGCCGCAAAATCGACACTGCGCGAAAAACCGGCAGGCGGCGTTGCGGTGAAGGTCTGGGCCAGGATCGGCGTTGCCGAAACCGCGATGGAACTGCGCGAGGAGCAGAAGCTTCCCGACAGAACCTGTGCCGGAGCGGCAAGGTCGGTGCGCAGGAAGCCCGTCGTCGTATCGACGAGGACGCCCAGATCGAACACCCCGCCATTGTCCGCAACGGTCCCGCCGACGCAGATCGCCGGAACCGTGCCGATCACGGCAAAGGCGCCGCTATCCGTTTCGGACTGTGCATGGGCAGTGCTGGCAAGGCCGAGCGCGCAGGCGGCGGCGAGGAGTTTTGAATAGCGCATGTCAGCTTACTCCGAAACCTGGACGGGGCCGAGGGTCACCGTGACCAGGCCGCTGTAATCGCCCGCCACCAGCAGTCCGTTCTGCGGTGCGGTGAAGCTGGACAGCGCCACGTCGACCGTGCCCAGCTTGGGCTGGGGCTGCACCGATCCCGATGCGCTGGCATCGGGCGAGGACCCGTCTGCAGCCGCTGTCGTGGTCGCAATGGTTGCCTCGCTGCCCCAACCGCTGGCCGTGGCGGTATAGTTTACCGCATTGGCAAAGCCCGATGGCGGCGCGCCGGTGGCGCTACCGACGATGGCGCTCGCCGTAACGCCAAGCGTCGACCCGGCAAAATTGCAGAACGTGCCGGGCAGGCTGACCGTCTGGTCGGACAGGGCCGCCAGCCGCCCGACCCCGGCGCCTGAGGTCTGTGCCATCTGGCCCAGATTGACGACGGCGCGGGAGGGCTCACCCAGGATGCACAGGCGCGCGACGCTGCCGGTGACGGCCACTTGCGCGCTGTCCGTGTCAGACGCGGCTTCCTGCGCGAAGACGGGTTGGGCAAAAAGCGGAAGCGAAAGCAGCGCGGCCTTGAAGAACGAGGTGTTCATCGAAATGCTCCTGGTGTGAATGTCTGGCGTTGCGCGATCAGATGTTCGGCGCGAGCGTCACGAGCACGCTGCCGGTGTAGCTACCGGCAACGAGCAGCTTCTGGTTGGCCGACGAGTTCGAGAGGGTCACCACGACGTCACCCGAAAACAGCCCGACGTTCTCTTCATCGCCGGCAGCATCGTCGAACGATGTGTCGGTGGCGGTAACGTCCTTGGCCGCTGCCGATGCGGTGAAATCGATGCGGTTGGTAAATGCGGCGTCGGTTGCTGCAGCCGGGTTCAGCAGCGGCTGGGCTTCGACCTTGATCGTCGCAGCAGCAGCGTTGCACCAGCCGTTCAGGGTGGCGGCACGTGCATTGACCTTGGCCGTGTTGAGACGGCCGGCATTGCTGTCGGTGCCGCTCAGGGCGAGTTCGTCGATTTCGATCGATCCGTTCGGGACGGTGAAGAGGCAGCGGCCGGCAACCGCGCCGGTCACGTCGACAGTGCCGGTCGAAGTCGATTGGGCATGAGCCGGGGCTGCAGCAAAGGCCAGTGCGGCCAGCGAGACGAGAGCAATCTTACGCATTTGGGTATTCTCCTGGAACGCCGGTTCAGGCGGCGGGCTGGATGTTCACGGTGATGGTCGAAGTATAGTCGCCGGCGACGAGCAGGCTCGACGGGCCGCCGCGGCTCTTGAAGCCATGGGCGCGGACGGTCACGTTCTGGCCGGTGGCTGCCAGGCGGCCCACGGTCGCCGTGCCCGGCGCGCCGCCGACGGCGGTGTCATAGGTCACGGTGCCGTTGCCACCTGCGGCCAGGCCAACCTGCATTTCTGCAACATAGTCGATCTGGCTGGCATAGCCGGTTTCGGGCGCGGCAGTCCGCGAACCGCTGGCCAAGGTGTCGGACGTGATCGACAGCCCGACCGAGGCCGAGGTGCAGACGATGCGGGTGGAAACCGGCGCGGCACCCGGTGCCGCCGATGTCGTGTTTTCAAGAGAGGTTGCCAGCGTGCCGTCGCTTTCATCAAGCGCGCCAAGCGCAATCGTTCCGGTGAAAGCTTGCAGCGCTGAGCCCGCCGAGGCGACGACAGAGCAGCGCCCTGCGACGTTGCCGGTGACGTTCACGGTGCCGGTGGATGAGGTGCTCTGTGCAGCGGCAGGAGCGGCTGCAGCGACAGCGGCACTGCCAAGGGCGAGGATCAGGATCTTCTTCACGTCTTTGCCTTTCAAGTTCCCGCCGGATCCCCGGCATCGTGTGGTTGCGCGGCATCTGCCGCAGGATTGCTGCCTGCTAGATCGAGGCCGAAACTGTAACGGTAAGCGTATCGGTGTAGGTGCCCTGGACGAGGATGCCCGGCCCTGCGTAAGGTGGCGCGCTGACTTCAAGGTAGGAGCCGACGAGGTTCTGCGAGCTCGGCCCGATCCGCAGTCCGTTGGTCTGCGAAGCCGTGCCGACGAACGTGCACGGCGTGCTTGCACCCGAAACCAGTGTTGCAACCTGACAGGTCTGCGTAGCCGTGCTGCCGGCCGCGCCGACCAGGTTCAGCTTGACCGAATAGGGCGCGAGGCCGAGATAGCCTGCTTCTGCCGGCAAGAGTGCCGTGCGCAGCCCGCCGTTGGCCGAAACGACTGCGACGCGGGCTGCCCCGTTGCAGTTCAACGTAAAGGCAAACTGGCCGGACCAGCCCGCAATATCGATCGCCCCGGCGTCGAACGTCCCCGATGGTGCTGCGCCCGCCGCAAAGCCACAGCGCCCGCCGACCGACGCAGTGACCGGGATGGTCAGTGAAATCGGCGCGCCCCCGGCATAAGCTGTCGGACCCGGAATGGTCGATTGGGCAAGGGCGGCCATTGGCGACAACGATGCCGCCGCAAGAAGCGCAGCAGACGCTATCGATCTCGCAATGGAAAGGTGAAACGCCATTCGAACTCCGTCCCGCAAGCGCGGTGCTGTATTAACTGAAAGTTCGAGAAAGCCGGGGTGTTCGCAGCAATCCGCATCTGAATACGGAGGCGGCTCAAGCCCTGTAAGATCGTTCGTCCAGGCAAATAGTCGGACTTTGATCGGTCTTCTTTTTTCGTTCAGTCGTAATTGGTTAATTCGTGTTTAACCTTACGCTGCACAGACCGGGTCCGTTGACTCCAACTAGATCGATTATGGAGGGTAAACACCCAAGATGGATCGAATATGGTGTATTAATTGACGTGGTTAACTAACCTTTCAGACACCAGAAAGCGCCTGTGACGAAGCCACAAGTTAACCATTTAACCCATCGCAGCAATTGCAGATTACGCGCAATAAACCGAATCTGGATTTAACGCGGAACGGTGCGATTTTCATGGCGCCGAGGCAAAATCTTGACAACTATAGTTAACGCAGCGTCGGTCCAAAATCACGCGACAACAAGACGATATCCCTCCGCTCGCATCAATTTTGCCTGCCCAAGGATCGCCGATTCGCTGGCCCGATTGATCGATTCGACAGCTGTCAGCGCAGGCCCAATTGCGCGGAGCAAGAAGGTCGCGCGCATGGCAGGCCGCTCGCGCCCGATGTTCTCTTGCAGGTTCAACTGCACGCCAGCTGGCCGCCGCGCTGCACTCTCGAACTTGTCACAAGCATCGCGGGGCAGAGCGCTGCATCTTGTGCCCCGGACATCGGAACCGACGGATGGGCAGAAGCGCCGATCGCGCGTTGCGACAGGCCCGGGACCACGCGATCGCGGACTTTGCCAAAGCCCGCCAGGCGTCACCGTCGCCTCTCGCCGCAAACGGTCCCGACCAAGCCGCGTTTGCCCGATTGACGCGCAGGCAGTGCGTGATGTTCCGGGGAAGTTGGTGAGTGAAAAATGCTCTCGGGGGATCGCTATCTGCACGATCCCCGAGAGATTTCATGCACTTGAAAAAGTGCTGGTGCCCAGAAGAGGACTCGAACCTCCACGCCCTTGCGAGCGCCAGCACCTGAAGCTGGTGCGATGGGCAAGCAAATGCTAAGAGCGGCACTTGATAAGTCAGTTATCAACTCATTAACTACGCAGTACTGGCGAGTAAGCGTGGTTGAT
>JAPLPG010000267.1:13091-18380 GCA_026400375.1 Novosphingobium sp. | reverse complement strand
CATCGAGCGCCGTGCCGTGCGGCCTATCCTCTGCCCAGAATCGCAAGAACTCGTCGAACGTGAACAGGTCCCCGGTGCGTTCCGCCGTGGTCAGCTTGGTTTCCGGCGTTGCAGTGGCTTCGGGCATGCGGCGCTCTCCTGTGATGGTTTCGGAGAGTTAATCACGCAATTAAGGTGCAGCGCAAGCCCGCCTGTCGCAAGCGCTGGGAAAGTGCGCTCAGGCCTGCACCATCGCTTTCTTGTAGATGCTCGCCCGCGGCGCTTCGAACAGGCGCATCACCATCGGTTCGAAAAACGACAGCGGGAGGGAATCGTAGTTCGGATCGAACGCGGGACAATCGTACTTCTCGATGAATTCCGCCGTGGCCGCGGCATGGGGATGATCGGCATACTTGTCGCGCAAATCACGATCCAGGCCGATGAAGTGGAAGAAGTTGTAGCCCTGGAAGATGCCATGATGCTGCACGATCCACAGCAGTTCTTCCGACACGAACGGCTTGAGAATGGCCGCGGCGACATCGGGGTGGTTATAAGCCCCCAAGGTATCGCCGATGTCATGCAGCAGCGCCATGACCACGTAGTCCTCGTCGCGCCCGTCACGATGCGCGCGCGTGGCGGTTTGCAGGCAGTGGGTCAGCCGGTCCACGGCAAAGCCCCCGCAATCGCCATCGAGCAGCCGCAAGTGATCGAGCACGCGGGCCCCGCCGTTTCTGGCAAAAGGCCGCATATGCGTCATGATCGCATCCCAATCCGCTTGCGTGCCTTCGGTCATGCTGTGAAAATTCGCGGTCGGCAGATCGTCCATCGGGCTCGTCCTTCTCCCGCGCGCATCGCGGCGCGCTGTTATGCCGCGCAGAGTATCGCGTCAGCAGCGCTTGGGAAGGGGATAAAAGGGCATTGTGGGCCGGACGGTTGCCGGTTGACGCCGGCCCTGATCGACAAGTGACGCAAAACCCGCAGCAACCCCCTTGCCCCGGCGTGCCTATAAGACTAGGGGCGTCAGCAGTCGGGGAGTAGCGCAGCCTGGTAGCGCATCTGGTTTGGGACCAGAGGGTCGTAGGTTCGAATCCTATCTCCCCGACCAATTTCACCACATCGTTGGCTTTGCAGACCGATGCGCCTTGGCGGTGCGGATTGAAGACCGCTGCGTATCGCGATGTGTCGCCTGTGCAAGGGCGATGGGCCCCAAGCGAACCCGCGCACGACTTTGCCATCAGGCGACAACATGGGTCGATGGCATTACCGGCCGTCAGATTCCCGATGACCGGAGGATCGCGGTTCGCGATGACAGAACCGGGGCCGCCACGACAGGCTGGCCCCGGCCCTTCATAGCCGCCCGGTCCCTCAGAACCGGAAGACCACGCCGGCACTGACGTTCTGCAACGCATTGCTGCCGCTGAATTCGGCATCGCCGTTCAGGAACATCGACGCGTTCTTGCCCAGATCGAACGACAGGCCAACCCCTGCGTAAGGCAGGGTGCGATCGCGCTCCACCCCGCCGACGGTGAAGGTGCGCGTGGCTCCGTTCAGCGAAGCGGTGGCGGTGATCGCATCGCCGCTGGCGCGATAGCGCACGCCCCCGGCAATCCACGGACGGACGCGTCCGTTTTCAGGCCCTTGCAGCTTGAAGCTGCCATTCAGGAACACCGCATCATAGCTTTCGCGCCGGAGGCTCAGGCCGAAAGCGCCGCCGCCGGCTTCGGCAAGGCTGCCTCGGCTGACACTGACCGAGGTGACGCCCACTTCAGGCCCGAAGCGCCAGCCGCCGCCAACCGCCACGCCATAGCCGATCCACGCATCCGCCGTGGTGCCGTGCAGATCGTAGTGGCTGCGTGCGGCACCACCAACGGCGGGGTTGCGCACCGTATCGCCCTCGGCCCGGTCGAACACGATGGTGGCCCCTGCCGTCACGCCATCGAGCGCAAAGTGCAGGCGTCCGCCGGCAAACAGGCCATCGGCATCGTTGCGTGCGCCAAGGTCGGAGATGCGCTGGCGGCTGTCGCTACGGCCGACGAAGACGCTGACGCCGAAGGTGTCGTTGCCATAGCCGAGGCCGCCGAGGAAGCCGTAGCTGTTGACATCGGCCCGGGCGACACCGCGGGCATCGCCTGCGAAGTTGCGCCAGCTGCCATAGCCTTGCCCGAACACGAACAGGCCGCTGTCCTCGCCTCGCCCCGTCAGCGGTGCCTGGCGCAGGGCGCGGGCGATCGACAGGCCATTCTCGATCCCGAGTTGCGCCGCATCGGCATAGGGTTCGGGGCTCAGGGTCTGGAGCTGCGCAGGACGGGCAAAGCCATCCGTCCCGATCAGCGCCGGGAAGGCATTGATCACGCCGCTGCTGGCTTGTCCTGCCACCAACAGGCCGTTGAGGTAGTCCTTCACCGCCGTTGCCTGCACGTTTGCCCCGGCCTGAAGCTGGAACAGGCCGACCAGTTCGATGGCGTTGGCCGACTGGCGCAGCACGCCCAGCACCGTGCTGTCGCGCGTGATGTTGGTGCCGAACGATCCGGTGATGCCCTGCGTCGTGCTGACCATCGTGTAGATGCCCGGCGTGATCGGCCGGTTCCCGGTCATCGTCAGCTTTGCGCCGCTGGCAATGCTGAGCGATCCGTTGATGATCAACGCGTCGCTTACGGTCGGGGTGAATTCGAACACCGTGTTCGACGTCGCGCTCAGCGAAACGTTGCCGTTCACGGTCATCGTCGCCGGGGATGCGCCGGGCGAGAGGGTGCCGGACACCGCGATGTTGCCGTTGACCGTACCTGCCGAACCGAACGTGCCGGCAGATGCGACCACGACGTTGCCCGACAGCACCGAGCCGGCTGCACCGATCAGACGGCCGGCGTTGACGTTGATCGCGCTGATCGTCGCCGTCCCGCTGAGCTTGTTCACGCCGGTCTGGACATCGAGCTGTTCGAACGACTGGAACCGGGCAAGGTCCAGAACCCGGGGCGCGGCTTCGGTGCCGGTGCTGCCCAGGCGCAGGATATCGCTGCCCAACCCGCCTGTCGCGATTCCGCCGATGGCCCAATCGCCCTGCAGGTCGAGAATGTCGTTGCCTGCGCCCAGATCGACCGCCTGGCCGACCGTGCCGGACAGCGTGAAGCTGTCGGCCCCGCCGCCAGCCACGGCGCTGCCGCCGATGCTGCCTGCTGCGGTGAAGACATTGCTGCCCGAGCCCATGTCCACGTTGCCGGTGACCGTGCCGGTTCTGGCCAGGGTGAAGGTGTCGTTGCCATCGCCAAGGTCGGCGTTGCCGCCAAGGCTGCCCGAGAGGGTAACGCTGTCGTCGCCCGCTCCGGCGTTGATACTGCCGCCGATGCTGCCGCTGCTGGTGAAGACATCGTTGCCGCCGCTGACCGGCGCGAACTCGACCGCCGCCAAGGCCACCTGCGCGCTCCTGAGGCGGGCTTGCGAGACCTGCGGTCCGGCCGTCATTATGGAACCATCGAGATTGACGTCCCCGGCAATCGCGCCCGCGTTGGTCACAGCATCGTCACCCGCGCCGGTATCGACGCTGCCGGTGATCGTGCCGGCATTGGCGAGGCTGTCCGAACCTGTACCGCTGACGATGTTGCCGTTGGTGATGCCGGCGTTGACGAAGCCGTTGTCGCCGCTGCCAAGATCGACATTGCCGTTGATCGTGCCAGCATTCTCGAGACGGTCTGACCCCGAACCGCTGACGATGGTGCCATTGGTGGTGCCGGTATTGACGAAGCCGTTGTCGCCCTCGCCCAGATCGACGTTGCCGGTGACCGTGCCGTCGTTCCGCAGACTGTCTGACCCGGTGCCGCTGACGATGTTGCCGGTGGTGGAACCGGTGTTGACGAAACTGTTGTCGCCCTCGCCCAGATTGACGTCGCCGATGATCGTGCCGGCATTCTGGAGACTGTCGGAACCCCCGCCGCTGACGATGTTGCCGTTGGTGGCGCCGGCGTTGACGAAGGTGTTGTCGCCATCGCCCAGATCGACGTTGCCGTTGATCGTGCCCGCATTGTTGACGATATCGGACGCGGCAGAGCCGGTGATGGCCGTAGCGCCCTGGGTCTGGATGACCGAATCCGCACCGAAGCTGACCGTGCCGCCATCTCCGGCAAGCTCGATCGTTTCGACCTGGAGCGGCGCGTCGGTGATGATGGTGCCCGTGCCGGTGATGCCCAGCACTTCGAAATTGATCAGCTGGTCGTAGATCGCGCTCGGGATCCTGCCGCCGCCGTTGATGTCGAGCGTGAATGTATCGCGCCCCAGCCCGCCATCGGCCGTGCCGGTGAAGACCGCGTTGATGCCCTGGACGAACGTGTCGTCGCCATCGCCAAGATCGAGCGAACCGTTCAGCGTGCCGTAGTTGGCAAACGTGTCGTTGCCCATGTTGAGCGCGACGCTGCCGTTGATCGTGCCAAGGTTGGTGAAGGCATTGTCCAGCGGCACCGATGCATCGCTGCGGAAGGCGAACGTCTGGCCGGCATTGACGACGCTGCCTGCCGCAAGCGTCACGTTGCCCGCGATCTGCACCACCGGCAGCAGCGCATCGCCCGTGCTGGTCACCGTGCCTTCGCCGCCAAGCGCCACGAATTCGAAGTTGATGCGCGGTGCAGAGGCGTAGTCCTGAAGCGATCCGCCTTCGTTGACCGCCATGATCAGCGTGTCGCCGCCTCGGCCCCCGTCGATCATCCCGGCATTGCGCACGGTAAAATCCTTGAGCAAGGTGACGTAGATGTCGTTGCCATCGCCCAGCGACACGTCTCCGGTGATCGTCCCGACATTGGTCACCCGGTCGTTGCCCGAACCGAGGAACAGGTTGCCGGTGATGCTGCCCTGGTTGAGCAGCGTATCGTTGCCCTGGCGCAGGGCGATGCCGCCAACGATCACGCCGGATGCGCCGTTCACGACATTGTCGGTCGAGAAGAAGGTGTCGATCGCACCGCCGCCAACCCCTTCGAGGTCGGCCGCTGCAACCTCGCCGTAACCGGCATAGGACAGCCGGTAACGACCGCTCAGGAAGTCGGACGAAAGCGCCCCTCCCGCTGCGGTGGCAACTCTGATGGTGCCATCGTTGTTGATCGTGACATTGCTACCACCTGTCACGATGGCACTACCCGCCGATGGGACACCTTGCGTGACCGCGCCGTTCGGATTGCTGATGAGCAGTGGCGACGCGAGCGCCTCTATCGTTGCCCCGGCGGTGTTGTGGATGGTCAGCGTGCCGGCGCCTTCGGCGTCGATATCCACGCCGAGCACGACTGGCACGTTGATCGTCACCGCATCGACCGGCCGGCCAAGATACGGTCC
>JAPLPG010000267.1:0-13041 GCA_026400375.1 Novosphingobium sp. | reverse complement strand
CGGTCCGGGCACCACGAAGGCACCGCCCGTCGTGCGCAACGTGCCGCTGTTGGTGATGTTGACAACCGCGCTGGCCTGGGCTGCTGCGGGCAGACCGCTGTCAAGATCGCCGGCTTCCACGCCGATCAGCACGGCAGCACCCGCCGCATCTGCGCTCTCGATGGTTCCGGAATTGGTAAACGACAGGGTGCTGCCCAGCACCGTTTCCTGCTCGATCAGCAACCCTTGCTGCCCGCCTGGATAGATCGTCAGCCCCTGCGTTGCCGGCGCGCTGATCTGCCCGCTATTGGTGATCGTGGCAGAAGAGACTTCCAGTTCGATCTCGCTCGACCCCTGGATCGTGCCCTTGTTGTCGAACGAAAACGTTTCGCCATCGACAATGTAGTTTCCGTTGGCGTCTGCCGTGCTGCTGACGCCAAGCTCCACCGCGCGCGCATTTGTTCCTGCACTGGTGATCGCGCCGGTGTTGACGAACGATACCGCACGCGCGGCTCCGTCAGCCCTGATGCCACCGTCGATCGTGCCGCTGTTGATCAGTTCGACCGACTGCGACGCAAAGTTGTCGATACCCACAGGCAGGATGCCGAAGTCGCTCCAGCTGATGTTTACAGCCGAATCAAACTGGTTGGCCTGATTGGGATTGCCATCGCCGTTGATCTCGCCCCGGTTCTCGAAGCGCAAGGTGCTGGCATTGCCGCCAAGCGCCACGCCGCCTGAGATCAGCGCGCCCGTATCGTTGAGGAACGAAAGCGGCCGGCCGACCGTACCGTCGAGGGCTGTCGATGCGGTCACAGCCGCCGACAGGATGGTTCCGGGCGTGCGCAGGCCGTTGCCGGTCATCGTGATGACGCCGCGATTGATGAAGTTCAGCCCGCTATCCGCCGCACCCTGGATCAGGGTGCCTTGCTGGTTGGACAGCAGGTTCACGGTACCGGCGTTTACGAAGCTTGCGGTGTTGAGGCCGATGTCGCCGTTGATCGTGCCTTCGTTGACGAAGCTGGACAGGGCCGAACCGATCGAGGCGCTGAGGGCGACGGCGAGCGACTGCGACCCGTTGCCGGAGAACACAAACCGGGCAAAAGTCAGGAGGCCGGTATTGCCGGCTTGCACACCGTAGTTGACCGCGCGGGTCCTGATGCCCGCCAGGCTGGCAGCGGGAATTCCCGTGCCCGCAAAGGAAATGTTGTCGATCACGGCGCGGTTGACGATCGCGCCATCGCCCGTCACCGCAAGGCCACTCACCGCGCTGGATCCTGCCGGGTTGTTTACCGTCAAGGTGGTGCCGGTGCCCAGCACTTCGATACCGCGCAGTTCGAAGTTGGTCGGCAGGGCCGCGGGCAACTGGATGTCGGCCGACTGGCTGTAGGACCGCACGAAAAGATCGAGACCGTTGCCCGGATCGATCACCCCGGCCACGCCAAGATCGTCGCCTGCGCGGTTGATGAAGTATTCGGTGGTGGTGGCAAGAGGATTGAACGTGGCGACCTTGCCGGTCACCGTCCCGCCCGCAGCGATATAGGTGCCCCCGCGCAGGATCACGTCCCCTTCGACCGTGCCGCCGTTGACGAGGACGGCGCCGATGCGCGGCAAGACGGTGAGGGGCTGGTTGATCGGCACGCCAAGGTTGGTCAACGTGATCGTATCGAGGCTGGCGCCTGCGCGATTCTCCACCAGCAGGAACGGCGGCGGGTTCGTCTGCGTTACCGTGGTGCTGGTGGCAAGGTTGATCACGCGCGTCGGCACCGCCACCGCAATAGCCTGGTCTGCAACCGTAACTGTTTGTTCGCAAAGGCCCGAACTGGCGTCAGGCGTGCAAGATTGGCCGAAAGCAACCTGCGGAATCGCTATTGCTGAAAGACTTACGCTGATGGCGAGGAGCGAGCGGTGGCGCGATCTTGAAGCAAAAGTGACAGACATGATGATTTCCCCGTTTGTAATTTTTTAATGCACACAACCGCCCGCTGTTGCGGATAGCCATTTGTGGGGTATTGAATTGCTTGGGAGAGGTTCGATCAAATAATCGATCGATAGTGATGTATATAAAACGTCCGGGGGAACGGGATTGGCCGAAAGTTTGCAGTTCTCCAGCAGCTTCCAGCAGATGATCGATCGTCCGGAGGAACTGCTCAGAATACTCGAATCCGATCCAGATGATTTTGAGCGAAACCTGATCCTGAGCGAACGCAACAGCCACTATGCTGCGGCCGCGATCCCCAACCGAAGCTTTCTCGGCTTCCTTCTGTTCGACAGGTCCGGGCAACCCATCGCCACAAGGGAACCGGGCTGGCTGCCCCGCTTCTCCAGCTTTGACGAACTGGAGACGGCCGCGGAAATCCGCAGCGGTGACGGCAGGCTGATGCGCTTCACGCAATCGGCGCATCTGGCACTCTGGGCGCCCTATGAAGAGACGTCGGGCTGGAACCTGCCTGCAAGTCTGCTAGGCGGCCGAAACCCATGATGCGGCACGGATCGTGCTGGTCGCCAATGGCACCAGCGAGCCGATCGAGGCGGCTGGCCAGTCTTTCGGTCTGAGCAATCTCCAGACCCGGGTCGTGACGACAGTGGTGCGGACCGGCAGCGTGCGCGAAGCGGCGCGGCTGCTGGCGCTGTCCTATGATACCGCGCGCGAGACGATGGCCGCAGCCGCCCGCAGGATGTCGCTACCCAACACCCCTGCGGTTGTCAGTGCCGTGGTGTCGGCGGCCTTCGGTATCATGCCGGGGCAATATGATGCAATGGCCGTGCTGGGCGACATGCTGGGCATGACCGCGCGCCAGGCGCAGATTTCCCTGCTGGTGGCAGAAGGCCTGTCGCGCGAAAAGATCGCAAGAAGCATCGGCGCCAGCGCATCGGTGGTGAAGAAGGAGCTCGAACTGCTCTATGCCAGCACCGGCGTGCAGAGCGCAGCCGGGCTGGCGCGGTTGATCGTCGAGGTCCAGGCCCTGCGGCTCTTTGCCCGATCGATCGACGGTGCGCCGGGCTTTCTCGATGCGGCGATCGAGCCTACCCGGCTGACGGTCCGTCCGGGGACGACCGAGATCATCGCCTGGAGCGATTACGGCCCTGCCTCGGGCAAGCCGGTCCTGGTGGTGCACAGCAACTGGTGCTGCCGGGCCGTGCCGCGCCCCCTGCTGATCGAACTGCAAAATCGCGGCTGGCGGCCGATTGCGATCGACCGGCCCGGCTTTGGCGGCACGCATCTGGGCACGATGACGCGTGATGACCCGTTCGGACAGGCCATTGCCGATACGCTTCAGGTGCTCGATTCCTGCCGGATCGCGCAGATCCCGGTCATTGCCAAATGCGGGGCGCAATATGTCCACGCGCTGAAGTCTGCGGTTCCCGAACGGGTGGGGCCGGTCGTGCTCGTTTCACCCACGCCCAAGGCATCGCGCTCCGGGCGCCGGGTGGGGCTGGTGGGGATGATCAAGGAGACCTACTTCCGCAAGCCGCGCCTGATCGAGATGTTCTTCCGCATGATCTGCATGCAGTTCACGCTCGCACGGGTCGAACAGCTTACCCGCGCCATCGTCAAGGGCAGCAAGGTGGACGAAGCGTTGTGCGAGGATCCCCAGTTCATGCGTGACCGGTTTCGCGCCTTGCGCCCGATGTCTACCGGCAACGTGATGGGCGGCATCATCGAAGAGCACGTCATTTCCGGCGCGGGTCACGATATCGCGCCGCTGGACGTGGCCGACTGGACGGTCGTGCAAGGCGGCGATGACATCCATCAGAGCATTGCCGAAGTCGAAGACTACTGGCGCGGCGTGCTGCCGCAGGCGGTTTTCGTCACGGTAGCCGATGGCGGCCGGTTCATGACCTCAAGCCACGCAGGCCTGGTGGCAGACATTCTCGATCGTGCCGCTGCGCAAGAGTCCTGCGATCGCGGGTAACCGGCTATCGGGCGTCCAGCCCATGCCAGTCGAACCATTCGGCATAGGGATGGCAATGCGCGGCAATGACCGTGCGGCCCGATGCTGGGCCACCATCCCATGACGTAACCCGCAGTTCCACGATGCTGCGATCCGCGCTCCATTCCAGGCCGATCCGTACCAGCGGACGCGTTGGCGAGGCTGCAGCCGCCGCCAGGGTCAGCGCCGCGTCGACCGCAGCGCGTTCGACATCGGGCATGTACTGCACGACCATCGAATGGAGGACCACGCGGCGGGTGCCTTCGCGCTGGGGCATGGCCAGTTGCCGTGGCAGCCACCGGCTTGCAAGGCCGGCCTCCACCTGCGGCGGATGATCGCGGGCAACCGCGATGGCGGCGCGCAGGCGGTTACTGCGCTCGTGCTCGCCGGGCCAGACATAGGCCAGCAGGCGCTCGCAATCCTCGTCATCGTGGATGTCCAGCGGATTGAGATCCACGCCCACGGCGCGTTCGATCACCACGGGCGCGGCGGGCGGGATGCGGCCCTGCCAGCGGGGAGCAATCTGGACCGGGCTCAGCAGATCGCCGCTGTTCACGCCGCCCAGATGGCAGCCATAATGCGCAAGGTTGAGATTGAGCCCGGCACTGGCGCCAAGTTCGAGCAGTTCGTTGGGCAGCGGTGCCACTGCATCAAGTTCCCGCAGCGCCCCGGCAAACCCGGCGACGCGGGCGACCTCGTTGGTCTGCGTCGGCCCGGCCATCCACTGCAGGAGATCGCTGGTGTGGTGGGCAAGCGCATCGACCAGTACGGCATCCAGTGCGTCCGGCGGCGGCAGGTCCCCCTGTTCAGCGGCATGGTAGATGTGCTGCAAACCGGCATGGCGGCCTGAACGCGCCAGGGCATGCAAGCCGGCATTGATGCGAAAGATCACCCCGGCGCTGGCAATGTCCCCCGGCCAGCATTCGATGCTCTTGCGCACCCGTGGCGCGCAGGCCAGCACGCGGGCAAGGCTTTCCAGCACCTCTGCCACGATCAGCTTGCCGAACGAGCGCGCCTTTGCCGCCTCGATCCGCAGCTGCGCTTCGGCCCGGCCTTCAGCCAGAGTTGCAGGGCCCAGAGTTGCTGGGTCCCGAGTTGCAATAAACGTCTCGGCATAGGAGGGCATACGCTCGGGCAAGTACAAGAGACCCACTTTCACTTGGGGAAGACCATGGCACGGGCCTAGCCCTGCATGCTTAAAAGCGTGGCAACCGGGGCTAGGTATCAGGCCCTATTGGCGCCTTGCGTGGCGCTTGGCCGGGACAACGTCCGATCAGAACTCGGACCAGTCGTTGTCCACGGCAAGATTGCCGCTGACATGCTGCACCTGGACCATCGCCGGGGCCGGAGCCGGTGTCGAACGGCGCATCGGCGTGACGCTCGCCGTCCGTGCGTGGGACGATGCCGGCGCGGTCCGGGATGCCGACGTATCGAACATGGCCTGCCGCCGATCGTCGCCGATCTTGAAGCTGGCAAAGGCGCTGCGCAATTGCCCGGCGTCCTGCGTCAGGTTCTTGGTGGCGGCGTTGGTTTCCTCGACCATCGCGGCGTTCTGCTGCGTCATCCGGTCCATCGCGCCAATCGCCTCGTTGATCTTGCGCAGGGCCGTGCTCTGCTCTTCGGCGGTCTCGGCAATGGTCGAGATCGAGGCCGTGACCGTGCCGACGCGGCTGATGATCGTCTCCAGCGCCGAACCGGTCTCGTTGACCAGCGAAACGCCCGATCGCACATGGCTGCTGACCGCCTCGACGCGCTGCTTGATCGCATTGGCCGCCTCGGTGGCGCGCAAGGCTAGCGCGCGCACTTCGGATGCGACCACGGCAAAGCCCTTGCCGGCCTCGCCCGCCCGCGCCGCTTCGACCCCGGCATTGAGCGCCAGCAGGTTGGTCTGGAAGGCGATGCCATCGATCATCGTGGTGATGTCCGAAATTTCGGCACTGGCGCGGGCCACGTTGTCCATGGCCTCGATTGCCCGGCTGACCACGACGCCACCGCTCGTCGCCTCGTCGCGCGCCTGGACCATCGACCCGCTGACTTCGGCGGCAATCTTGGCATATTCCTCGATCTGCGTGGTCAGGTGATCCATCGCCGATGACGACGACTGGAGGTTGGCGGCCTGCTGCTCGCTGCGGCTGGCCAGGTCCGAAGTGGCCTGCTGGGTTGATCGCCAGGATGCTGGCCTGCACCAGGCCCATCGCCTGGCACAGCCGCTCCATCGCCTCGTTGAAATCGTGCGCCACGGCCTGGAACGCGGGCGGAACGTCGGTCAGGCGGACCGAGAGATCGGCATTGGCAACCGCGTGCAGGTTCGCGCCGATCTTGGCCATCGCCTCTTCGCGCTCCTTGACCGCGCGGTCGCGTTCGATGGCGGCATCGCGAAACACCATCACGGCCTGCGCCATGGCGCCCAGTTCGTCCTGGCGATCGGTCCCCGGGATGGAGGTATCGTTCTCGCCCCTGGCCAGCGCAACCATGGTCCGCGTCAGGTCGGTGATGGGTGTGGCGATGGCCTGCGACAGCTTGCGCGACATCACCAGCGCCATGCCGATCAGCAGCACCGCGCCCATGCCAAGTCCGATCCACGCAAACAGCATGGCACTTTCCTGTCGCGCGGTTTCAGCCTTGATCGCCTTCTGCTGGGCATCGCGCACGGTGCGCAGCGGCAGCACCGCATCGCTCACCAGCACCGCTTTGCCCGCCTTGCGGATGGCTTCCTGCGCCGCATCGCGCTGGCCCGCCTTCACGACACCGATATACTTGTCGCCCCAGTTCTTGCGCCACTTCAGCGTTTCCGCGCGTGACGTGCGGACCAGATCCTGCAGGGCCGGATCCGTCAGCCGGGCCTCGAGCGCCGCCGACGACTTGTCGTATTCGTCGCGCCCTTCGTAGTAGGACTTCAGATAGCTATGGTCCGCGGTCACGAGGAAGCCGCGCAACTGGCTGTTCTGGCGCAACAGCGCGGTTTCCAGCGTCAGGACGTCGGCCAGCACGGCCTGGCTTCCGGAATTGAGCGCAGTGACCCTCGAAATCATGGCAAGGCTCGCCCCGAACACGATCATCATGACCGCCGCCGTGACGTTAAGCGCAACAAACGATAGGCCAAGCCGGCGGGGGATGTTCATGCGGTCAAACAAGGTCCGGGGTATCCTGCAATTGGGTCAAGCGACCCGTGCCGCGGGGGGTAGACGACACGGGCCGCAAGGGGGTCAGAACGAGTAGCGAAGCGATGCGGTGACAGTGCGGCCGTTCATGACCTGCGCGTTGGTCAAGCCGCTTGTCGGGATTGCCGCGGAGGCGAGCTGGACGATCGCCAGCCTGTCGAACACGTTGAAGGCATTCACGCCCAGCGTGACCCGATCGACTGGGCGGTACTGGACGAAGGGGCTGACCAGCACGTAACCGGGCTGCTTGAGGATGTTGCTGTCCTGCGCAAAGCTGCTGGTGGTGCCGTTCAGCACGGTGCCCAGCGTGAACGGGCCTTGCTCGAACTGCGGGCGTGCCTGGAACGAGAACGTGGGGATGTGGCGCGGGCGGTTGCCGTTGAGGGCCGGATTGCCGCGATCGTTGTCGATCTGCGCCTTGGTCCATGTCGCGCCCAGCGTCAGGGCAAACGGGCCCTCGCGCAGTTCGCTTTCGAATTCCACGCCCTTGGCGCTGTAGGTGCGGTCCACCTCGATCACCACGACCTGGCCATTGGCATCGGCACCGATCTGGAAGTTGCGCTCGCCGGTCGATGCCCAGAAGCCGGTGACATAGGCGGTTACGCCGCCCTTGCGGAACTTGAGCCCGGCTTCGGCCTGCTTGACGATCCCGAACGCCGTCGACGCATCGAGCAGCGCGCCGGTTGCAGGGTTGAGCGAGCCGGCCCCCAGAATGCGCTCGGCATTGGCGCGCCCGCCGCGGCTGTAACGCGCAAAGACCGACAGCGGCTCGGCAATGCGATAATTGGCACCGGCCGAATAGGACAGGTAATGATAGTCGTAGTCGACATTGGCGGGCTGGCCGAGAGGCAGGATCGCCACCTTGGTTTCGGCCACGGAAATCGCGCCATTGCGGTTGATGTCGAGCGCGGTCGTGCCAACGCGACCGCCACCGTAGCTGGCGGACAGGACATTGCCCGAAACGCTGCCACGATCCCAGCGGAGGCTGGCGCCCAGGGCCAGCTTGCCGATCTGGTAATTGATCGAACCATAAGGCGCCAGGATGTTGTACTGCACGTCATAGTGCGTGTGGTACGTCGCCAGCGGAATGGCAAAGCCGAAGCCGTAGGCGTATACTCCGCCATCGGTCAGCGGCACGCCGCCGGCGCTGGTCAGGTTCACCGGCGCATTGCGCCCGCCACCTGCCAGATCATTGATCGTGTTGGCAAAGTTCCAGTACATGTCGATCGACTGCGCGGCATTGTAAAGCCCGGCAGTGGTCGTCAGCTTGCCGTCGCCCACGGCCCAGACGCGGCTGGCGCGTAGATCGTTGGTCACGTTGTCCAGACTGTTCAGGCTGGCGTTGATACGGATCGAATAGGCCAGCAACCGGGCATCGGTGATCACCTGCCCGGCAAATGGCCCACCGGCATAGGTCAACCGTGCGCCGGGGCCGCCGAACAACCCGGCAATGCCCGGCGCCGGAGCCGTCACCATCGGAATGCTCTCGTTGTATTCGCCGCCGATGTCGGCAAACCGGAAGCGGTTGCTCACCGTAAATCCGGCCACGTCGAACTGCGCTTCCAGCCCGATGGAGCGGGTAATCCCGCGCAGCCCGTTGCGGCCGTCGAAGGTCGTCGGGTTGTTGTCCTGGTCAATGCCAAGGTATTGCGCGGTCAAGGGCGATTCATAGGCATCGCGGCGGATGCTGTTGCCCGGCACTTCGCCCACCTTTGGCGCATCATTGGTGCCGCCCAGCGTGATAGGATACAGCGAATAATTCGGCTGCCGGTCATCCATGTACTTGGCATAGACCCGGATATAGCCATCGGCGAGTTGCTTGGTGACGTTGGCCTTGATCTGGCCACCGCGGAACCCGTCAAACCCGATCGCGCGCGGACCTTCGCCCTGTCGATAGAAGCCGCCGACATGGAAGCGCCAGCCATCGCCCAGCGGGCTGCCATAGGCAAAGTCGATGCGCTTCAGATCATGGCCGATGCCGCTGGAAACCTGCACCAGGCCGCCTGCCGTCTCGCCGGTACGCGAAATGAAGTTGACCACGCCGCCCGGAGAACTGGAGGCAAAGGTCGATGCCGAACCGCCACGGATGGCCTGGACCTGCGACAGCGTGAGATCGGCGCGGAGGAACTGGTCGGCCGACCCGAAGTGGACATCGCCGAATTCCATCACCGGCAGGCCGTCTTCCTGCATTTGCAGGAACTTCGATCCGTCAGCCGACAGGGGAAGCCCGCGCACGGTGATCGCGGAGTAGCCATCGATGTCCGATGTCTCGGCCCGGATGCCCGGAATGTTCTGCATGATGCCCGAAACTGAGCTGACCGAAAGCTTGGCCAGGTCCGCCTCGTCGATCACGCTGGCTGAAATCGCGGTGTCGAGCAGGTCGCGGCCTTTGGCGACGCCGGTGCTGAACGCCTTCTTCGCCGGCGCAGCCGTCTCGGAAGACGCACGCTCTGGCGCAGCTGCCTCCTCGCTGGCCCAGGCGGTGTGGTGAATTGTCGTGGACAGCAGTGTGGCAACAATAAGCGGGAAATGGCGCATCGGTATCCTCGTGTGATGGACTCAATCAAACTTCACGAAGATCACGGTTAACGTTCGGCGCTTAATGCGTTTGTCGCGGCTTTGTATGTATTAGTACGATGGGTAACGCGCTGTTTGGTCTACGATGTTTTGAGGGCAGGCCGTTCAGCATGGTGCTCTTTCCATCCACCGCAGCGCCAGCGCAGCAACCGCCGACTGATGCATTGTCGCGCCCGAAGGCCGCGCAATTGGCTTCCCCACTTGTCCGTCAAAGGAACGGATTTTGCGGCCCGAGCGTTCGATGAAGCCTGCTGTCCTGCCGACGGTCAGGTCAGGAGACGCGCCATAGCCTCGACCACCGATGTGCCGACCGGCCTGATCTTTGCAGATGTCGATGCACCGGGCATCAGCCGCAGGAAGCTGGCCCGGGGCTGGGGCTATTATCGCGATGGAAAACGGATCGTCGACCGGCAGGAGATCGACCGGCTCAATGCGCTGGCGGTGCCGCCCGCCTACGAACGCTGCTGGTTCTGCCACGATCACCGCGGCCACATCCAGGCCATCGGCTACGATGCGCGCGGGCGGCGCCAGTATCGCTATCATCCTGATTTCCGGTCGAACAAGGACACCGAAAAATTCGCGCGCATGGAAGACTTCGGCCTGGCCCTGCCCGCGCTCCGCAAGGCGCTCGACCGCGATCTGGCGCGGCGCGTCTATGACAAGACGACGATGGCCGCGGCCGTGGTCCGCCTGCTCGACATTGCGCAATTGCGGGTGGGCGGGCAACGCTACGTGCGCGAAAACGGCAGCTTCGGCGCCACCACGCTACGCAAGAATCATGCGCGGGTCACGGGGCAGACGCTGCGGCTGCGGTTCAAGGCCAAGTCCGGCAAGGACGCCGATTACGTGCTCAGCGACAGGGTGCTCGCGCGCATCGTCAAACGCTGCCAGGACCTGCCTGGCCAGTCGCTCTTCGCCTATCGTGACAGTGATGGCGCAATGCACGCCATCTCCTCGCACGATGTGAACGATTACCTCAAGCAGGCCACCCGGGGCAGCTTCACCGCCAAGGATTTCCGCACGTGGGGCGGCACGCTGATCGCCTACGAAGCGCTGCGCGAAGCGGGCGAGGCAGGGCTGTCGCTCAAGGCCATGCTGGCCAGGGTGTCGGCCGCGCTGTGCAACACGCCGGCCGTCGCCCGCAAATCCTATATTCATCCGGCGCTGACCGAAGCGGTGCAATCGGGTCAGCCGATCGACTTTCCCGACATGCGCGCAACGGCCCGTCTTTCGCGCCACGAACGCTCGCTGATCGCCTTCCTCGCGCGCCTGCGCGAAACCGGCCGCACCGCCTCCTGAACATGCCCCTTGGAACTTCGCAGCGGCCGGACCGTTCGACGATGCCAAGGGAATTCAAAGCATGTTGATCGAAAAACGTATACAGACCACCGCCGAAAACGCCCTGTTCGAGACCATTGCGGACGCTGCCTTCCCGTGCGTCGGGGCCAAGTCGGCCATGGCGCGCGGTACGCTCAAGGTTCTGTCCTGCCACGGACTTGACAGTTCGTGGGATGACCTGATCATCCATCAGGCGCTGATGGACTGGGCAGCCGAATATCGCGCCGATCCGGGCGGATTGCGCAGCCTGGCCGTCGCTTTCGATGGCCCCGGCGATATCGACGAGGCCCGCTTCGAGGCGCTGATGTGGCAGCGTATCCAGTCCTTTGCCGACAAGGACGCCTGGCTGGGCCAGCCCTATGACCACCGCGTCAGCGCCGATCCGGCCGACCCGCATTTCTCGTTGAGCTTTGGCGGCGAGGCGTTCTTCGTGGTCGGCCTGCATCCCAACGCTTCTCGCCCGGCGCGGCGCTTCCCCCGGCCCACGCTGGTGTTCAATCTCCACGACCAGTTCGAACGGCTGCGCGAGGAAGGCCGCTACGACAAGATGCGCGCCACCATCCTGACCCGCGACGTGGCGCTGGCCGGAAACATCAATCCGATGCTCGCCCGCCATGGCGAGGCCAGCGAAGCGGCGCAGTACAGCGGCCGCCTCGTGGATGAATCCTGGCGTTGCCCGTTCAGCGACAAGCGCGCGAACGCGGCATGACCTTGCACGAAATTCCGCCCCGCAGCGGCACAGCCTTCCCCTTGGGCAAGGGCCAGGTCCTGCGCGTGATCGATCCGCGCGGCGTGCAGGTCAGCGATCTGCTGGCTTTCGATGCGCAGGACATGCGCGAGGTCATTTCGGCGGGCCGGACCTTCGATTACGAAGAGACGATCCGCCTGACCACCGGCAACGTGCTGTGGTCCAACCGCTCCAACCCGATGCTCGAGATCATCGAGGACACGGTGGGACGCCACGATTTCCTGCTGACGCCGTGCAGCGAGGCGACCTTCCGCCACTTCTATCCCGAAGAGCCGGTCCATCGCGGCTGCTTCGGCAATCTGGCCGAGGCACTGGCGCCCTACGGGGTCGAACCCGATGCGATTCCGGTGGCCTTCAACATCTTCATGAACGTCCCGGTCGATGGCCGGACCGGAAAGATCGAGGTGCTGCCGCCGGTCAGCAAGGCCGGAGACTACATCCGCCTGCGCGCCTGCCGCGATCTCGTCATCGGCCTCACCGCCTGCTCGGCCGGGGCATCGAACGGCGGAAGCTTCAAGCCGATCCACTATGCGGTGGAGGACTGACGGCCAGGCTGGCGATCCGGCCTTCGGCGGCGGTGGCTTCTGCGATCAGGTCGCGCAGGGCCTGCGCCGTGTCCTCCAGCAACCTGATGCCAAAGGGCTTTTCGCCGCTGATGAAGCGGCGCAAGGCGCGCTCGTCGATGCCGAGCCGGCGCGATGCTGCGGTGACTCCGCCCAGCACCTGCACGCAGTGGGCAAAGTGTTCGCGCTGATCCTGCACGGGCGATGACTCTGCCATGATCTCTCCAAAATCGTCTGCCGGCACCATTGCCGCAAGCGCGACCCGAGTGCAGGTAGTCGATCAGGCGTTGGTCGAAAAGAGGTCTGTCTCTGGCAGGTCGTGGCTGAAGACGCGGTTGCGCCCGGCATTCTTGGCGCGATACATCGCCTCGTCGGCCCGGCTGATGCACACGTGCAGCGCCATTCCGGCGTCCCACTGCGCCACGCCCATCGATCCGGTCGGGCGCAAGTCGGCAGGCCAATCGATCCCGCGCATCGCATCGAGCCCGGCGCGCAGGTCCTCGGCCACGCTGGTCGCCTGGGCAAGGTCGCAATCGGCCAGCAGCACGATGAACTCCTCGCCGCCCCAGCGCGCCACGGCGCCATCGCCCCGCCCGACGACATCGTAGGGTCCGACGTGGCTTGCGATAAGCTCGGCGGCCTTGACCAGCACGGCATCGCCCAGGGCGTGGCCGAAGCGGTCGTTGATGGTCTTGAAGTGATCGAGATCGATCAGGATGAGGCTGAGCGGAGCCCCGGCACGC
>JAPLPG010000170.1 GCA_026400375.1 Novosphingobium sp. | reverse complement strand
ACCAGCTGGTGGAAAGCTGGGGGTCACGTCAAGACAATTCAAGAATCAATCTAAGCTTCATCACAACCCCGAGCGGGGCCGTGAAATCGCGCGCTCTGCAGGCAGGTACGAGGTTCTGTGAAATGGAAAGGAGGCTGTTCGAGAAGATGAAAATTGAGGGACCGCGCCGCAGCCGGCGGTCCAAGTTAAGGAACCAAAATGAAGTATGTGATCCCCGGGCTCCCAAGCTCGGAAAAAGACCGGGCGGAAGCTGCTGCGATCCTGCTCGCGCAAATGGCGGGTTGGAAGTTTGAGACTCACTCGCTCATGCTACCACTCGAGGCGAAAGACCACCTGGTCGTTCCAGCCGCCGACCTTCTGATTGTTCCGACCGTGGGGCCCATGCGCCCGCAACGCCCGAAAGTTGAACGTATTGCGCGCCAGACCCGCTGCGACGTCATCATGGTCGGCGTATCCGAAACGAAGCCGGCTCACCTCTACTGCATCGTCGGCATATGGTCGGACGGCTGCGTGCAGTGGTCTGCTGGCATGTACTGGATGTCGCGGTTTGCCAAATCCTGGATCATCCCAGATCCGGATGATTTTGATCCAACTGATCAGTATTTCCGGCTCATTCCGGGGCGTATCCGCACCTCTAACCAACCAGACGAGGAAGCTTTGAACAGTCCAGCGGCTGGGTTTTTTAGAGCCGATCACGTGCTCGCAGTCGCGGGGATCGAATAATGAGCGAAATGCCTTGGATCAGCCCTGCCCGCGTCAGCAAGATGCTGGTGCACGACAAGAGCGTGAACTCATCACGATTCGGCTTTGCGACATTTCACAATAACGCCAGCCGTTCCGACAATAAGGTCTCTACACTGGCCCGAGCCAAGCTGCAGCCACAGAAGCCAACTACTGACCATGATCAGCCCGCAGGTTACTGGCCTGTGACAGCGGCTGCCGAGCGTTTGGTGTTAGCGCGCGGAGTGCCGGGCAAGCCAGATGCGTTCGAGAAAATTTTTGAAGACTACGACGCTCATGTAAAGCCCAAGCAAGATCTTCTCGCTGCTGTTCTGACGATGCACTTTCCGCATGGCAGCACTCTTGGCGACATTGTGTCCTTGGTGGCCAACTACTGCTGGGAAATGCTTGCCATGAAGCGCCAGCTGACCTCCCTCATCGCATTGCATAACCCTGCAGATGGCTTGTCGGATCGGTTGCCCCATGCACATTGCATCGTCTTGGGCCGCCGTCACCGCGTCTCCGGCTGGGCAGAGATTGAAGCAGATCTTCACGCCAGCAACGCTGCTCGCATTTTCGAGGACGAGTGGGCAAGCTACAAAGAAGTTTGGGGGCATAAGCTTCAATGTTGAGCGTGATCTAGGCGGCGTGGACAAATTTGAGCAGTGGCGAGATGGACATACCGAGCGGCGGCTGTGCGGGGAGGTGCACGTAAACCTGCCTATCGCTGGTTCTGCCGCTTGGGGCTGGAAGGCGATGCGCCCGACCACTCGACCTTCTCCTAGAACCGGCACGGGCGCTTCCGCGACAGTGATCTGTTGCGGAAGCTGTACGAGACGACAGTGGCGCGCTGCATTGCCGAGGGGTTGGCGGTGAAGGTTTTGCGGTCGATGGCAGCCTCGTTCGCGTCGATGTGAACCGCCAGCATGTCGTCGGTCAGGCCGATGCTCTGCCGGACCCGGCCACCAGCCATGCCGTTCGCGAGTATCGGGCTGTCCTTGATGATGCCGCCTTCGGGGGCGCAACACCGGTGCCGCCCAAGCAGTTGGCGGTTGCCGATCCGGCCGCCCGCTGGACGGCGGCGAGCCGCGAGCGCGCCTTCTTCGCCTATGCCACCAACTACCTCATCGATCTCCAGAACGCAGTGATCGTCGATGTCGAGGTGACCACCGCCATCCTTCAGGCCGAGGTGACTGCTCAGCGCCGCATGATCGATCGGATGCAGGAGCGCTTTGGTCTGTGGCCCGAGCGGCTTGTGGGTGATGCCGGGTATGGTGATGCAAAGAACCTGTCCTGGCTGGTCGAGGAGCGCGGGATCGAGCCGCACATCCCGGTGTTCGACAAATCCGCCCGCCGCGACGATACCTTCGAGTGCTCGGCCTTCAGCTACCACCACGAGGACGACAGCTATACCTGCCCTGCCGGCAAGCGGTTGCGTCAGAGGCAGAAGGTTTATCGCGACGATCGGCCGTTCGTCGACGAGAACGGCATGCTGCGCTACCGTGCCAGCAAGCTCGACTGTGACGCTTGCGCTCTCATGCCGCGCTGTTGCCCGACCCAGCCAGCGCGCAAGACCTGCGCTCAGTCCATGAGGGCGCCCGTGATCTTGCCCGCGATATTGCTACGAGCGACGCTTACCTAGTCTCGCGTCGCCAGCGCAAGAAAGTCGAAATGCTGTTCGCGCACCTGAAGCGTATCCTCAGGATGGATCGCCTGCGCCTGCGAGGTCCAAACGGCGCAAGAGACGAGTTCCTCCTCGCAGCAACTGCCCAAAACCTCCGCAAGATGGCCAAGCTGATCCCTATTCCAGCCACCCCGGCCATCGCATAAGCGGGGGGCCAAGCCGCAGCGGCGCGATCAAGCTCGCACCAGACCAGATTTCAGACCCGGATTCTTCTACACAATCGCGGTATTGTGGGCGTCAGGCTGCGATGCGCCTCAACCCTTTGGTTGAGCTCTATGCACGTTGACACCCCTGAGATGTCAAAGATCATTCCAACGTCGATGCAGTTCGATGCGTCGCTCTCGATCGCTTCCGGGGCGTGGCCCGGATCTCATCAGCGTTGATCTGAATATCCTCGAAGAGCTCTGCAAGTTCAGCTTCAAGGCTGATTGCAATGCGAGCCAAGGTGAGAAGTGTGAGGTTAATTTCACCCCGTTCGAGTTTTCCATAGGCGGCGCGATCTATATTCGCCTGCGCTGCGAATGCTTCCTGGGAGATGCCTGCCGCCTCACGCAGGCTTCTAATTCTCTTGCCGAGCTGAATTTGAAGGTTGGAGCCCATTCAGCACTGATTGCCGAATCCAAAAACAAAAACCACGGGATATATGTCCCCGGTATATATATCTTGAATTAAATGATGGGCTGGCATGTGGTCACCATCAATTGAACTGAGAGGTTGTCGTGAATTCCTACTCCTTCGCTGCAATTCGAGGGGTACAGGCGGGGCGCTCCTACTATGTGATCATGGTGCCGCTACGGGTCGTCGGCAAACTCTTCCGATATAATGACGAAGAGCTCCCACCTGACCTGCGAGCACAGCGCGATCTCAATAAGGGGCGAATTCCAGCGATCTCGCGCTACATCATGGAGCACTCTCAGGATTATGTGCTGCCGGCCCTTTCCGCCTCGATAGATGGCGGTTTTCGGTTCATTCCACATGGGAAAGAAGGCATAGATCGGTCGCTCGGCGTTCTCGTCTGCTGATTAATGACGGTCAGCACAGACGCGCCGGAATAATCGAAGCACTTAAAGAAAGACCCTACCTTGGGGATGAGGCAATCGCGGTGACTGTCTTCCCGGACCAAGGTCTTGAACGATCACAGCAGATGTTCGTGGACCTCAATCAACACGCAGTAAGACCAGCTAGATCACTACGCCTCTATTACGATGGCCGCGATCCGGAAACGCAACTAGCTCGCGCCGTGGTGGATTCCGTACCTTTGTTGCGTGACATGACTGATTTCACTCGTTCGAACCTGACCTCCAGTTCCCGAAAGCTCTTCGCATTCAGCAATCTCCACAGCGCAATCGCTTTGTTTGCCAATGAAGCTGGCATCGCGGCAGTTCCCGAAAATGCCGCCCCTCATTCCGAGTTTTGGGCGACGGTCGCGCATAACATGCCCGACTGGAGGCTGGCCTCTGCCGGACAAGTTGCTTCATCCGAACTCCGCCGAGACAAGGTCCATGCCCATGGCGTCGCGCTGGAGGCGATCGCGATGGCAGGCGCGCGACTAATGGTAGAGCGTCCCGAGTCTTGGCTGCAAGAAATAAGCGGCCTCGCGACCATCGATTGGTCCCGGCAAAATACAGCTATGTGGGAGGGACGCGCACTTATTGCCGGCCGGATCCATCGCTCTCGAATCAGTGTACAGATGACCGCCGACGTGATTTTCCGGTCGCTTCGACAGATGGGCGCTGACGGCGCCTTCTGACTTGGCTAAGGTGGGGCATGAGGATTGCATGTGACTAAGAAAAGCAAGGTTTCAGGCGCCGAACACATGTTACGGCTGATGGACGACGTTCGCGAAATTTACCTGTCCGACGCTCGGCCGTGGGTTGTGGGCTACTCTGGAGGCAAGGATTCCACCACGGCATTGCAGATCATCTGGACTGCCATTGCCGCACTTCCCGCGGAACAGCGTCAAAAGCTGATCTACGTTATTAGCTCGGACACGCTGGTCGAGACGCCGGTGGTCTCGAACTATATTGATGTTTCTCTGAAGCGAATCGCAAATGCGGCGGTCGAGCAGGGCATGCCCTTTGTCACACACAAAGTCGTGCCTGAGGTTGACCGCAGCTTCTGGGTCAACTTGATCGGCCGTGGCTATCCTGCACCGTCGCGTCGCTTCAGGTGGTGCACGGAACGGCTGAAAATCGAACCCGCCAACGATTTCATCAAGGGCCGCGTTGCGGAATTCGGCGAGGTCGTGATGGTGCTCGGCGTGAGGTCGCAAGAGTCGGCAACGCGCGCCCAGGTGATGTCGCTGCACAAGATCGAAGGCTCGCGCCTCTCGCGCCACTCGTCGCTTCTCAATGCCTTTGTCTATGCGCCGATCGCCGACTTCTCGACGGACGACGTGTGGACATATCTCCTCCAGAACGTTTGTCCATGGGGGAATGACAACCGCGATCTTGTCGCAATGTATCGTAATGCGGCCTCTGGGGAGTGTCCTCTAGTGGTCGATACATCGACGCCATCGTGCGGAAACTCGCGATTTGGATGCTGGGTCTGCACAGTGGTTGAGCGCGACAAGGCGATGGAATCCATGATCGACTCGGGCGAGGAATGGCTTACCCCTCTGCTTGAATATAGGGACATGCTCTCGGAGACGCAGATACCTGACCGCAAACATGAATTTCGCGAGTTTCGGCGACGCACCGGTCAAGTATCCTTTATTGGCGACACCGACCGGCCGATGCCCGGCCCTTACACGCTCGATTTTTGCCGCAACCTGTTGCGCAAGCTGCTTGAGACACAAAAGCAGGTCGCGCGCGAGGCTCCGACCGGCGACGCACCTATACTCATTCATGAGGCAGAGCTGCATGAAATCCGTCGCTTGTGGCGAACCGAACGGGGCGATTGGCCCGATAGTGTACCTCGTATCGTACGCGAGACTCTCGGGCTGGATCTCGACTGGGTATCGGAAGATGCCGTCGCGTTCACCGCTGACGATGGCGAGTTGCTCCACGCAATCTGCCAAGCAAATGATGTGCCCACCGGGCTTGTCATGAAGCTGCTTGACATCGAACGCGCGTCGCACGGGTTAAAACGGCGCCACGCGGTCCACACTCGCATCGAGGACGCGTTCCGGCTCGAATGGCGTGACCTCGATACCTTGCTGGCGGAGCGACGGCAAAAACTTGGGATAAGCGACGATGGGCGGGTGTCGCTTGCACTGGATGAAGTGGAACATCCCTTCGATCTCGAAGGGGATGGCGTATGATTCTTCGGTCAATCGAGTTGGAAAATTTCGGACTCTATGCCGGGCGCCATGTGCTCGAACTCGTTCCGGCCCGGGGGCGACCGGTCATTCTGTTCGGCGGTAAGAATGGTGCTGGCAAGACAACCTTGCTGGAGTCTGTTCGCCTCGCTTTATATGGCCGCCGCGCGCTCGGTTTTCGAGTGGCGCAGACCGAATATGAGGATCATTTACGGTCGCGCGTGCATGTCGGCGTTAATGGTGTTCCCGCCAGCGTCGCCTCTGTTGGACTAGAATTCGACTATGCCGAAGGCGGCATTGTCCACCGCTACAGAGTGGTCCGTCGCTGGACAGTTCGCGGTTCGAAGACGGTCGAGACCTTGACCCTCGAGAAGGACAATGCCCCAGTCGACAGCGTACCGCGCGACGAGTGGCACAGCTTCTTGCAGGAACTAATTCCGCCGGGCGTTTCCCAGCTCTTTTTCTTCGACGGGGAAAAGATCGCGGAAATTGCCCGCGACGATCCGGATGAAGGTTTAGCCGAGGCGGTTCGCGGGTTGCTCGGGATTGAACTGGTCGGGCGGCTTCGAACCGACCTCGGGCTCTATCTCGCCCGCCATACTCGGCGCGACGATGGCGAGTTCGCATCGCGTCTCGAAGGGCTTGTTCGCGACATTGAGGCGCTCGACCGGCGGATCGCCGAGCGCGCTGAAGATGTTGCCGAACTGACGTCGCAACATGCTTCGCAGGCCCGTGTCGCGGGGAATATTCGCCAGCGCTTCATTGCCGAGGGCGGGGATGCAGCAAACAACCGGGCTGGGATAGAAGCGGCACGAACGGAAGTGCGGCAGCAGATTGTACGCCGAGAGCAAGAGCTTCGCGAATCGGCGGGCGCCCTACTGCCTTTTGCGGTGGCGCCCAAACTCCTGCGGCGTTTTTCGCTGGCCCTAGCCCGCGCCGGGGAACCGGGCGTGAGCGCCGAAGCGGCTGCGCTTAAGGAGCGACTGCTCGCATGGCGCGCGACGGGGACGCCGCCACGCAGTGCGACCTGGAAAGACGCGCATTGGCGAGACCTCACCGCTTTCCTCTCAGCAGATGCCGCACTATCGGTTGAGTCGGATGAGACATCGTTAAGCGATCTCGAGCCTGGGGAGCGGCGCAAGTTGCTCTCGCGTGCCGCAGACGTGCGCGATACTGTTCCGGCTCGGGCAAGTCTGCTCGTCGCTGAACTCGATGCGCTTAATCGGCGCTTGCGCGAAATCGATGCCGAGCTAATTCGCGCCTCGGGTCATGCGGCTGGCGTTGTGCTCGACGAACTCCTGCTTGCCGAAAAGGAGGTCGGCGCCGCTGAGGCCGAGCTGAAGGCGCGCACAGAGGAACTGCGGGGATTGGAATATCAACGAGCCGTGCTGTTGCGGGACCGCGAACGCATGTTGAACACCCAGACCGAGGCCAACGCTGGGGAGGAACGCGCGGCATTGGCGACACGGGTTGGCCGAGCGCTCCAGCAATATGAGGAGCGCCTGCTCGACATGAAGCTTGCACAGCTTCAGACCGAATTTGTCGCACGCTTCAATCACCTTGCCCGCAAGGGTGGATTTGTGGCCGATGTTCGGATCGACCGGACGACGTTCGACGCCGTGCTGATCGACCGCTCGGGGGCAGAGATCAAGAAGTCGAGTTTGTCGGCCGGCGAGAAGCAGGTCTATGCCATCGCCATGCTGTGGGCCCTCGCCCGGACCAGCGGTCGGGCGCTTCCGATGATCGTCGATACACCGCTCGCGCGTCTTGATACTGAACATCGTGCGGCGCTGGTGGAGCGGTATTTCCCCGAGGCCAGTCACCAGGTCATCGTGCTGTCGACCGACACCGAAGTGGATGATGCATTGCTGACCAGCTTGTCACCCAGCATCAGCCATTCGTATCGCCTTGACTTCGATCCGGAGACCCGCGCGACGAAGGCCGTGCCCGGCTATTTCGGTGAGAAGGAGGACGGCCGTGCGCTTCACCAAGCTTAAGATTTCCGCGGAAGCGACCAGCCGACTGCGCTCGGTGCGTCAACGTACCGGCCTCACTCCCAACCTCCTGTGCCGCATTGCAATTATGCTATCGCTGGAAGAGGGGCCGGTTGCGTCCCCGGCACCGGACGACAACGGGCAGGAATTCAATGCCTACACGCTGACCGGCGAATATCACGGGCTGATCGCTGCACTCTTGCGCTTTGTCGAAGAGGACGAAGGAGGAGCCGGCAAGCTCGATAATGATGAATTGCTGGTTCGCTTGCGCGCCCACATTCATCGAGGGGTCGGCACACTTGCTGTCCGTGCGAAATCACCGGCAGATGTCGGTCGGCTGGCGATGGCGGCCTGATGGACGGCGACGATCCCATCTACCTCGATAATAACGCTACAACGCCCGTAGATCCACGGGTGCTGGATGCCATGTTGCCCTATTTCTCCGAGGTGTTCGGCAACCCGTCGAGCGTTGAGCACATTCACGGCAACCGCGCACAGGCCGCTGTCGCTAAGGCCCGCGCGCAGGTCGCGTCTGCCTTGGGCGCTCGCGAGAACGAGATCATTTTTACCGGCAGCTGCAGCGAAGCGAATAACATTGCTATTTTGGGCGCGGCGCGCGCAAGACCCGAGCGCCGCCATCTGATTACCAGCGCGATCGAGCATCCTGCGGTCCTCGAACCGATGCGACAGCTGGAGCGCGAGGGCTTCGCGCTTACGATCCTCGATGTTGATGAATATGGCCGCGTCGCGATCGATGATCTGCGCGCCGCGCTGCGAGACGATACCGGGCTTGTATCGGTCATGGGGGCTAACAATGAGGTCGGTACGCTGCAGGCGCTGGCCGAGATCGGCGCCTGCTGTGAAACGGTGGGGGCCCTTTTCCATAGCGATCTTGCCCAAGTTCCAGCCCATCGCGCAATAAATGTGGTCGATGAGCATATCCACATGGCAAGTCTGTCGGGCCATAAGGCTTACGGTCCGAAAGGCGTGGGCGCGCTTTACGTCCGCTCCCGTTCTCCGCGCGCCAGGCTTGTCCCGATCATGTACGGTGGTGGTCAGGAAAGAGGCCTCCGGTCCGGCACAATCAATGTCCCGCTGGTGGTTGGCATGGGTGAGGCCATGGAGATTGCTAAGCGAAACAGCCAGAACGACGAGCGCCGCCTGCGCGCACTTTGCGACGAGCTCATCCTCGAAGTTACTCGGACGATTAGCGGCGTGAGTGTAAACGGTCATCCGATCGAGCGGATCGCGGGCAATGTCTCATTGTCGATCGCCGGCGTAGAGCCACTGGCGCTCATGCATCGACTGAATCCCGTCGCGAGCTTTTCGGCATCGAGCGCTTGTGCGACGGACAAAGTTGAGACGAGTCACGTGTTGCTTGCAATGTTCGGCGATACGCCGCGGGCGCGCCAAGCATTCCGCATTTCGCCCGGTCGCTTTACCACCCCCGAGCAGCTGACAAATTTCGCGTGCGCATTAGCGGAGGCCGTGACGGACCTTCGCCGCTATGCTGCTTGAGGCGAGAGAGCTCAAGTCTCTTTTCCCAATCCGATCTTTTCCTCAATCGCCCGGCGAATAATGCTCCTGCCGCTGCCTGATGCATTGCGATACTCGTCCTCTGAAAAGTCGATGTCGCCTGCGCCGCTGAGAACGCTCACAAAAGATGCGGTGCTGATGACACGCTTATCAAACGCGTCGCCAGCAAGCTTCCGCAGGATATCAAATAGAGCCTGGACGCCCACAGTCTTGGTGATGAAGGATTGGGGCTTTGCCTTCTGCCAAAACAGTTGATCGCATGCAGCAAGGTAGTTCAACACGAGTTGATAGATAACCGCGTCCTGTTTGGCGATGAACGCAGGGCGCAAAGGTGATCGATCCTTTCGGGCAGTCAGTCCAGCTAGCTTTTCCCTGGTCGAACGGTCGGGCGTCAGCATGAAGTTCGCGTCGGCCTTTGGATTGCTGGTAATCAGCCGGAGAATCCCGTCGACAACGACCGCTGTAGATACCTTCCAGTCGCTCGCCTTGAGC
>JAPLPG010000326.1 GCA_026400375.1 Novosphingobium sp. | reverse complement strand
GACGTCTTCTATGACGGGGAGCTTCGTGATCTGTTCGAAGGCGGGGGTTACGTCCTCTGCGCCATCGGGCAGGGCGAGCCAGGTCTGCATGCCGTAGAGGTGGGGGCCGCCGGGGCGTTCGCTTGCGGGCGAGCGTTCGGAGTGGACGATGCCGCTGCCCGCGGTCATCAGGTTGACTTGCCCCGGGCGGATCGTGGCGAAGGAGCCGAGGCTGTCGCGGTGGTCGATCGCGCCTTCGAACAGCCAGGTGACGGTGGCGAGGTTGATGTGCGGGTGGGGGCGGACGTCCATCGCGGTGCCATCGGGCAGGTGCGCGGGGCCGAACTGGTCGACGAAGATGAACGGGCCGACCATCGTGCGCTGGCGCGAGGGGATGGCGCGGCGGACCTCGAACGCGCCGAGATCGTGCGCGACGGGGGTGATCGTCTGGAGGATCGGTTCGGCATTGTCGGAAACGGGCATCGGGCCGCCTTAAAGATCGAGCAGGTCGAGGATGTTCGCAGGGAACACCGGTTCATGCCAGTGTGCCAGTTCTTCACGCGTAAACCAGCGAAATTCCTTGATAAGTTCGCGCTCTTCGGCGGTGTGGCGAGAGGTATCGGGGGTGAAGCAGCGGGTGGTCACGCGGAAGAAGCGTTCGTCCGAGGTGACCGGCTCGCCCGCCAGCGTGATGAAATCGTCGGCAAGGCGGGCAAGTTCGGGGCCGCAGGAGTCGAGCGCAAGGCCGGTTTCCTCATGCAGTTCGCGCACGGCGGCGGCGGCGAAATCCTCGCCCGGATCGCATTCGCCACCCACGCCGCACCAGAACGGGCGGCGATCGGACGGGGCGAAGCGGATGAGGAGCAGGCGGTCCTGCTCGTCCATGAGCAGGATGCGTGCGGCGCGGCGGATGCGGCGGGGGGTGGCCGCCAATCCACTCACAGGTAGTCACTCACGAACGATCACTCGCCCGGTGCCCTGGCCTTGATCGCCAGGGCGTGGACGCGCTGGCCGGGCAGGTCGCCCAGCGCCTTGTTGACCATGCGCTGGCGGTTCACGCGCGATTGGCCGGTGAAGGCGGCGCTTTCGATCTCGACGGTGAAGTGCGATTCGCCGGTGCCGTCATCGCCCATGTGGCCTGCGTGGTGCGCGCTGTCGTTGATCACGGCGAGGCGGGTGGGGGAGAGGGCTTCGGTCAGAAGCCGTTCGATTTCCTGCTGGATTGTTCCGGTCATGGGTTTTCTTCTAGCGCCTTCGTCGCCATGTGGAAGCGGCATGAATCACGATAAGTTCCATGGACGCGTTCGCGGCACCGGGCAGCCTTGCCATGCCCCCGGGTGCGAGGAGGCGGGCGAGTTTCGCGCGCCGGGCGTGCGCAGGCCGGGGTTCGACGGGCCGGGCGACTACCGCTGGTTCTGCCTGGACCATGTCCGGCAATTCAATGCGGGGTATGACTTCTTTGCCGGAATGACGCCCGAGGAAATCCTCAAGGCGCAATCGCCGCTGTCGGGCTGGGAACGCGAGACGCGCGCCTTCCGGCCCGATGCCGGGATCGATTCCCCGCCGCGCTGGGCCGACTTTGCCGATCCGCTCGAAGCCATCTCGCAGCGCGCGCGGGCGCGGCGCGAGGATCACATGCGGGCTGCCGATGCGGCGCGACGCGGAATCAGCCCGGACGAGCGCCGGGCCTATGACACGCTGCGGCTGGCGTACGATGCCGATCGGCGGAGCCTGCGCAGCCGTTATTCCGAACTGGTGCGCAAGTATCATCCTGACCGCAATGGTGGGGACCGCAGTTTCGAAGGGCGCCTGCAGGAGGTGGTCGAGGCCTACAACCTGTTGAAAAGCAGTGCAGCCTTTGCCTGAGTATGGCCGAAACGGCGGATTTGCGCCATCAGTGCTTGCGAATTAACGCTTCTCCTGCCATCCCGCTTCGTAACAAAAGTAATGGAGGCGTGTCGAAAGGCACATTACAGGCCTTGCGGGATCGTTACAAACCATGTCGACCTGCGGAGGGGGCTGTGGCGACCGACGATTGCGATACCTATCTGCTGATCGAGACGGGAGGCGCCGTCCGCGAAGTTCCCGTGGCCCGGCTGGGCATCTGCGGGTTCGGTCGTGCGCCTTCGAACACCGTGGTCCTCGAAGACAATCTGGCATCGCGCGAGCATGCGATGATCCGCCGCAATGCCAGTGGCCACTGCACCTTGAACGACCTTGGCAGCACCAACGGCACCTGGCTGAACGGGCGGCCGGTGCAGACCCCGACACAGCTGAAATCGGGTGACCGCATCCAGATCGGCCGCCAGATCATCGAATTCGTGCAGCAAGCCGCGCCGGTCGAACTGCCCGATCCGATGGCCGGGCGCACGCAGTTCTTCATGGACCAGCAACTGGTCAGCGCGATGGTGATCGACATTCGCGGGTTCACCCGGCTTTCGGCCATGATGGGCGAAAAGGCGATTGCGGCAATGATGGCCGATATCAACCGCGAGGCGGGCCAGGTGCTCGACGCGGCCGGGGCCTGGTCGGTCAAGTTCATCGGCGATGCGATCATGGCGATCTGGCTGCACCCGGCCAACGCGCTGTCACGGCGCGACGTGGTGACCGTGCTCGACGTGATCAGCGGCTATCAGGAAATCTTCCGGCTGGCCGAAAAGCGGCACAAGCCGCCCGCGTTGCTGCGCTTTGGCTGCGGCTACAATGTCGGCATGGCATCTGTCGGCAATATCGGCAGCGGTGCATCGGCAGACTTCACGGCAATGGGTGAGGCGGTGAACACCGCGTTCCGGCTGGAAACGGCAACCAAGGATTGCGGTTGCGATATTCTGGTGTCCAACGACGTGTTCGCCGCGCTGGGCGACGTGCGGATCACGCCTGCGGGGCTGATCGGCGTGGAGCTGAAGGGCTACGATCGCCCGGTGGCGGCATTGCCGATGAACTTCGGCGGCGTCGGCCAGTTTCTGCAGGCGTTTCTGGCAGACTGAGGCGCTCATGGCGTAAACGAAACGAGGCCCCGCGAAGGGGCCCCGAAACGCTTGCAAGACTGCTTGCTGTCAGGCGGCGACGGGCGCCGCATCGCGGACCGACTGGTCGACGTGTTCGGCAAACTGCTGGAAGTTGTCGACGAACTTGCGCACCAGTTCCTGGGCAGTCTTGTCGTACTCCTCGGCATCGGCCCACGCGCCGCGCGGATCGAGCAGGCGGGTGTCCACGCCCGGCACTTCGACCGGCACTTCAAAGCCGAAGTTCGGGTCCTTCTGGAAGGTGGCGCTGTTGAGGCTGCCATCGAGTGCGGCGTTGAGCAGGGCGCGGGTGGCCTTGATCGGCATGCGCTTGATGCCTTCCTGCGTGGCCTTGCCGCCCGACCAGCCGGTGTTGACCAGCCAGCACTTCACGCCGCCCTTGGCGATGCGTTCCTTGAGCAGGTTGCCATAGACCGAAGGGTGACGCGGCATGAACGGCGCGCCAAAGCAGGTGGAGAAGGTGGCTTCCGGCTCGGTCACGCCGATTTCGGTGCCGGCGACGCGGGCGGTGTAGCCCGAGAGGAAGTGGTACATCGCCTGATCGGGCGTGAGGCGCGCGATCGGAGGCAGCACGCCATAGGCATCGGCGGTGAGGAAGATCAGATTGGCCGGGACCGGGCCAAGGTTCTTTTCCGAGCAGTTCGGAATGAAATCGATCGGGTAGGAACCGCGGCTGTTTTCGGCCAGGCTGTTGTCATCGAGGTCGATCGTGCGGGTGACCGGATCAATCACGACGTTTTCGAGCACGGTGCCGAAACGCTTGGTCGTGGCGAAGATTTCGGGTTCAGCCTCGGCCGAGAGGCGGATCATCTTGGCATAGCAGCCGCCTTCGAAGTTGAACACGGCGGTGTCCGACCAGCCATGTTCGTCATCGCCGATCAGGGTGCGGCTAGCGTCGGCCGAGAGCGTGGTCTTGCCCGTGCCCGAAAGGCCGAAGAACACCGCGGTCTTGCCATCGGGGCCGACATTGGCCGAGCAGTGCATCGGCATCACGCCCTTGGCCGGCAGCAGGTAGTTGAGGATGCCGAAGACCGACTTCTTCATTTCGCCGGCATAGGCGGTGCCGCCGATCAGGATCAGCTTTTCGGTGAAGTTGACTGCGACCACGGTTTCGCTGCGGCTGCCGTGGCGTTCGGGATCGGCGCGGAAGCTGGGCAGATCGATGATCGTGTATTCCGGCGCGAACGAGGCAAGTTCATCGGCGCCCGGACGGACCAGCAGCGTGCGGATGAACAGGTTGTGCCAGGCAAATTCGTTGATGACGCGCACGTTGACGCGGTGTTCAGGCTGCGATCCGCCGAACAGGTCGGCCACGTAGAGCCGGTCCTTGGCACCCAATGCAGCGATGAAATCGGCCTTGAGGTTGGCGAAGTGCTCGGGCGTCATCGCGACGTTGGTCTTGCCCCACCACACGGTGTCTTCGGTCGTCGCATCGCGGACGATGAACTTGTCCTTGGCGCTGCGGCCAGTGTGCTTGCCGGTTTCGACGACCAGCGGCCCGTCGACGCACAGCAGGCCTTCGCCATTGCGCACGGCATGTTCGACCAGAGGCGCGGTGCCGAGGTTGGCGAACAGTTCTGCCGGTTCGGGAAAGCCCTGGCTGGCGAGGGACACGTTCAGGCTGTTATCGGACACTTGGGGCCTCCCGTTAGTGGCGCGAGAGGCGGGACAGGGCCCGCCGCGCACGGTTTGCGAATACGAATGCACTGATTCTCGATCTGCGCATAGTGGCCTGCATTTGCTGCGTCAAATGACACGCGACAACGAAGTTTTTTGCGCAGCAAGTTGCGCATGGTGCAACTGTCCTGGCACCATCGATCTGGCCGCGCCCTCGCAGGTTGTCGTTGACCTTGCAGCAAAGTTGCAAGCCGCACGACCTGTGGGTAGACATCGCAACCAATGGCGAGCCAGCATCCTGCCCGTGCCGACGCACCCCCTGTCCGTGCCGATGGAACCGGTGCTTCGCGCACGATCGCGCTGGTCGATGATGATCGCAACATCCTGACCACGGTGTCGATCGCGTTGCAGACCGAAGGCTTCGTGACGCGGCTTTACAACGATGGCGATACCGCGCTGAAGGCGCTGCTGGACAATCCGCCCGATCTTGCCGTGTGCGACATCAAGATGCCGCGCATGGACGGGCTGGAGCTGTTGCGCCGGCTGCGCGACAAGAGCGATCTGCCGGTGATCTTCCTGACCAGCAAGGATGACGAGGCCGACGAGGCGCTGGGCCTGGCGATGGGCGCGGACGATTACATCGCCAAGCCGTTCAGCCACCGCCTGCTGGTGGCGCGCATCAAGGCGATCCTGCGCCGCAGCGATATCGTGCGGCGCGAGGCCGAGCAGGAAGAGCCGGACGGTGAACCGCTGCCCGAACCGATCCGGCGCGGGCGGCTGGTGATGGACCCGGCGCGCCACGCGGTGACATGGGACGGCGCGGCGGTTTCGCTGACGGTGACCGAGTTCCTGATCCTTGAAGCGCTGGCCATGCGGCCGGGCGTGGTCAAGACGCGCAACCAGTTGATGGATGCGGCCTATCACGACGATGTCTTCGTCGACGATCGCACGATCGACAGCCACATCAAGCGGTTGCGCCGCAAGTTCCGCGCGGCCGACAACCGCTTTGGCGCGATCGAGACGCTTTACGGGGCAGGCTACAGTTTTGCCGACGAGTGAGCCTGCCGCAACGATCCCCGCGCCGCAGCGGACGCGGGGGCGGCGGCTGCGCAACTTGTGGCGCATTCGCGGGGTGTCGCTCACCACGCGCATCCTGTTCGTCAATGTCATAGCGCTGGCCCTGCTGGCGGGCGGGTTCTTCTATCTCGACAGCTATCGCACGCAGCTGATCGAGGAGCGCTTCAAGCTGGCGCGGGCGGAGGCCGAGATTGCCGCCGATGCGCTCGATGGTGCCAGCGCCAAGGAGCGGCGGGATCTCAT
>JAPLPG010000046.1 GCA_026400375.1 Novosphingobium sp. | reverse complement strand
TGTGAAAAAATCCCGGCACCGCCCGAAGGTGGCGCCGGGACATAGGGTGGATCAGAAGTTTGCCTTGAAGCCCATGTAGAACGAGCGTCCCACCGGATCGTAGAGCGCCACGTCGGTCCCGTTCTGCGAGCTGGCGACGAAAGGCAGGCCCCGGTCGAACAGGTTGTTCACGCCTGCGCGGAACTCGATCGTCTTGTTCACGCGCACGGTGCCGAACATGTCCCACAGCGCATAGGCGCCGACGCCGGGCTGCGCGGTGGCAGGGGTCAGGACCGAAGTCGTGTCCTTCATCGCGCTCTGGTAACGCCAGCGCAGGCCCAGCGTGGTAACGTCCGATCGATAGCCGAAGCTGGTGACCGACTTCCACTTGGGCGTGGCGCGCGGCGGCAGGCTGCTGACGCCGGCCGCGCCGTTGCTGATGCCGGTGTAGTCCAGTTCGGCCGCACCGGGGATCAGCTGCAGCTTGTAGTTGTGCAGCCAGCCCACGGCAGCGTTCACGAACAGGCGCCCGCTGGTGCCGCGCAGGATCGGCAAGGGAACCGACCAGTTGACTTGCGCCTCGACGCCATCGGTCTTGACCGAGCCGAGGTTGAGGAACGGCGTGGCGACGTTGACCAGCTGCCCCGAGTTGTCGCGCGAGAGCAGGCCGCAATAGAGGTTGGTGCGGTCGTAGCCGGGGTTCGAGCCATCGAGGTTGAAGCACTTCGACAGCACGGTCAGGCCGGGCACGGTCGAGATGACGTTCTTGACCGCGATGTTGTAGTAATCGACCGAAAGCGTGAAGTCCGACAGCAGCCCGCTCTGGAACGGCGAATTCAGCACGACACCGAAGTTGTAAGTATCGGCGCGCTCGGGCGTGAGGTTGGTGTTGCCGGAGACCAGCTGGCCGGTCGCCGTCGTCGGGAAGGTGTAGCTCGAGATTGCGGCCTGCGGGATGCCTTGCGCCACGCAAAGCGCGGCAACCTGCGCGCCGTTGGCTCCGGTGCGCGCGGTCGAACGGACATCGCACGGATCGCCCAGCGCGCCCGGGGGCGTGCCGATCACCAGCTGGTTGCCCTGCTGCGGAGAGAACAGTTCGCCGATGTTCGGCGCACGCACGGCGCGCTGGTAGCTACCGCGGAACAGCAGCGATTCCACCGGCTTCCAGCGAGCGTCCGCTTCGTAGCTGGTGACGCCGCCGGTGACCGAATAATCGGAATAGCGGATGGCGCCGCCGATGCCGAATTCCTCGATGAACGGCTTGTCGGCGATCAGCGGAACGTCGACCTGCGCAGCAAATTCCTTCACGGAGATGCGACCCGAGGCGGGCTGCGAGGCAATCACGGATTCAATGTTCTGCGCGCGCAGATCGCTGTCGGGAATGTAGTTGTACTTGTTGTTGCGATACCCGGCGACGAAAGCGATCTGCGCCGGGCCTGCGCCAAGATCGAACAGCTTGCCATTGACCTGCAGCTGGGCCTGGGTCTGCGAGAGCTTCTCTTTCGAGAACGCGGTCTTGGTGATGTAGTCGACGCAAGCCTG
>JAPLPG010000291.1 GCA_026400375.1 Novosphingobium sp. | reverse complement strand
GCATGTGGAAATCGTGCTGGACCGCACCCACCCCGTGGGGGCAGACGACCCGGCGGGCATTGCCGACATCGTGATGGAAGCGGCGCTCACCGCGATCGTCGATCTGGAAGATTCGATTGCTGCCGTCGATGCCGAAGACAAGCTGGTCGCCTATCGCAACTGGCTGGGCCTGATGCGCGGCGATCTGGAAGCCAGCTTCCAGAAGGGCGGCAAGACCATGACCCGCGCGCTGGAGCCGGACCATGAATGGACCGCGCTGAACGGCGATGCGCTGACCCTGCCGGGCCGCAGCCTGCTGTTCGTGCGCAATGTCGGCCACCTGATGACCAATCCGGCGATCCTGCTGGCCGATGGCAGCGAAATCCCCGAAGGCGTGATGGATGCGGTGATCACCACCGCGATTGCCTGCCACGATATCAGGGGCCTTGGCCGCTATCGCAACAGCCGCGCAGGCAGCGTCTATATCGTCAAGCCCAAGATGCACGGGGCCGAGGAATGCGCCTTCACCAACGACCTGTTCGATGCGGTCGAAGACCTGCTCGGCCTGGCCCGCCACACCCTGAAGGTCGGCGTGATGGACGAGGAACGCCGCACATCGGCCAATCTTGCCGCCTGCATCCACGCGGTGAAGGACCGCATCGTCTTCATCAACACCGGCTTCCTCGATCGCACCGGGGACGAGATCCACACGTCGATGCAGGCCGGGCCGATGATCCGCAAGGGCGCGATCAAGGGTTCGGGCTGGATCGCCGCCTACGAAAAGCGCAACGTCTGCATCGGCCTGAAGCAGGGCCTTTCCGGCAAGGCGCAGATCGGCAAGGGCATGTGGGCCGCGCCGGACATGATGCGCGACATGATGGACCAGAAGATCGGCCACCCGAAAACCGGCGCGAACACCGCCTGGGTGCCATCGCCGACTGCCGCCACGCTCCACGCCATGCACTACCATCAGGTGCCCGTCTTCGGCTTGCGTGAAGGGATCGCCGCCGAGCCTATCCCCGGTCTCGATGCGTTGCTTGCGATCCCGCTGGCCGATGGCGCAAACTGGTCGGAAGACGAGGTGCGCGAGGAACTGGACAACAACGCGCAAGGGCTGCTCGGCTACGTCGTGCGCTGGATCGATCAGGGCGTCGGCTGTTCGAAAGTGCCCGATATCAACGACGTGGGCCTGATGGAAGACCGCGCCACCTTGCGCATTTCCAGCCAGCACATGGCCAACTGGCTGCTGCACGGCGTCGCCACCAATACGCAAGTGATGGACAGCCTCAAGCGCATGGCGGCCAAGGTCGATGCGCAGAACGCGGGCGATCCGCTCTACGAGCCGATGGCCGGCAACTGGGAGGAAAGCTTCGCCTTCCGCGCCGCCTGCGATCTGGTGTTCAACGGCGTCGAACAGCCCAACGGCTACACCGAACCACTGCTTCACGCCTGGCGACTGAAGAAGAAGGCGGCCATGGCGAAGGTGGCTGAACCGGCCTGAACGGTCAGGGCAGGTCGCAAGGCCTGCCCTACTTCGTTAGCACCCGCGCAATGCTGACGAACTCCTCAACGCTCAGCGTCTCGGCCCGGCGTTGCACGTCGATGCCCAGCACCTCCAGCGCATCGATTGCCCCCGGAAGTCCCTTCAGGGACTGGCGCAGCATCTTGCGCCGCTGGCCGAACGCCGCCTCGGTCACCCGCTCCAGCATCCGCGCCGAAACGCCTTCGGGCATGGCGCCCGGCTCCACGTGGACGATGGCCGACATCACCTTGGGCGGCGGGGTAAAGGCGCTGCGGTGCACCTTCATCGCGATGCGCGGGGCGCTGCGCCACTGGGCCAGCACCGCCAGCCGTCCATAGGCATCGGACCCGGCCTGGGCCACGATCCGCTCGGCCACTTCCAGCTGGAACATCAGCGTCAGCGATTTCCACTGCGGCGGCCAGACCTGACCGGAAAGCCAGCCGGTGAACAGCCCCGTGCCGACGTTGTAGGGCAGGTTCGCCGCCACTTGCCACGGCCCGTCAAACAGCCCTGCGGCATCGATCTTCGTCGCGTCCCCGGCAATCACCGTGAGCTGCCCGGGGAAGGCGTCTGAAAGTTCCGCCAGCGCGGGCAGGCAGCGCTTGTCCATCTCGATCGCGGTCACGTTGGCGCCCGCGCGCAACAGCGCCCGCGTCAACCCGCCGGGGCCGGGGCCAACTTCCAGCACGTTCTCGCCCTTCAGCTTGCCCGGCACCCGCGCGATGCGGTCGAGCAAGTGCTCGTCGAACAGGAAGTTCTGCCCCAGCGCCTTGGTGGCAAACAAGCCATGACGGTTGATGACATCGCGCAAGGGGGGGAGCGGGGGGGAGGTAAGGTCGGTCATGCGCTCATCCTGCGGCTGGCACATTCGCCCGCCATGCGCAGCGCCGCAATCGTCGGGCCGACCCGCGCCGCGCCGGTCCCGGCGATGCCGAACGCGGTGCCATGGTCGGGCGACGTGCGCACGATCGGCAGCCCCAACGTGACGTTCACCCCCAGGTCGAAATCGAGCGCCTTCATCGGGATCAGGGCCTGATCGTGATACATGCAGATCGCCACGTCATAGCCCGCGCGCGCTTCGGCATGAAACATCGTGTCGGGCGGCAGCGGGCCGAACGCATCGATCCCGGCCTCGCGCAGCAGGGCGACGGCGGGGGCGACGATCGCGATGTCCTCGCTTCCCATGCGCCCATCCTCGCCCGCGTGCGGGTTCAGGCCCGCCACGGCAAGACGCGGGCTGGCCACGCCAAAATCGCGGGCCAGCGCCGCCGCGGCAATCGCCGCGCGGCTGCGAATCAGTTCGGCGCTGAGCAGGTCCGGCACATGGCGCAATGCCACGTGGACGGTGATCGGCACCACGCGCAAGCTCGGCCCGGCCAGCATCATCACTGCGTTTTCGGCGGTGATGCCGCAAGCCTGCGCCACGAATTCGGTCTGCCCCGGATGGTTGAAGCCCACGCGCGCCAGGCGGCTCTTGGCAATCGGGCCGGTGACCAGCGCCGATGCCGCGCCCGATCGCACCAGCCCCGTTGCCGTCTCCAGCGCCCGCAGCGCCAGCCGTGCGCCATCGTCGTCGGGCGCGCCGGGTGCATAGGCGAGGTCCCCCAGATCGAGCACCGGCAGTGCCTCGGCATAGCAGTCCGCCACCTCGTCGGGCGATGCCACTGCGCAGACCGGCACGGCAATCCCGCGCGCCCGCGCTGCCTGCTCCACCACCTGCGCCGATCCGACCACGAAGAACGGCGGCAAGTATTCGGTTTCGCGCAAGGCCCAGGCCGCAGCCGCAAGTTCGGGCCCGACGCCAGCCGGATCGCCAATCGAAAGTGCCAGAGGAGCTGCCATGCCCCGGCCTTAGACCGTCCGCACTGCGCTGGCGAGGGCTTCCAATGCGGGCACCAGCTCATCGAAATGGTCGATCACCGCATCGGCCCCCAGATCATCGGCAGGCAGATCGTTGAAGCCGAACCGCACGGCCACCACCGGCAGCCCCGCCGCGCGGGCCGCGCCCACATCGAACGTGGTATCGCCCACGAACGCCGCCGCCCCGCCGCCGCAGCGCGCCACCATTTCGTGCAGCATGTCGGGCTTTGGCTTGGCCCGGCCCGGCCCCAGCGTGTCCCCGCCGATCACGCAGGCAAAGCGGTGGAGGATGCCCAGTTCCTCGAACAGGCGCACCGCCAGCGATTCCTTCTTGTTCGTGGCAATCGCGATCTTCACCCCGCGTGCATCCAGCGCATCGAGCATGGCCTCGCCCCCTGCAAAGAACGCGGTGTGGTGGGCGAGATTATCAGCATAGAACGCCACGAGCGCGGCCTGCAGCCCGTCGAACGCCGCCTCGTCGACCCCGCCCGATTCCGTCAGCGCCGATCGCAGCATCTGCGCCGCCCCGCCTCCGATGTGCCGCGAAACATCCTCGACCGGCACGGGCGGCCGCCCGGCCAGGCCCAGTGCATGATTCAGCGCCACCCCCAGATCGCGCGAGGTATCGAGCAGGGTCCCGTCCAGATCGAATCCGACGATTGCATAGGGAAAGCTTGTCATAATGGCAGCCAAGTGGCCGCACGTTCTGGAAAGCGCAAGATTTGTCTGGCAAAGGTGCGCGCATGACAGATACCACTCCTGCCGCATCGCCTTTGGCCATCATCGTTCTCGCTGCCGGAAAAGGCACCCGCATGAAGAGCGACCTGCACAAGGTCCTCCACCCCATCGCGGGCCGCCCGATGCTGATGCACCTGATGGCCAGCGCCGCACAGCTCGGCCCCGAACGGCAAGTCGTCGTCGCAGGCCACGGCCGCGACCAGCTGGAAAAGGCGCTAGGGCAAAGCGCCACCATCGCCGTGCAGGACCCGCAGCTGGGCACTGCCCACGCCGTGCAGCAGGCCGAAGGCGCGCTGGCGGGATTTGATGGCGATGTGCTGATCCTTTATGGCGATGTGCCGTTCGTGCGCGCCGAAACGATGCAGGCCATGATCGCCCGCCTGCACGAGGCGGACAATCCCGCCGCCGTCGTGCTCGGCTTCGAACCCGACGATGCGCTGCAATATGGCCGCGTCATCGCCGCAGAGGGCCGCATCGCCAGAATGGTCGAACACAAGGACGCGACCGAGGCTGAACGCCAGTGCCGCACCTGCAATTCGGGCCTGATGGCGCTGCGCAGCGCCGATCTGTTCGGCCTGCTGGCCCGCGTGGGGAATGACAACGCGCAAGGCGAATACTACCTGCCCGATGTGGTCAACATCGCCATTGCCGATGGCCGCACCTGTGCCGTGGTGGTCACCGACGATGCCGACGAAGTGGCGGGGATCAATTCCCGCGCCGAACTGGCGCAGGCCGAACAGCGTTGGCAGCAGCGCCGCCGCGCCGCCGCCATGGCCGATGGCGCCACCCTGATCGCGCCGGAAACCGTGTGGTTTGCCTGGGACACGCAGATCGGCCGCGATGTGCTGATCGAACCCAACGTGGTCTTCGGCCCCGGCGTGACCGTGGCCGATCACGTGACGATCCACGCTTTCAGCCACCTGGAAGGCGCAACGCTGGCCGCCGGCGTCCAGATCGGCCCCTACGCCCGCCTGCGCCCCGGCGCGGACTTGCGGGAAAAGGTCAAGATCGGCAACTTTGTCGAGGTCAAGAACGCGGTGATGCACGCCGGATCAAAGGCCAACCATCTGACCTACCTTGGCGATGCCGAAGTCGGCGCAGGCGCCAACATCGGCGCAGGCACCATCACCTGCAACTATGACGGCTATTTCAAGCACAAGACCGTGATCGGCGAGCGCGCCTTCATCGGCTCGAACAGCGCCCTGATCGCCCCGGTAAGGATCGGCGCAGACGCGATCGTGGCCGCAGGCAGCGCCGTATCGCGCGATGTGGGCGACGGCGAATTGCGGATGGTGCGGGCAGAACAACTGGTCAAGCCGGGCTGGGCCGACCGGTTCCACGATGCGATGAAGAAGAAGAAGGGCGGATAGGGCTTCAAGCGGAGCATGATCGAATGGCCGGCGGGATCATGCTCCGGGATTGGCGAAGTCCCTGCTTTGCAGTGAGGTCACCCCAGGCGCGCTGCTAGTCTTGTCATCAGGTCCATCCGCTCATGGAGTATGGCCACGACCAGCGCGGGAGCGGCGTCGCGCGGCAGGCAGAAAATGTAGTGATGCTGGCAGCGTAGCATCCGCAGCCCCGTATATAGTGCACCCATGTCTTTGAATTGCACCGTGCCTGCCGCCAGTTCCGCCATGCTGCGCTCCAGTGCGGAAACATATTTGCGCGTTTGGATCGGCTTCCGCTGCTTCGGTCAGCACATAAGCGCTGCTCAAGCGCGGTCGCCGGCGCCCAGCTCATCGTCAAGGATCGTGCCGATGCTGCGATTCGATAGCTTGCCTGCCAAGCCCTCGCCAACCCGTTGTTGCAGAAGGGTCTTAAGTTCGCCCCAGGCCGTGTCCTCGTCCGATGCTTCGGGAAACAGGCGCTCGAGCGCATACTGCTTGATGGTCTTGCCTTGCAGTGCCGCCAATGCCTTCAGGTTCTGGTGCTGACGGTCGGTGATGTCGATGGTCAACCGGCTCATGGGACAGGCTCCTGCAAGAAGGCCCACATTATTACAAATGCGGGCCCTCGGCAATTGGTCTCGACTTCAGGACGGGCTCAATCCGTCAGGTCAGCCGGGATCTTCCCGCCGTTCTGCGCCAGCTTGCGCATCGTTGCCTTGTGCAGCCAGATGTTCATCTCGGCCGACCCGTCGAGCGCGCCGGTGTAACCGAGTTCCTGCGCCAGTTCCTTGCGGTTGCTCAGGCTGGAATCGATGTCGAGCAGCTTCATCAGGTCGACGATCGAGGTGCGCCAGTTGAGGTTCTTGCCCTGGGCCATTTCGGCAAGGTTGGCTTCCACGTCCAGCGGGGCTGCGGCAGGCGCGGCCTGTGCTGGCGGGGTCTGTGTGGGCGCAGCGCTTGGTGCTGGCGCGGCCTGCGGTGCCGTGGCGGCGGGTTTGGGCGTCTGCCCGGTCTGGGTGGGCCGTGATCCCTTCCACGAAATGGCATCCATGATCTTGCCGAAAATGCTCATCCTGGTCTCCTGCATTGCATTGCACTTCACGACAGGAAACCGGCGGGCCCGGCATTGTGTTCCGGGGCGAGCCGGTGGGATGGCCCGGCGCACAAACCGTTTTCCTACAGTTCGGCAAAATGGCAGCGTCCGCCCATGTCGATCCAGGTCTTCCGCATCTGCCGCAACCCCGCAGCCACGGCGCCTGCCGCCCGCATTTCGCGCCGATGTGCCCTGCCATCGCCGAGGGGAAACAGCCTTGTGCATTTGTTTCCATGGACTGTGTAAACGGTGTAAACCCTGTCAGGAAAACGGCCATGAACCTGAACGAAATGGCCCTTCAACTCCCGTTCATTACCTGCTGGACAAAAGCTGGCGGCCTCGCAATTGGAAAGACATTCCCAAGGTTTTCGTGCCAAAGCACGAGGACGAACTTTTCAGGATCAAGCCAGAACCATGTGCGGAATTATCGGGATCGTTGGCAAGGAACAGGTGGCAGACCGGCTGGTCGATGGCCTGCGCCGCATGGAATATCGCGGCTATGATTCGGCCGGCGTCTGCATGGTCGATGCCGGCGCGCTCGTCCGCCGCCGGGCAGAGGGCAAGCTGCAGAACCTCGTCATCGAACTGGAGCGCAATCCCGCGGCGGGCCTGATCGGCATTGCCCACACGCGCTGGGCCACCCACGGCGCGCCGACCACCAGCAATGCCCATCCCCACGCGACGCAGCAGGTGGCGCTGGTCCACAACGGCATCATCGAGAATTTCAAGCCGCTGCGCGAGGCGCTGATCGCGCGCGGCCGCACGTTCGAGAGCGAAACCGATACCGAAGTCGTCGCGCACATGGTGTCGGAACTGGTCGAGGCCGGGCAATCGCCGCAGGACGCGGTCAAGGCCGTGCTGCCGCAATTGCGCGGGGCCTTTGCGCTGGCCATCGCCTTCCGCGCGCATGACGACATGCTGATCGGCGCGCGTCTCGGCTCGCCGCTGGTGGTCGGGTACGGGGAGGGGGAGACCTATCTCGGCTCCGACGCGCTGGCTCTGGCGCCGCTGACCCAGCGCATCACCTATCTCGAAGAAGGCGACTGGGTGGTGATCACCCGCGATGGCGCGCAGATCTTCGATGCCGACAATGCGCCGGTCGAACGGCTCATCGTCGCCTCGGGCGCCACGGCGGCGGCGATCGAGAAGGGCAATTACCGGCACTTCATGCAGAAGGAAATCTTCGAGCAGCCGGTGGTCGTGGCACAGACCCTGCGATCGTACTTGCGCCGCGTCGAACAGACCGTGGCGCTGCCGCAGATCGACTTCGACCTGGCCAGCATCAACCGCGTGACGATCGTGGCCTGCGGCACCAGCTTCTATGCCGGGATGGTCGCCAAGTACTGGTTCGAACAGTTCGCCCGCCTGCCGGTGGACATCGATGTGGCGTCCGAATTCCGCTATCGCGATCCGGTGCTGGAACCCGGCGGCCTCGCGCTGTTCATCTCGCAGAGCGGCGAGACGGCCGATACGCTGGCGGCGCTGCGCCATTGCAAGGCGGCGGGGCAGACCATCGCGGTGGTCGTCAACGTGCCCACCAGCACGATGGCGCGCGAGGCGGACCTGCTGCTGCCCACCCACGCGGGCCCTGAAATCGGCGTCGCCTCGACCAAGGCCTTCACCTGCCAGCTTGCCGTCCTGGCGGCGCTGGCGGCGCACCTTGCGGTCAAGCGCGGGCGGCTGACCCGCGAGGAAGAGGCCGAGATCGTCGAGCAACTGGTCGAGACGCCCGCCTGCCTCAACGCGGCGCTGGCCCATGACGACGAAATCGCCGGCATGGCGCACCTGATCGCGCCCGCCCGCGACGTGCTCTATCTCGGGCGCGGGCCGGACTATCCGCTGGCGCTGGAAGGCGCGCTGAAGCTCAAGGAAATCAGCTACATCCACGCCGAAGGCTATGCCAGCGGGGAGATGAAGCATGGCCCCATCGCGCTGATTGACGAGGCCGTGCCGGTCATCGTCCTCGCGCCTTCGGGACCGCTGTTCGAAAAGACCGTTTCGAACATGCAGGAAGTCCGCGCCCGCGGCGGCAAGGTCGTGCTCATATCCGACGCCGAGGGCATCGCAGAGGCAGGCGAGGGGTGCCTGGCCACGATCGAGATGCCCAAGGTTCATCCGCTGATCGCGCCGCTGGTCTATGCCGTGCCGGTGCAGTTGCTGGCGTATCACGTGGCCGTGGCCAAGGGCACCGACGTGGATCAGCCGCGCAATCTGGCAAAGTCCGTAACTGTCGAGTAAGCTTTTCTAAACCACGGACGGATAAACATCCGTTTTAGTGGAAATGTTTGCCGCCTCGCGCTCGATCAAGGCAGCCCAGGGTGCTGACCCCCTTGACGTGTCCCAGCAGGACGTCGAGCAGCAATCGCGCCGCCACTTCGTGGAGAACATCGGTCGCTACAAGATCGCCAATGCGGTCCCGCTCGGCCTGATCGCGCTGTGCAGCCTGTACCTGCCCGGCTGGCGGTTCATGGCTATCTGCGTGGCTGGAAACATCGTGGCGCTGGCCGGCATGAACATCGCCAGTCGCGCGCTCAGCCGGGCGCAGGGCCGACGGGCCGCCGCACGCTGGTGGCGGGTCTACAATGGCATGGCGCTTTTTTCAGGGGTGTCATGGACCGCCTGCATGCTGCCGGTGATCAAGACGCTGGGCCACGACATGGCCTCGATGTTCGTGTGCGTCGTGATCATCGTGTCGATCGCGATCACCTGCATGGTGGTGGCAACCGAGCGGCGCCCGTTTTCGTTGTTCCTGTTCGGCGCCATCGCCTGCCTGTTGCCGCAGACGATTGTCTATATCGACGTGCTCGGCCCGATTCCGCTGGTGGCGACCATCGGCCTGGGACCGGCGCTGATCGGGCTGGCCAATGCGGTACGCAGGCAGAACCACCTGATGATCCGCACCCAGCTGCAGAACCAGCAACTGGCCAGCAGCCTGGAGCAGGC
>JAPLPG010000041.1 GCA_026400375.1 Novosphingobium sp. | reverse complement strand
CCGCTGATCACCATGGCCCGATCGTCCGCGCCGCACGTTCGCTGATCCTGTTGCTCGCCACCGGCATGGTCATCGAACTGGCGCTCATGCCCATCGGGCTGTTCCACTTTCACCGCGCGGGCATCTATGGCTCGCTCGCCAATGTGATCGCAATCCCGCTGACCACCTTCGTCACGATGCCGCTGATCGGTCTCGCCTTGCTGATGGACAGCTTCGGCGCAGGCGCACCCGCGTGGTGGCTCGCCGGGAAAAGCCTTGAACTGCTGCTGGGCTTGGCCCACTTCGTGGCGGCAAAGCCGGGCGCTGTAACCATGCTTCCCGCCTTCGCTCCGTGGCCTTTCGTGGCCTTCATCGCCGGCATGCTGTGGCTTGCGCTGTGGACCGGCAAGGTCCGACTGTGGGGGCTGGCGCCCGCTGTCCTCGCATTCGTCACGATGATCCTCACGTCAACGCCCGACATCCTCGTCACCGGCGATGGTCATCATGTCGGCATCACCGGCGAGGGCGATGATCTGATCGTCCTGCGCATGGGGCGCGGCGATTACATGCGCGACAACCTGCTGGAGCTTGCCGGGATGGAAGGCACGCTGCGCCCGCTGGATGGCTGGCCCGGCGCACGCTGCACCGATGACTTTTGCGTCGCGCACTTGCGGCGTGGCAGGCGTGCCTTCACCGTGCTGATCGCGCGCAGCCGTGCCTACGTCGATGACATGGCGCTGGCGGCAGCCTGCGAACGTGCCGACATCGTCATAGCGGACCGCCGCTTGCCATTCTCCTGCAAGCCCCGGTTGCTGAAGGCGGACCGCGCGTTTCTGGCGGGCACGGGCGGCCTGTCGATCAACCTTGCCACCGGCCGGATCCGCACGGTTTCGGATACACAGGGGGAGCAGGGCTGGTATCGCTGGCCTGAGCCACGGCCCGCGAAGGCAAGGGCGGCAGGGGGCGACTCCGGGAAGGGATCGCAACCTGCACCTGCCAGTCCGGTTTCTGCCAACGCCACCCAGTCAGCGCAGTAGAACAGTGGCCGGGACCGCCCGTGCCTCTCGGACGGCCCCGGCCTGCAGCTTCAGGGCAGGACCCAGCGAACCGAACCGCTGTAGCTGCCGACCGTCGGCAGGCCATCGCTGCCCGATGCAGGGGCGAAGCGCGCGCGCGAGGTAACCTTGGCGCAGGTGGCCGCGTCAAGATCGGCAGACCCGCTCAACCCGATGATCTCGCATCCCGTCACGCGGCCATCCGTTCCAATCGACAGGCGGAACCGCGTCAGGCCTTCGCGCTCCTCGCGGATCGCAGCGCTCGGATAGTCGCGGTCGGAAACCCACGATCCGGGCGAACCGCGCGGCACGGCAGCGCGTACGGCAAAGCTGGCCGTGGGCGATGGCTTAACCTCGGGCGGAACGATCGGGCCGATCTCGACCGGCACGATGGGCGTGATCTCGATAGGTTTGATGCCGATGCCGGGATCGACAGGGCCAAGCACGATATCCGGCCGGGGCGCAACCAGCGGGCGGCTTTCGGGCTTCGTGGTGGGCTTGACGTCTGGTGGCGGCGCGACGGGGGTGATCTTGACCTCATCGTCCTGCCACTGCTGGGCGATGAAGGGGTCCTTGACGATCTTGACGAACCCGCTGGCAAAGCCCGATGCGATTGCCCAGATTGCCACGCCGTGCAGCAATCCCACCGCGATGAAGGTCTGCGTCTGCCGCCGTCGGGTATGTTCGACTGTATAAGCCATTGGCAACACCTCTTCCGTTGCCGACGCCCCATGTTCTGGCGGGCCGTCCCGGAAGGGGGCGCCCCGTTAGGGGCATTCGGTAACGACGGAAACTATAACAAAGCCGAACACTCCGCCAGAAGAATCTCAACCAATTAGATTGATATTTATCATAACGAACCGCCGCCAAAGGAAAATGCCGCCCACCGACAGTTGCGGGGAACGGCATCTTCTTCAGATGAACCTGCATGCGAGCGCTGACCTGCCCGCACGAGACCTTAATGGTACCGGCGCAGCAGCCCCGCCAGCTTGCCCTGAACAGCGACTTCTTCAGGCCGGTAGAACTGCGGATCGTAGGCTGCATTGGCCGGATCGAGGCGGATCATGCCCTTTTCGCGATGCAGATACTTGAGCGTCGCTTCCTCACCCCGCACCAGCGCGACAACGATTTCGCCATCGCGCGCCACGTCGGTCTTGCGGACAAGGGCATAGTCGCCGTCGAAGATGCCGGCTTCGACCATCGAATCCCCGGAAACTTCGAGCGCATAGTGTTCACCGGCGCCCAGCAGTGCTGCCGGGACGGGCAGGGTTGCGGTGGTTTCGAACGCTTCAATCGGCACGCCCGCTGCAATCTTGCCGTGGAGGGGCAGTTCAATCACGTCGTTGGCCGGGGCTGGCGCAGCCTTTGCCGCGGTGCGCAGCGGGGCAAGCGCGGAATTGGCACTGGCCGCGGCCCGCACCGGGGCCGTGCCACCGGGCTTGGTCACCGAACTTTCAGGCTGACGCAGCACTTCCAGCGCGCGGGCGCGGTTGGGCAGCCGACGGATGAAGCCGCGTTCTTCCAGTGCTGAGATCAAGCGATGGACGCCGGACTTCGACTTGAGATCGAGCGCTTCCTTCATTTCTTCGAACGAAGGGGAAATGCCCGAATCCTCCAGCCTGACCTGGATGAAGGTGAGCAGTTCATGCTGCTTGCGCGTCAACATTGGCGGTTCCTCCGCGGGTGAACGAATGCGGAACGGATAAGCAACCAATTGCGACTCGTCAAGCAATACCGCCATTTTCGAGCAGGTAGACCGGAACATCCGTTCCTGCCGCTTTCGCCTCGGCCCAGGCTTCGCGCACGATCAGCGCATTGGCGCGCGCCAAGGGTGACAGCGCACCCGAATCTTGCAGCGGATCGAGCGTTACCTCAACGCCATCCCAGACCCCGCGCAGAAACTCCATCCGGCTGCCGCCCTTGCTTATCGGCCTTGCCAGCCGCGCCGTGATTGTCGGCGGCAGCGGCACGGCTGCACCGGCGCTGGCGCGCAGCAGGGGCAGCAGGAACAGGAAGGCCGTGACGAAGGCCGAAGCCGGATTGCCGGGAAGGCCCAGCACCACCTGGCCGCCCCGGCGCGCCACCAGCAGCGGCTTGCCCGGCTTGATGCCCACGCGCCAGAAGTCGAGCGTGGCGCCCACCGCTTCGAGCGCGGGGCGCACCAGATCGTGATCGCCGACCGAGGCACCACCGGTGGTGACGATGACATCGGCATCGGCGGCGCTCTCCAGCGCCGCAGCCAGTGCCTGCAGATCGTCGGCAATTGGGCCAAGATGACGGACCTGGACAGGCTGGCTTGCCGCCATCGCACAGAGCATCGGGCCGTTGCTGGCGGGCAACTGGTGGGGTCCGGGTGGGTGTCCCGGCAGCACGAGTTCGTCCCCGCTGTCGATCACGACCAGCTTGAGCGGCCGCCGCACCGGCAGGTGGCTGTGCCCGCCCGCGATGGCCAGGGCGATCTGCGCAGGGCCGATCCGGGTGCCGGCTGGCATCAGTTCGGCTGCCGCGGTGAAATCCATGCCGGCAGGGCGGATATGCCGTTCGAGCGGTGAGGGCAGTTCGCCGGTAAAGCGCAAGTCCTCGCCCTCGCGAGAAGTGTCCTCCTGAATCAGCACCATGTCGGCGCCGCCGGACACGATGGCGCCGGTGCTGATGCGCACGGCCTCGCCCGCGCCGACCGTGCCTTCATACGGATGGCCCGCCGCGCTTTCGCCGATCACGCGCCATGGCCCGGGCAGATCGCTGCTGCGCAAGGCATAGCCATCCATTGCCGAGAGCGGCGCGGCGGGCTGGGTGCGGCGCGCGGCCAGCTGCTCGGCGAGGTAGTGCCCCAGACATTCGCCCACGGCGCGATGTTCAACCGGCAGGGCCGGTGCCAGCGCCAGCAGGCGGGCCTGCGCTTCGGCAAGGGGCAGCGGCGGCGTCTTCACGCGCCCTCGGCGCGCCAGGTGCCGGATTTGCCGCCACGCTTCTCGATCAGGCGCACCCCTTCGATCACCATGCCCTTGTCCAGCGCCTTGGCCATGTCATAGACGGTCAGCAACGCGACCGAGACTGCCGTCAGCGCCTCCATCTCCACCCCGGTGCGCCCGGTAAGCGAGGCCGTGGCAGTGCATTCCACACCGATGTTAGTGAATGCGAATTCGACGTTGGCCGCATCGAGCGCGAGCGGGTGGCACAGCGGAATCAGGTCGCCCGTTTTCTTTGCGGCCAGGATTCCGGCAAGTCGCGCGGTGCCCAGAACATCGCCCTTGGGCGCATCGCCGGTGCGGATGGCTGCGAGCGTCGTGTCCTTCATCCGGATCGTGCCGCGGGCAATGGCCACGCGCTGCGTTTCCGCCTTGCCGCCGACGTCCACCATACGGGCGGTCCCGGCGGCATCGATATGGGTCAATCCGTTCATTCAGTGCCAACTTTCCCTGAACAGGTTTACACGGTTTACATAGTCCTGAAGAAAACTGGAAGGTCCCGCACGCCCCGCAATCGCCCCTGCCAATGACCCGAAAAACCACGGTTTTCAAGCAAGGGAGGGGAGGGGGCGAGCATCAGGCGATCCTGCCAGCGCCTTGCGCTGTAGGCAGCGCTATTTTGCCTTCGCGATGGCCTCCTCCAGCGCCTTGGCAACCGTGCCTTCGGTTGCAGCGACGATCCGGTTGACCCCTTCCGCATTGGGGTGGACGTGGTCATCCAGCATCAAGGCGCGGTTGCCCAGCACGGGTTGCAGGAAGAACGGCACCAGCCCCGCCTTGTGCTTCTTGGCCATTTCGGGCCAGATCGGGTTGAAGCGGGCAGCGTAGTCCGCGCCGAGGTTGGGGGCGGCCAGCATTCCGGTGAGCACCACTGGTATCCCGCGCCGGTCGAATTCGGTCAGGATCGAATCGAGATTGGCGCGCGTCTCTTCGGGCGGCAGGCCGCGCAACATGTCGTTCCCGCCAAGGCCGACCAGTGCCAGCGCCGGTTTCACCGGCTGGTTGTTCAGCGTGAAGCTCAAGCGCTGGAGCGCGGCGGCGGTGGTATCGCCCGAAACCCCGGCATTGATCACCCGCGCCGGGGACCCTCTGGCGTTGAGTGCCGCTTCGAGGCGGGGCGGATATCCCTCGCCCGGTTGCAGGTTGTACCCGGCATAAAGGCTGTCTCCGAACGCCAGGATGACAGGGGCGTCTGCCGGAACCGGGGCCGCGGCCAGGGAAGCCTGCGCGGCGGGGGACGCGCTTGATTCAGGGGCTTGCTCCGAAGAACAGGCGGCGAGCAGCAAGGCGGAGAGGAGGAAGGCTTTACGCATGGCGTTATCGATACCGGCTGCTGTGGCGGTTGTCCAAGGGTGGTTGGGCCAGGTGCTTCGACAGGGTCAGCACGAGCAGATATTGAACGCATTCCTCCTGTCGCGGGAAGGTCGGCAGCCTGTCGCCAACCGGCGCATTGAAACTGTGCCTCCGCGCACCCAAGTGCCGGTTGCACGTTGCAACCAAATCATGCCACCTGAGGCCCGTGACCAACACAGCATCCCCGGTAATTGCCGCATCCGCCCTTACCCTGTCGCTCAGTTCCGGGGAGGCGCGGGTCGAGATCCTGCGCGGCATCGACCTGGCGGTCCTCCCCGGAGAGAAGCTGGCCTTGCTGGGCCCCTCGGGATCGGGCAAGTCTTCGCTGCTGGCGATCCTGTCCGGGCTGGAGCAGGCGAGCGGCGGGACGCTGCATGTTGCCGGTGCCGATTTCACCACGCTCGACGAGGATGGGCTGGCGGCGGCGCGGCGCGGGCGCATCGGCATCGTGCTGCAGGCGTTCCACCTGCTGCCGACGATGACCGCGCTGGAAAACGTGGCAACGCCGCTGGAACTGGCGGGCATGGCCGATGCCATGGCGCGGGCGGAGGCCGAACTGGTCGCGGTTGGCCTTGGCCATCGCCTGAACCATTACCCCGCGCAGCTTTCCGGTGGTGAGCAGCAGCGCGTGGCGATTGCCCGCGCGCTCGCGCCAAGGCCGGCGATCCTGTTCGCCGATGAGCCGACCGGAAATCTTGACCATGCCAATGGCGATGCCGTGGCCGACCTGCTGTTTGCCCGGGCGGACGAGGTCGGCGCAACCTTCATCATGGTGACGCATGACGAAGCGCTGGCCGCGCGGTGCGGGCGGATCGTGCGCCTGGCCGACGGGCGGATCGTGTCCGATGGCGGTCCGGGCGTGGCGGCATGAACCTGTCACGGGGCGCGGCGTGGACGCTGGCGCGGCGCGGGCTCGACTGGCGCTTCAAGGGCCTGCGACTCTTGCTGGTGTGCCTGGTGCTGGGCACGGCGGCGCTTTCGGCCATCGGCACGCTGACCGGCGCGATTGAACGCGAACTGGCCACGCGCGGGCGTGAGATGCTGGGCGCGGATGTGGAATTCACGCTGGCGGCGCGCACGCCAGCCCGGGAGGAGCGCGCTGCGATTGCGGCGCTGGGCGACGTGTCCGAAGGCGCGCGGTTGCAAGCGATGGCCAGCGTACCGGGTGAACAGACGCGTACGACTCCGATCGAACTGAAGGCGGTGGACGCCAAGTGGCCGCTCTACGGACGGTTCACCCTGTCCGACGGGACCGTGGCCCGTGCGCCCGCTGGCCTGACGGCGTGGATCGCGCCGGGCGTGGCCGATCGGCTGGGCGTCAAAGTGGGTGACTCGCTGAAAGTCGGTGAAGCCGTGCTGAAAGTCGGCGGCGTGATCGGATCGGAGCCTGACCGCATGGCCGAAGGGTTCTCGCTCGGCCCCACGGTGATTGTCGGCACGGCGGCGCTCGATGCTTCGCGGTTGGTGCAGCCCGGCTCGATGGTGCGCTCCAAGCTGCGGGTGAAGCTGCCGCCGGGCGCCGATCCGGTGGCACTTGGGGACGGCATCAAGGAGCGCTTCCCCCTTGCCGGATACGAAGTGCGCACGCGCGAAAAGGCCTCGCCGGGGCTGGACCGGTTCGTTTCGCGGATGGGGCAGTTTCTGGTGCTGGTGGCGCTGGCTGCGTTGGCGATTGCCGGGATCGGCATTGGCAATGGCGTGAACTCCTACCTCGAAGCGCGGCGCAGCAGCATTGCCACGCTGAAGATTCTGGGCGCGTCGAGCGGGGACATTGCGCGGATATTCCTGTTGCAGCTGGCAGCGGCCTCTTCGCTGGCGATCCTTGCCGGGCTGGTGGTGGGGATCAGCGTCACGCCGCTGCTGGGGCGGGCTTTGCAGGGGCTGTTGCCGATCGAGCCGGGCTTCGTTTTCGATGCGGGTGCGCTGGCCATTGCGGCGGCCTATGGCGCGCTGATCGCCCTGACCTTTGCCGCACCGCCGCTGGTGCGGGCGCGCAGCTTTCCGGCAATGGCCCTGATGCGCGCGCGGGTCAGTCCGCTGGCCGGGGGCTGGCGCGGCGCGGTGCTACCGGTGGCGCTTGGCCTTGGCGGCATCGCGGCGCTGGCGGTGCTGACAGCGCCGCAAAAGCTGCTGGCGGCGGGGTTTCTCGGCGGAGCGGCGGCGTTGTTCCTGCTGCTATCGGCACTCGGCTGGGGCGTGCAGAGGCTGGCGGCCAAGGTGCCCCGGCCCAAGGGCGCAATTGCGCGGATGGCACTGGCGAACCTGCACCGTCCGGGCGCGCAGACATCGGCGCTGGTGGTGGCGCTGGGCTTCGGGCTTTCGGCCTTCGTCCTGCTGGCGGGCGTGCAGACCAGCCTTGATGGCAACATTGCCCAGCGCGTGCCCAACAAGGCGCCCGATTACTTCGTGCTCGACCTGCCGCGCAGCCGCGTCGGCGAATTCGATGCGATCGTGCGGGCGGCAGCGCCGGGGGCCGAGATTCGCAAGGTGCCGGCGCTCAGGGGCAGCATCGTTGCCTATGGCCCGCAAGGGGCGATGACGCGGGTTGCCGATCTGAAGCAACTACCTGATAACGCATGGCCTTTGCGCGGCGATCGCGGGCTTACCTATGCCGACGAAGTGCCACAGGGCAACGTGCTGACCGCTGGCACGTGGTGGGCGAAGGACTATGCCGGGGAGCCGCTGGTTTCGGTCGACGATGACCTGGGCAAGGCGCTGGACCTGAAGCTGGGCGACCGGATTGCCGTTTCGATTCTGGGGGTTGAGCGCAGCGCGAAGATCGCCTCGTTCCGGCGGATCGATTGGGAGAACATGGGCTTCAACTACGTACTGGTGTTCAGCCCCAATGCGATTGCCGATGCGCCGCACAATCTGGCGGCGACGGTCAGCCTGCCCGAAGGCGCGAAGACACCGGAAGTGCGCCGCGCGATCCTCGGCGGGCTGGTCAAGGCCCTGCCCTCAAGCTCGGTGATCGAATCGGGCCGGTGCTGGGGCAGGCGCGCGAGATCCTGGGCCAGATGGGCACGGCGATCCTTGCGGCGGCGAGCGTTGCGGTGCTTTCGGGGATGGCGGTGCTGGCCGGCGCGATCGCTGCGGCGCGCGAACGCAAGACCTATGACAATGTCATCCTGCGCGTGCTGGGGGCGAGCCGCAGGCAGCTTCTGGTACTGTTGATGGCCGAGTATGTGCTGCTAGGTGCACTTCTGTGCGCCTTGGCGCTGGCGCTGGGCAGCGGCGTGGCCTGGGCGGTGGTGGTGTGGCTGTTCGAGTTCGACTGGCTGCCCGATTGGCCCCGGATCCTGGGCGTGCTGGGGGCAGGCGTCGGGCTGGTGATGGCGCTGGCCATCGGCGGATCGCTCGGCCTGTTGCGATCGCGCCCGGCGCAGGTGCTGCGCGAGCTTTAGGTTCAGCCCTGCAGCAGCTCGCGCGTGGCCGCCTCGACATCGGCCTGGCGCATCAGCGCCTCGCCCACCAGGAACGTGCGCGCACCGTACTTTTCCAGACGCAGCAGATCGGCGTGGGTGTTGATCCCGCTTTCGGCGACCAGCAGCGTGCCTACGGGCGCCAGCGGGGCGAGGCGTTCGGTGGTGGCAAGATCCGTGACGAAGCGCTTCAGATCGCGGTTGTTCACACCGATCAGGCGGCTCTTGAGGCGCGCGGCGCGTTCCATCTCTTCCTCGTTGTGGACTTCAACCAGCGCGTCCATGCCCTGTTCGCGCGCGGCGGCCTCGATTTCGGCCATCTGGGCGTCGGACAGGCAGGCGGCGATGATCAGGATGGCATCGGCGCCCATCGCGCGCGCTTCGAGGCACTGCCACGGATCGACCATGAAGTCCTTGCGGATCACCGGCAGCGTGCAGGCGGCACGGGCGGCGACCAGATAGTCCTCATGTCCCTGGAAATAGGGCGCATCGGTGAGCACCGAAAGGCAGGTGGCGCCACCGGCCTGATAGGCAGCGGCGTGGGCGGCGGGGTTGAAATCGGCGCGGATCAGGCCCTTCGACGGGCTGGCCTTCTTGATCTCGGCAATAAGCGCATAACCGGTGGCCGCCTTTGCGCGCAGGGCCGCCTCGAACCCACGCGGGGGCGTCTGCTGCGCGGCGCGCCAGGCGAGATCCGCGGTGGAGAACGCGGCCTTGCGGGCGGCGACTTCGGTGCGCGTGGTATCGCAGATTTCGGTGAGCATGTCGGTCATGCCGCGCGCTTTAGCGAGGTTCGGCGCGGTGGGGCAAGAGTGTCCTTCGACAAGCTCAGGACGAGCGGCACATTAGGACAGTTCCTGCAACCACTTCCGCTCATCCTGAGCTTGTCGAAGGATGCTGCCCCACCCGCTATTTCAGCGCCGCGACCCAGCAGTTGAGCAGGGCGTTGGCGAGGCCCTTGTCGATGGCTTCGGCGGCTTCTTCCACGCCTTCGTGCCAGCTGGCCGCTTCGCCGGCGATGATCAGCGCGGCGGCGGCGTTGAACAGGACGGCGTTGCGGTAGGGGCCTTCCTCGCCCTGCAGCAGCGCGCGCAGGGCGGCGGCGTTGTGGGCGGCATCGCCGCCACGCAGCGCTTCGACCGGGGCAGTGGGCAGGCCGGCGTCCTGCGGGGCGATGCGGCGCATCAGCACTTCGGCGCCCTGCACATCAGCCAGCTCGTTGCCGCCGGCAAGGCTGAGTTCGTCGAGGCCTTCGTCGCCCGAAATGACCATGCTGTGCGCGGTGCCGAGGCGGCTGATCGCGTCGGCATAGATCGGCACATAGGCAGGCCGGGCGATGCCGACAAGCTGGCGGCGCACGCCTGCCGGATTGGCCAGCGGCCCCATCAGGTTGAAGATCGTGCGGCGGCCCAATGCCTTGCGGATCGGCATGATGCGACCCATCGACGGGTGATGCTTGCCGGCAAACAGGAAGCAGATGCCAAGGTCGGCCAGGGTTTCCTCGGCCGTTTCGGCGGCGCGATCGAGATCGAGGCCGAGCGCTTCCAACGTGTCGGCTGCGCCCGCCTTGCTGCTGGCGGCGCGATTGCCGTGCTTGGCCACGGGCACGCCGCAGGCCGCGACGACGAGGCTGACGGCGGTGGAGACGTTCAGCGTGTGATGCCCGTCGCCGCCGGTGCCGCAGACGTCGATGGCATTGGCGGGCGCTTTGACCGGGATCATCCGGGCGCGCATGGCACGGGCGGCTCCGGCGATCTCGCTGGCGGTTTCGCCGCGGTCGGACAGGGCCACAAGGAACCGGGCGATAGCCTCGTCCGGCACGGTGCCGTCGAGAATGGCAGCGAATGCCGCTTCGGCCTCGGCTTCGGGAAGCGGGTGGGTGACGTCTGGCAGGGTCATGCCGGGATCGGATTGGTCTTGATGCCGCAAAGCTTCAGGAAATTGCCGACCATTGCGTGGCCATGCTCGGTGGCGATGCTTTCCGGGTGGAACTGCACGCCGTGGATCGGCAGCGAGGTGTGGCGGAAGCCCATGACGTGTGTGTCATCGGACTGCGCGTTGACCGCAAGGCAATCGGGAATGTCGGTTACGATCAGCGAGTGATAGCGCGTGGCGATGAAGGGTGAGGGCAGGCCCTCGAAAACGCCGGTGCCATCGTGGGTGACAGGCGACGTCTTGCCATGCATCAACCCGCCGCGCACGACCTTGCCGCCGAAATACTGCCCGATGGACTGGTGGCCAAGGCACCCGCCGAGCAAGGGCAGATTCGCATCCGCCGCCGCGCCGACGAGATCGAGGCTGACGCCTGCTTCGTTGGGCGTGCAAGGTCCGGGCGAAAGCAGGAACCCCTGCGCGCCGGTCTGGATCGCCTGTTCGGCGGTAAGCGCATCATTGCGCACGACTTCAACCTCCGCGCCCATCTCCATCAGGTAGTGGACGAGGTTCCAGGTGAAGCTGTCGTAGTTGTCGATGACGAGGATCATGGATTGGGCTTCTCGTAAGCCGTGAGGCGGCATTCGGCAAAGGCAGGATGGATTACATGCAACCGCCAATCCTGCTTGAAATCCTGCAATAATTCGAGTTCGGCTATGACCTCGTGCCACTCAGACATTTCTTCGTGGATCCAGAGTGTCTGTCCCGAAATCATCCCAATGTCGCAGCACAGGAGGTCAGTGGTCAGTTCATCACGCTTGTAGAACGCGACGTGCTGGACCGCCGATTTGTCGAGCGGCAAAACAAGGCTCACTGCCCATACCCCGGCTCACTCGCCACCCGCACCGCCTCGCGCGCCGCCGCGAACAACGCGCCGCTTTTTAGCTCGCACTCGCGCTGTTCGTATTCGGGGTTGCTGTCGGCGACGATGCCGGCGCCTGCCTGGGCGTGGAGTACGCCGTCCTTGACCACGCCGGTGCGCAGGACAATGCAGCTGTCGACGGAGCCGTCGGGGGCGAAGTAGCCCACCCCGCCGGCATAGGCGCCGCGGGTTTCGGGTTCCAACTCGGCGATGATCTCGCAGGCGCGGACCTTGGGGGCGCCGCTGACGGTGCCTGCGGGGAAGCCGGCGAAGAGGGCATCGACGCTGTCGGCACGGTTCGTGTCCAGTTGGCCGACCACGTTCGAGACGATGTGCATGACGTGGCTGTAGCGTTCGACGGTGTAGCTTTCGGTGACCTTTACCGTGCCCGCCCTGGCCACGCGGCCGACGTCGTTGCGGCCCAGATCAAGCAGCATCAGGTGTTCGGCGCGCTCCTTGGGATCGTCGAGCAGGCTCAGTTCGTTGGCGCGGTCTTCTTCCGGAGTCTTGCCGCGCGGGCGCGTGCCGGCGATGGGGCGGATGGTGACCTCGCCGTCGCGGATGCGTACGAGGATTTCCGGGCTTGAGCCCGTCAGCGCGAAGCCCGGCATGTCGAGGAAATAGAGGAACGGCGAGGGGTTGATGCGTCGCAGCGAGCGGTAGAGTGCGATGGGCGGGAGCGGGAAGGGCGCGGTGAAGCGCTGGGCGAGGACGACCTGGAAGATGTCGCCCGCCTCAATGTAGTCCTTCGCGGCACCCACCATGCGCGCGTAGTTGGCCGCTGGCATCACCGGTTGCGGAGTTACATCAACGGTTTGCGCAAGGCGCTCGTCAGCAGGCACCGGATCGGCCAGCTTGCGCAGGGCTCTGTCGAGGCGTTCGGCGGCTACTTCGATCAGGCGAGCAGTCTCGCCGCCTTCGGCCCAGACCGGGGCGATGGCGAACAGTTCGTCGGACAGGCGGTCAAACACCAGCACCACGGTGGGGCGGGTGAACAGCATGTCGGGCAGGACGAGCTCGCTCTGCGGCGCGCGGGGGAGCTTTTCGACGAGGCCAATGGTCTCGTACCCGAAATAGCCGACAAGGCAGGCGAGTGCGGAGGGCAGTTCGGCCGGCACTTCGATCCGGCAGGCGGCGACGAGCG
>JAPLPG010000108.1 GCA_026400375.1 Novosphingobium sp. | reverse complement strand
ATCGGAAGACACACGTCTCGATCTCGCGCTATCACATCGCCAACAGCTATAGCGGCGGGGGCGGCACCAACATCGTCAACGTGACGCTGGTCGATTTTCGCGCCTTCGATACGCTGGGCGAGATCATCGTGCTGGGGATCGCGGGCCTTGCCATCTATGCGCTGCTCGATACGACGGCGCGCGGCGCGGCGGCGGCGCGGTTGCGGACCTGGCAGGAAGACATGCCGCATTCGCCCGAACGCCATCCGATGATGTTCGTGATGGCCACGCGCATCCTGCTGCCGCTGGTGCTGGCCGTGGGACTGTATATTTTCCTGCGCGGCCATAACGCGCCGGGCGGCGGGTTCATCGCGGCGCTGGTCGTGGCCATCGCGTTCCTGCTGCAGTACCTGGCATCCGGCTTTGACTGGACGGATGCGCGGCGGAAGGTGGGCGAACATCTGCTGATCGCGTCGGGTGTTCTGGTGGCCATGGCAACCGGGCTGGGGTCGCTGCTGTTCGGAGCCAATTTCCTGACGAGTTCGTTCGGCTATTTCGATGTGCCGCTGGTCGGCGAGGTGGAATTGGCCACCGCCATGCTGTTCGATGTTGGCGTGCTGGCCGTGGTGTTCGGCGCGGTGATGCTGGCGCTCGCCCAGTTGAGCCAGATTGCGCAGCGCGCGGCACGCGCCCATGCCGCGCAACGCGATCAACAGCCGGAGGGTGAACCATGACCCTCGAATTCCTTTTTGCCAGCGCGATCGGCGTGCTGGTGGCGGGCGGCATCTACCTGTCGCTGCGCGGGCGGACATTCCAGGTCGTGCTAGGGCTGACGCTGTTTTCCTATGCGGTAAACCTGTTCCTCTTCGCATCCGGCCGGCTGACGATCAACCGTGCGCCGATCCTGGCAAAAGGGGTTACCGAATATGCTGATCCGTTGCCGCAGGCGCTGGTCCTGACGGCCATCGTGATCACCTTTGGCATGACCGCCTTTGCCGTGGTGCTGGCGCTGCGCAGCTTCCTCGAAACCGGCAGCGATCAGGTGGACGGCCATGAAGCGGCCTGCGATGCAGCTGAAGCGTCCGCCCTGCCGCCGGGGCCGGGCGAATGAGCCTGGCGCATCATCTGGCCATCGCGCCGGTCGTCATCCCCGCGCTTGCCGCGCCGATTTCGCTGCTGACGATGCGGCGCAGGCGCTGGCTCGGCGTGGGCATCGGATTTGTATCGTGCGTGGCCATGCTGATCGTGGCGCTGTGGCTGCTGGGTTCTGCCAGCGACGGCACGATCCGTACCTACGAACTGGGCGGTTGGCCGGCGCCCTTCGGCATCGTGCTGGTGGTCGACAGGTTGTCGGCGATCATGCTGACGTTGGCGTCCACGCTTGCGCTGATCGCGTTGCTCCATGCGGTCGTGACGCAATCCGACCGCAAGGGGTGGCATTTCCATGCGCTGTTCCAGTTCCAGATGATGGGCCTGAACGGTGCGTTCCTGACCGGGGACCTGTTCAACCTGTTCGTGTTCTTCGAAGTGCTGCTGATTGCCTCCTATGGGCTGATGCTGCACGGGCAGGGGCCGGCGCGGCTGAAGGCAGGCGTGCAATACGTGATCGTCAACATCGTCGGCTCGTCGCTGTTCCTGATCGCGCTCGGGCTGCTCTATGCGCTGACCGGGACGCTGAACATGGCCGACATGGGCCTGCGCGTGGCCGGAATCGCGCCCGACGATCAGGGCCTGCTGCGCGTGGCCGCGCTGCTGCTGGCCAGCGTCTTTGCGCTGAAGGCTGCGGTGGGCCTGCCTTTAGTCTTTAACCCAAGAGGTTTACCTGTGGATAACTTGTGCATAACTAACCCCAAATTGGAACAATTAGCAGTCAATCCATAACCTTCATGCACAGGTTTAGACTTAGGTTCGGCGATGGCGCGGGCGCTGCGGCGTGGGTTCCCGCGCCCTATCTGCTGCCAGCGGCGATGCTGACCGCCGTGGTCGGTTTTGCAGGCGTGTTCGTGGCCCGCGAACTGTCGGAACAGGCCGCCTATGCGGTGATCGGTTCCACCGGCACGTTGCTGATCGCGGTGGCGGGATGGCAGGAGGACACGCTGGGGGCGGCAATCTATTACCTGGTCCATTCCACGCTGGCAGGCGCAGCGCTGTTTCTGGTGGCCGATGTGGTGGCCCGGCGGCGCGCGAGTTTTGCCGATCGGGCAACGCCCGGACCGCCGTTCCGGCAGAGGCAGACGGTTGCCCTGCTGTTCATGGCCGCAGCCATTGCTGCCTGCGGATTGCCGCCGCTGTCCGGATTCATCGGCAAGTTGCTGATCCTGCGTTCGGTGGCCGACATGCCGGGCTGGGGCTGGGCGTGGGCGGCAATTCTGGGCAGCACGCTGATCGGTGTCATCGGCTTTGCCCGCACCGGCAGCGCCATCTTCTGGAAGACGGCACAAGCGCCTGCCGACCGTGAACCGCAGCAAGGGTCGAGTTCGGATCTTGTCGCGCCGATCATCGC
>JAPLPG010000067.1 GCA_026400375.1 Novosphingobium sp. | reverse complement strand
GCCTGCCAGCACCTGGAACCAGCCCACCTCGGTGAACAGTTCCTCATGTTCGCGGTGAATGAACCCGCTCGCGTGCCACAGGGCCAGTTTGCGCTGCAGTGTTTCAGGCAGTGCCATTGCCCGCATGGCATCCCAGAACGGTTCGCCAACCCGCTGGTTCGCCCAATAATGCAGGACGATGAAGTCTCTTATGCGGGTCCATTCAAATTGCGCCTGAGCGTTGAAATGATCGACCATTGCCGGGTCGGATCTGCCCGCTGGCAGCATCGACAGAAAGCGGCTTATGGCGCTTTGCACCAGATGGATGCTGGTGGATTCCAGTGGCTCCATGAACCCGGCCGCCAGGCCGATGGCGAGGCAGTTGCGGTTCCAGTGCTTGCGCCGCATCCCCGTGGTGAAACGCAGCGGGCGCGGATCGGCAAGCGGTTCGCCATCGAGGTTTGCCAGCAGGACAGAGGCCGCCTCGTCATCCGATATCATCGCGCTGGAATAGACGTGGCCGTTGCCGATCCGGTGTTGCAATGGAATGCGCCATTGCCACCCGCACCGCCGTGCAGTGGATCTGGTATAGGGCGTGAAATCGCCACCGCCGGCACAGGGCACCGCCATCGCTCGGTCGCACGGCAGATAGTGGCTCCAGTCATCGTATCCGGTTTCCAGCGCGCCTTCGATCAGCAACCCGCGAAAGCCCGTGCAGTCGATGAAGAAATCGCCCGCGATCCGGCGCTCGCCGTCCAGCACCAGGGCCGTGATGTCGCCAGTCTCGCCGTCGCGCTCGACGGACTGGATCAGGCCTTCGCTGCGCACCACGCCGCGCCCTTCGGCATGGCGGCGAAGGCATGCGGCATAAAGCGCCGCATCGAAATGATAGGCATAGGCCAGTTCCGGTGATTGCGGCGTGTGGCGCCCGCGCTGCATCCGCATGGTGCGCGCCGCCAGTTCGTTGAGCGAATAGCGCTGCAGCGGCTTGGCGAAGCCCAGTTCCTTTGCCCGCAACCAGTAGTGCTGGAAGGGCAGCAACCCCACCGGGCGGCCGATGCTGCCGAAGGCATGCATGTAGCTGTGGCCTTCACACAGCCAGCCTGCGAACTCGATGCCGAGTTTGAACGAACCATTGGTCTCGCGCAGGAATTCCGCCTCGTCGAGACCCAGCGCGCCGTTGAACAGATGGATCTGGGGGATCGTCGCTTCCCCCACGCCGACCGTGCCGATCGCTTCGCTCTCGACAAGTTTGATGCGCGTGCCGGGGGGCGCAAAGCGCGAAAGAGCTGCTGCGGTCATCCAGCCCGCCGTTCCACCGCCCGCTACGACAAACCGCATGCCGTCCTCAATCTGGCCGCCCTGATATTGGCGCCCGCCGAACCCAAGGCCGACCTGTTCCGAACTGCCCACGAACCTCTCCCGCTTGCTTGCGGTATCGTTGCCTTGGCGCAAGCCCGGATCAAGCCCGTCATTGCATGCCAGAGTTGCGGCGGACAGGTGTACCCGGTCCGCCGCAACGCAGGGGTCTTCAGAAGCGGTAGGATGCGCCCAGCAGGTAGGTGCGGCCATACCGTTCATAGTCGATCACATGCGTCGGATCCTGATCGGCATAGTTGATGAACGGCTCATCCGTCAGGTTCAGCGCCTGCAGGGTCAGCGACAGGCCGTTGAGGCTGCTGCCCTCGCCAAAGCGATAGCCGATCTGCGCATCGAAGATCGATTCCGCAAAGGTCTGGCGGAAATCGCGGCTTGCCGAAATCCCGATGAATTCGGCCAGGTAGCTGGACCGGTAGCGGTGGCTGAGGCGCGATTCAAAGCCGGACTTTTCGAAGTAGACGGTCGAATTGACCACCCATTTGGAGAGGCCGGGCACCGTGGCGGTGAACGAGCTGCCCGACTGGCGGTCGGTGATCGTCAGCTTGCTGCTGGTGTAGGACACGCTCGACTGGAACCCGAACCCTTCCAACGCGGGAACGACCGAGCGGAACGGCAGCGCAAGGCTGGCTTCCACGCCATAGATGTGGCCCTTGGCCGTGTTGTCAGGCCCGGAAACGAACCCGGTGGTGTTGCTGCCCGTCGCCAGGAAGGCCTGCCGCTGCGGCCCGGTAAGGCTTGGCACGAGATAGGCGAAATCGCGGGTCACCGATGCGTTCGGGTTCACGAAGTCGTTGAGCTTCTTGTAGTATGTCGCCAGCGAGAAGTAGCCCTCGCCGCCGAAGTACCATTCATAGCTCAGGTCGATCCCATCGGACAGATAGGGCCGCAGGCGCGGGTTGCCGCCGCTGCCGCTGAAGATGGTGTTGAGCGGAAGCAGTGGCGAGTTCGAGATCGATGCGTTCTGCGATGCGTTCAGCTGGTCCATGCGGGGACGCGCCAGCGTGCGCGCCGCGCCAAAGCGCAGCTTCATCTCGTCGTTCATCGCCAGGTTGAGGCTGATGCTCGGCAGCAGGTTGCTGTACTTGTCACCATCGGAGACCGGCGTCTGCACGCTGCCCACGCCACCGGGCGAATTGAAGCCACGCGACGACTGGTCGGTAAACACCAGCTGTACGCCGACATTGCCGGTCAGTTCCATGCCGCCTACCATCGTCTTGATATCGGCGCGGGTATAGCCGGTGAAGACCTTTTCCTTGACGGTCCAATCCCCCGGGAAGGGCAGGCTCGAACTTTCGACGCTGGTCCGGATATAGGTGCCGTTGTTCAGCAACACGAACGGATCGTAGGCAACCTGCGGACCAAGGCCCAGGAACGAAAGCGAATTGGCCGAACCGATCAGCGCGTCCTGCGGGATCGGCAGGCGGGTCGTTGCGCCCTGCGCGACCTTGGCCGAAGGGCCCTTCAGGCTGAGGAAGTTCTGCGTGATATCTCGGGTCTTCTTGCGGTCGGCATAGGCAGCGCCGACAACGAGGCGGTCAACGAACCCGCTTTCGATCTTGCCGACAGCTTCCAGCTTGCCGGTCCAGAGCTCGTCCTTGGTCTTGGTGTCGTTGATAAAGCCGGCCTGAACGATATCGCCACCCCATCCGCGCGGATCGGTCAGCTGGATCAGGTTGGTGTCGGCATAGTTGATCTTGTTGGTGAAGGTATAAGGAAAGCCGCTGTCGCTTCGTACCGCGGTGACGACGTCCGAAGGCGCCGCGGCGTTGGCGGCATAGCTGAGGCCGGAATAGCTTTCGATCTGCTGCAACCGCCGGTCTGACATCGAATAGGCGACATCGGCGGTCAGAAGAACGTCGTCGTTTTCGTACTTGGTGTTCCACCCTGCCGCGAACGTCGTCGTGTCCTTGCGATCATAATCGTTGCGCACGACCGGTTGCACGCCGGTGAAGGTTACCGAATTGGGGAAGCTGCCGCCCGAATTGGCCGAAATCTTCGTGCCCGCGCCCCAGCCGGGGTTGAACGGGAATTCGATGCCACGCTGCGGCTGCTTTTCCTTGTAGTCGGCATAGAACACATCGACCGAGCTGTTCCATTCGCTGGTCGGCTGGAATTCCAGCGTACCAAACGCACCCAGACGATCGAGCAGCACCGACTTGGCGAACGGCTTCATCCCGCCCAGCACGGTGTAGCCTGCATCGTTGGGATAGCCCCATGCGCGGAAGCGTTCGACCTGGCTCGGGCTCGACTGATAGGAAAGGCCGAGCGCCAGACCGATGGTATCGTCGGCGAACTGATCGACATAAGTGCCGGTCGCGCGATAGCCATAACCGCGAACGTCGGGGTTGAGCGATCCGTCCTCGTTGATTTCGGCACGCGCCGAAAGTGCCACGATGCGCTTCTTCTTCGACAGCGGGCGGATCGTGCGCAGGTCGACCGTGCCGGCAAGACCCTGGCCGATCAGACCTGCATAAGGCGTCTTGTAGACCACGCCCTGGTCGATCAGTTCGGACGGATACTGGTCATATTCCACCGCGCGGTTGTCGCCCGACGACACCACTTCGCGGCCATTGAGCAAGGACGTGGAATAATCAGGCCCAAGCCCGCGAACCGAAAGGCTCTGCGCACGGCCATCGATGCGCTGCACGGCAAGACCGGGCAGGCGGCCGAGTGTTTCGGCGATCGACACGTCGGGCAGCTTGCCGATGTCTTCGGCCGAAAATGCCTCGGCAATGCCGATCTGTTCCTTCTTCAGGTTCACTGCGGTCTGCAGGGCCTGGCGGAAACCGGTCACGACAATGCCGGGTTCCTCGGCCGGTGGCTCGGCAGCCGCTTGATCCGCTGCCGTTGCCGATGCCGTTGCGTCCTGTGCCGCTGCCACAGCGGGAAATCCTGCAGCCAAGGCCACGCCAAGCGCGACGAAGCTGATCCCGCCGGTAAAGTTCTTGCGATGCGTCATCGTTGAGCCCCTCAAAGCGTCGGCGCCCTGCAACTGCGGCCGACTTATCCATTCCCTGATGGAATGACGTTGGACACGCGATCCACGGCATTCCTTGCGAGGTCCAGATACTCTTCAAACGGGCGATGCGGGAAGTTGGTATACGTATACGCAAACGATTGCGGAGTTTTGAGCGCCGATCAATTGATGCGATCAAGTATCTGATATAAAGTGGTTTTACTGGCTCAATCAAGGAAGAGGTTGAGCGTCAAACGGCCCTCGCGGGGGTCGTTTCGCGGCATGAAGTCCTCGGGAATGTCGGCGCAGTGCAGCGTGTTTCCGCGGTAGATCACCATGCGGTTGAAGCGTCCGGACACCCCGTGAATCCGTTCGAACAGTGCCGAGTCCTTGCCGACAAATCCGGCCGCGGGAAGTCCGTGACGGGCGACTTCGCTCTCCAGGCTGGCGCGGTATGCATCGAGCCGTGTCGCATCGACGGTTTCGAATCCGGTCGAGCGCTGGCGGTAGAACGCCGTGCCGGTGTCATGCGTCGCATCCAGATAGAGCAGCACGGCCAGCCGGGACTGTGCGGTGCCATCGAAATGGGGAAAACGCTGAATGGGTTTGAGGTCCGCGCCCGGCACGGTCAACAGGCTGAGGAAGCATTCCAGAAACCGGGGAGTCCGGGCAAGGCCGAAAGTCGTCTGCAAAATTGGCAGCAGTGGCTGCACCAGGGACATCGAGACCTGATGCGATACCGCCGCCCGCACCCCCGGCCCGCACCCCCGGATAGAACGGTCCGATCGGTGCGAATTCGTGCATGGCGGCAATGTCCACGACTGCCCGAGGATCGTTCAACGCATTGTCCACGCAGACAACGGGCTGCTGCTCGGCACCGAACACCTCGGTGATCGGTATGGCCTGCGACGACAAGGAAAGTGGACCGCTCATCGCCGTGCCTTTTAGCGGGCCGGAAGCGATTGCGAAGACGGTGCGGTTGCACTACCCTGTCCATTGGCGGAAAACTGGTGAAAAACAGACCGCCGCTGGGAGAGAAATCGTGGGCAGACAGCGTTCGCAAAAGCCGACGAGTTTCGATATCGCGCAGCTTGCCGGGGTATCGCAGCCCACGGTCAGCCGTGCCTTGCGGGGGGACCGGGCAATCAGCCAATCGACGCGCGAACGCGTCCAGCGGATTGCCAACGATCTGAATTACACGGTCGACAAGCACGCATCGGCGCTGCGAACGCAACGCTCGAACACGATCGCCCTGCTGTTCTTCGAAGATCCCACGCCCGATGAAAGCATGATCAATCCGTTCTTCCTCTCGATGCTGGGATCGATCACGCGGGCCTGCGCCAACCGTGGGCTCGATCTGCTGATATCCTTTCAACGTCTGGAAGATGATTGGCATGTCAATTATCAGGACAGCAACAAGGCGGACGGGATAATCCTGCTGGGTTACGGCGATTACACCGTCTACGCGCCGCGCCATGCCCAACTGGTGCAGCAAGGCACCCATTTCGTCCGCTGGGGATCGGTCAGCGACGATCCCAGCGGGGCGACCATCGGATCGGACAATGTCGGGGCGGGCCGTCTGGCAGGGGCCCACCTGATCGAAAAGGGCCGCCGCCGCATTGCCTTCCTCGGTCATGGCGATGGTCACTACCCGGAGTTTGCCGAACGGTATCGCGGCCTGTGCGAGGTCATGCGCGAACATGGGCTGGACATCGACCCAGCCCTGCAGCGCGATGCGATCACCACCGAGCAGGCGGGATACGCCGCCATGGTCGATCTGCTGAAGAACGCCCAGGGGATCGATGCAGTGTTCGCCGCAAGCGATCTGATCGCGGTTGGCGCCATGCGCGCGCTGGCCGAAGCGGGCATTGCCGTACCCGATGACGTGTCGATCATCGGGTTCGACGATATCCCTGCCGCCAGCCAATGTTCGCCCCCGCTGACCACGATCATGCAGGACCTGAACGCCGCTGGCGAACGGCTGCTGGAAGCCATGGTCGCCAAGATCGAGGGGCGTGCCATGCCCTCCCCGCTCCTGCCCACGCGCCTGATCGTCCGGGCCAGCACCTGATCGCGGCCCCCCGGCGACCGGCTCCCCGCTCCCGTTCGTGCAGATGCCGCGTATTCGTATACATGTTGTTCGGCCTCGGCTTTCCTGTCAGCCGTTTTTCGAAGAACAGCAGGCCACGCCCGGGCGGACGTAGGGCAGGCGGACCCAGGGAGAGCACGGCCAGATGGAAAAACCGCGTCAGAGCTTTCTGGGCCTGTGGAACATCAGTTTCGGCTTCTTCGGCATTCAGGTGGGTTTTGCCCTGCAGAATGCGAACATGAGCCGGGTATTCCAGACGCTTGGCGCAAGCATGGATGATCTGCCGGCGCTGTGGATTGCCGCCCCGCTTACCGGACTCATTGTCCAGCCGATCATCGGGCACATGTCCGATCGCACCTGGACCCGGCTCGGTCGGCGCAGGCCCTACTTCCTCACCGGAGCCCTGCTGTCGGCCATCGCGCTGTTCGCCATGCCGCTAGCGCCGCATTGGGGAGCGGCCGTGATCGTTGCCGCGGCAATGCTCTGGCTGCTCGACGCCTCGCTCAATATCTCCATGGAACCGTTCCGTGCCTTCGTCGGCGACATGCTCCGTACCGACCAGCATGCTGCAGGTTACGCCGTGCAAACCGCCTTCATCGGCGCTGGCGCTGTCGTCGGCTCGATATTCCCGTGGTTTCTTGAAACCATGGGCATTGCCAACACGGCGTCGCCCGGCAGCTTGCCCGATACGGTACGCCTGAGCTTCTGGTGCGGCGGGGCGATGCTGCTGGCAGCCGTGCTGTGGACGGTCTTCAGCACCCGCGAATTCAGCCCGGCGCAGCAGGCTGCGTTTTCCGGTCATGGCGAGGAACCGGCTGACATGCCAGTGCGCGCGCTGGCCGCCAAGTCGTACACGTCCAGCGCAATCTGGACGATCCTCGGCGCTATCGTGGCGATCCTTGTCGGCGTGCTGAGCCTCGAGAAGGAAGTGCTGCTGCTGGGCGGATTGCTGATAACCTATGGTGGTTTGAGCGCCATCGCCATCAGCCTTGCGCGCAAGGGCCGGACCAACGGAATGCTGGCCAGCATCGTCGGCGATTTCGCAGGCATGCCCGAGGTGATGAAGCGGCTTGCACTCGTCCAGTTCTTCACGTGGTCGGCGATGTTCATCATGTGGATCAACACGACACCGGTGGTAACCCAGTATGTCTTCGGCAGCACCGATCCTGCCAGCACGGCCTATAACGAAGGCGCGAACTGGGTGAATGTGCTGTTCACCATCTACAACGGTGTTGCCGCGATTGCCGCGCTGTTCCTGCTGCCGCCGCTTGCCCGCCACCTGGGCCAGATCAAGACTCACGCGGTCTGCCTTGTTGCAGGTGCTGCCGGGTTTATGGGCTTCTTCCTGCTGCGTGATCCGCAGGCGCTGCTGTTGTGCGAAATCGGCATCGGCATCGCATGGGCGTCGATCCTTGCCATGCCCTACGCCATTCTTGCGTCGAACCTGCCGCAGGCAAAGCTTGGCATCTACATGGGGCTGTTCAACGTGTTCATCGTGGTCCCGCAACTACTGGTCGCCACGGTCATGGGTTCCGTGATGAACGCCTTTTTTCCGGGTCAACCGATCTGGACCATGCTGTTCGCCGCTGCAGCCTGGATCATCGCCGCGCTTGCGATGCTGCGCGTTGCCGCGACCGTGCCTGTGCAATCCGCCGATCGTCAGCGAAAGTAGTCGAAGCCGACGGTTAACAGGAGGACCACCAGCGCACCTCCAAAAAAGCCAAAAGCAAGGGCAAGCACCCATTCCGGTAACGACCACGATGGGACTGCCATTCACAACTCTCTGATATCAAGGAAAAAGCTGCGCGGCGGTGACAGATCGACACAGCTTGCTCAACATGCACCAAGGGACATTAAGCCAGAATTCCGCCCAAATGGTTAACGCCACCTGCGCGACAATCACCGATGCGCTGCCCTGCAAGCATGGACACCCGGCAGCAACCCACGCCTCAAAGCGATGCTCAATCAGCCCAGCGGTCAAGCGCTGCGCGGTAGTCCTTTTCCTCCCTGGCCAGGTCGTCTTCGAGCCTTGCCGCCTCGGTCTCGGCCTTCTGGATGATTTGGGTTCGCTTCGCGCGTAGTTGCTCGATCTCCTGATCTATCTTGCGCAACGCAGCGGCCTGCGCCGCATCGTGTTTCTCGATGGCCACTTTGGCCGCCTCTACCTTGGACCTGCTTGGTTTTGGTGGCTTTGGTTCTGGCCGAGGCCTGTCAGCCGGAGGTTCTTCATGTCGAACGCCGGACGCTCTCTTCGCCCGTACTCGGCTCGCCAAACCTGCATCGGCTGCGCCCGCTGCGGAAAGGTGCTGCGCCAAGGTTGCCCGGGACAGGCGGATCACCTCCCCCGGCCGCGCCAGCACCTGCTTCACCAGCTCTGGATCGGTAACAAGATCCGCCGCTCCGCGCGCGAACAGATCCTTGTCCGTGCCCCACGCCGCAAGCGCCGCTTTCCGGCTGGTCGCGGCGACATAGACATCTTCGAAACCGGCGCTTGTCCGGAAGACTTTCAGGGGGCGGGCCATGCCCCCTGAACGCACGCAATCCCATCTGGCTCCGCCTCATCACTCGGCAAGCTCAAGGACCTCCTGCTTCCCGCCTGCCACGATTTCCTGCGCCTCCCTGCTCCACTGCAGGTCGCCACGATAGCGCCAGGCCATCTGCCCTTCGTCATCAAGCGCGAACAGGTGCAGCCACCGATTGTCGAACAGCGCGCGAACCCCGGGGTGACGGGCGAGAATGGCGTCAATCGCATCGCGCGGTGCTTCCACGCACACGCTCAACCGCAGCGGCTCGTGGGCATAACCGGTGCCGTTGTGCACCGATTGCCACGGCAAGCCGGTGCGCAAGGCTCCGCCATTGCCTTCGACCACGCCCAGCCCGCCCACGATGTTGTGGATCAGCTTGTTACCGCCGCCGAAGACGTCTGGTGCAACCGTCGATCCGTAATACTGCAGGCTGATCCAGCTTGCGACCACGACCGGTGCGGTAAGGATGAGTTCGAGCACCTTGAAGCCGTTGTCGCTGCGCCAATCGTAGTCGTGCAGGAACGCCCGCCCGCCCAGCGCCTTGCCCGCGGTGCGCGGCCGTGGTGCGGCGATGAAGGCCTGGCATCCCGCCAGCCCCCATTCCGGACGCACTTCGGCCCAATCCCGGCTGCGAGATGGCAGGTCGGCACCCTGCGCAGCGCCTGGCAGGCGGACAGCACGTTCTGTCCGCGCCAGCAGGGCCGCCTGCTGCAGAAACCGCTCCACATGCGAAAGATCGGGCAGCGTCTCCAGATCGCTATCGTACAGCGTGACGGCATCGGTCGTGGTATCGTGCAGCGCTGCCACGAACACCGTGTCGCTCGGCACAACAATGCCGCGCCCGGCAAGAGCGCTGCGGACCTCGGCATCGTTCATCAATCCGACCACGAGCCGCGCGTTGACCTCGCCCGAATAGCCACCGCAAGCGCCACAATGAAGCGCGCTGGCATGCGGATTGTTGACCACATTCGCGCCGTGTCCGGCCAGCAGCACGATCGGCGCAAAATTGCCGATCAAGGACATCGCCCGAAGTATCGTCTCGGCCGCATCGGTCCGCGCCGCCAGATCGAGTTGTGTCGAAAGCTGCGGCGCGGGATCGAGCGGTGCCGGAAGCGGCTTGCGAACGAAGGAATCGCCGAGCAGCTTGGCCACGTAGATTGGTCCGGTCGCCTCGACAAAGGCGAACGAGGAAACGGCTGCCAGCTTGAACCGCCCCCACGCCCGGTGGGCACGCGAGCGCACGCGCGCCGTCTGATCGGCTGCAGCATCGGCCATGCCGCCGGCACGGCTTTCCACGCCGGGATTGAGCAGCACCGGCAGCCGAAGCTCGGCCGTGTCCGAGGCAAACCGGCGATGCGCCGCAGTCAGGCCGAAGAACCCGGCAAAGCCAAGCGTCTGGATGCGCGGATCGATGCTTTCCAGCGCGCGGCGGAACACTTCGGAGCGGACATCGATGCAGAATGCGGCCTGCAACAAGGGCCGCTCCGCCGAGGCAACCCGCGCCGGAAGCGCAAGGCGCGCTGCAAGTTCGCGCTGCCCTGCGCGCTCGGCCGCTTCCTGCAGGATCGCGTCGATGACCTGCGCGGCGTTAGGCTCCACCGGATGGCAATGGGCCGCCACGACCCGCGCCCACGTGTCAGAGATCTCCTCCTGATGAGCGAGGAACAGCGCCTCGTCCCAGACCAGCCGGATCGCAAGCAGATCGCGCGCGGTGGTGTCTTCCCCGCCCGCCAGTTCGGCCATCCACAGCTTGTAGCGTCCGGCTTGCGCCCAGCCATCCAGTGTCATGAGCAGCCGGTGGAACGCGGTCGGCAGCGCGGCCTGTGGCAGGCCTAGGCGTGCAGTGGCACGGGCAATGGCAGCGTCCGGATCTTCAGGCGCATTGGCGACATGGCGCGCAAATCCGGGCAGGCCGAGAATTTCGGGCGTCAGATCGCGCAGCGCCGTTTCGCGCCAGGCGGCATAGGCGCCGTCCGATTGTGGCGCACCCCACAAGGCCTGCCCCTGATCGAACCAGCTGGCGGCCCAGGCACCGAACCGGTCGCTGATGATGCCCGGCCAGTCGATGCCGCTTACCGCTGCGGCAAGGTCGGCTACCGTCGGCAACGCTTGGACAGGCTCCTGCAGCATTGTCGCAGCTGCGCGCAACTCGGCAACGCTGTTCGGCTTCACTGGCGCGTGCGCGGCGCAAAGCGCTGCGGCAAGATCCTCGTCGGTGATACTCCCGGCGTTGATCCGGGCGAGATACCAGCCGCGCGGCATCGTTACCGCCGTTCCAGCCACGCGTGCCAGCCGGGCCGCAAGGGTCGCAAGGTCCTCGCCCGTCTGGCCAAGGAAGGGGTTGACCGCCACGGTGGCAGCCAGCGGCCAGGCCGGTGGGATGGCGCGGATTGCCCCATCAATGGCGCATGTCAGGTTGGCAGTCATCAGCGGATCTCCAAGGTCTTGGTAGCCCGTGGCGCCGACCAGCCGCCAAGCAGCCGGTCGAACAGGGCGTTGGCATAAAGGCCATTGGCAAGGTGGACGCGCAATCCGGCAGCGGCGGGATGATAAGCCCACAGCGGGAACATTGCCTGCGCCACGGCCACGGTGCCGAAGCTGAACAGGGCCAGCACGATCAGCGCCCACTCGAGTGGACCGGGCGCTGGCGTCGGCGGCAGAGTTCCCTGCATCAGCCAGGCAACCCCCGCCTGCAGCGCGAAGTACCCCACCGCCGTGGCAGTGGCGTAAAGCGCGGTGGCGCGCGTCAGTGCGCGCGGGGCTGCATCGGCGAGGCCCTGCGCAATCAGGTAGGCCGTGCCGAAGATCAGGATCGCGCCAAGTGCAATGGCTTGCGGCGACTTGTGCCACACTCCGAAAGCCATTCCGACCACCGCATAGATGCCCATCGCCAGCACGAAAGCCCGCAATACCGCACCGGGCGATGGCACCGCCACAGGGCCCGGCCGGCGCGTGGCAGCAATCCGCTCGATCGCGCCACCCGCAGCCAGAAACGCATGCGCCTTGTACAGCGAGTGGGCAACGATGTGCAGCAGGGCGAGCGGAAACAGCGCAAGGCCGCACTGCAGGATCATGAAACCCATCTGCGCAATCGTCGACCAGGCGAGCGAGGTCTTGACCGCGGGCTGCGTCAGCATGACCAGTCCGCCGACGATCGCGGTAAATCCGCCGAGCATCACCAGCACGGCCGGCACGCCGGGGGCAAGAAGCATGACATCGGCAAAGCGGATCAGCAGAAAACCGCCGGCATTGATCACGCCGGCATGCAGCAGCGCCGAAACCGGCGTCGGCGTCTCCATGACTTCGGTCAACCAGCCGTGGGTCGGAAACTGCGCGGACTTCAGAAGCGCAGCCAGCGCCAGAAACGCCGCCGCTGCCACAGCCGAGCCGCCGCCAATGCCGCTACGCGCCGCAGCAAGGATTTGCGCGATGTCCATCGTGTAATACGTGAACCACAGGCTGATCGCCGCACCGATCAGCGCAGCGTCACCGATCCGCGCGGTGATGTACTTCTTGCGCGCGGCCCTGCGCGCGCCGGGGCGATCGGGATAGAACAGCAACAGGCGGTGCAGGAACAGGCTCGTTGCGATCCAGGCGGCAATCAGCACCGGCACGGTCGGCGCGGCCACGAACACGATGACGCTCGCCAGCGTCGCACACAGCCAGCCGACGAACCGTGATTGGCCCGGCTCTGCCCGCAGATAGGTTTCGGAATATCGCACCACGACAAAGCCGATAAACGTGACCAGCACCAGCATCACGGCTGACAGCAGGTCCACCCGGATCATCACCGCCAAAGCCGCGACCAGCGAGATCAGGGCCGCGCCCTGTGCAATTCGTGTAGCAATCGCTGCGCGGCTTTCTCCAAGAGCGAAGGCGATAACTGACGCGCCCGCCACCGGCAGCGCAGCGACCAGGTGTCCGAAATTCTCCACGGCGTTCCCCCCAAAAACGTCAATCTTGAGGGCTGCGTTAGAGTGGGACCAAAACTACGTAAAATGCATTGAATGTATCTTATCGTTCTCTTTATGAGATGATGTGTCTGGCAGACGGCAGCGCTCAGCACGTAACTCGTTGACAAGGAAAGGTCGCACGGCCCCCGCCGGCGTCAGCCCAGCGGGAGGGGAGAAATCAGCTGGTGGCCAGCCACCGCTCACGCTTGCGGTAGAGCGTCGACGGACTGACGCCGAGCGCCTTGGCTGCCGAAGGCAGGCTACCGCCGACCTCGACGATTGCTGCCTCGATGGCGATACGTTCCAGTTCGTCGAGCGTGAGCCCCCTCACCGCACGGGCAACGGCCTCAAGATCGGTCGTCGCCGAATACGCCGTAAGAGAGGCAGAAGCTGCGGACATCGGTGCTTCGGCGGCCACCGCATGCAGTGACTGGCTGACCATGGGAAATGCGCTTGCAGGCAGGTCAGGCCCCGGATGCATGACGGCCGCACGCCGCATCACATTCTGAAGTTCGCGCACGTTGCCCGGCCAGCTGTGCTGCTCGAGCATTGCCACTTGCGCAGCGCCAAGCGCGTTGAAGGTCTTGCCCTCCTCCCGCGCGAACCGCTGAAGAAACGCTTCGGCCAGTTCGCGCACGTCACCCGTGCGTTCGCGCAGGCGCGGCAGATGCAGCGGCACCACGGCAAGGCGATAGAACAGATCCTCGCGGAAACGCCCTTCGGCCACTTCGCGCGCAGGGTCGCGATTGGTGGCGCAGACGATCCGGACGTCGACCTCTTCGATCCGGTTGGAACCGACCCGCTGGATCGTGCCGGTTTGCAGAAAGCGCAGCAGCTTTACCTGAAGCGGCAGGGCCATCTCGCAGATCTCGTCTAGGAACAAGGTGCCCTTGTGCGCCGCCTGCGCTGCCCCGATCCGGTCGTTCACCGCGCCGGTAAACGATCCCTTGATGTGGCCGAACATCTCCGACTCGAGCAGGTTTTCAGGGATGGCCCCGCAATTAAGGGCAATGAACGGGCCGGTGGCCCGCCCGCTTGCGCCGTGAATGGCCTCGGCACAAACCTCCTTGCCGGTGCCGCTTTCGCCGGTGATGAACACCGTGGCCCGGCTGGCCGCCACGCATTCGATCTGGCGGTAGACTTCCTGCATCTGCGGTGAGCCGCCGATAAAGGTGCCGGGCTTGGCCTTCTTCCCGGACCGCGATGTGCTGGCCACAGCAACGCGGCTGGCGGATCGGCCCAGTTCAAGCGCACTTGCCACCACTGCAAGCATGCGGGTCCCGGAAATCGGCTTTACCAGGAAATCGAACGCCCCGATGCGCATGGCTTCGATTGCGCGCGACAGCGAACCATCGGCAGTCGCGACGATGACAGGGTAGGTCTCGCACACGGCGGGGTTGGCGCGAAGCCATTCCAAACCATCAGCGTCCGGCAATTGCAGGTCGAGGAGGATCGCGCCGAGCGCCGGGGTATCGGCAATGGCAGAGAGCGCGGCCGCAGCGGAATGGGCGACGATCGGCTCGTAACCCGCCTTTTCGACCTGGGCCGCGTAAGCCAGCGCAAGCGAGGCGAGATCTTCGACAATCAGGATCTTTTCACGCGCCATGTGTTCTACCGTCCCTGCTCATGCCCCCGCATGCGGCGAGAATGCCCGTTCCAAAACTGCATGCCAGACCGCGAAGTGGGTCTTGCAGGATCGGGATTTGGCAGGATTTGTGCCAAACATGCTTGTGATTGTTTAAATAAGATTTATTTTCCGCTCATTGCAAATTGCAACGGTTCACCTTTGCATTTTGCATACGTAGTTTTACGCATTCTGCAACGACGGGTGGAAATGCGCTCGTCACACATCGCGTGACTACGGAGACAAGCACACCTTCGCCGGACGAACACGAAGCTGGCACGCGACTTGCGTAACCGGCTGCAAATTTCGGAGACGACGAAGATGTTCCACAAGCCCCTCGCCGTGCTTGCATGCACCGTCCTGCTTGCCAGTTGCGCGACGATGCCGGCCCCGCGCAACCTTCCGGGTGCGCGATTCCAGCAGGAACAGCAGATCCATGACCAGCGGCTGGCGGCCTGCACCCTGCCCCCGCCGCCGGCGATCACCGCGCCGCTGACCCGCGTCAATCCGGCAACATTTGCCGAAGGCGCCGATCTGGTCGGTCCGGGCGACAGGCTCAAGCTGACAATCAGTGGCGATACCGATACGCTGACGGGCAGCTATGTCGTTGGTGCCAACGGGCGATTGACCATTCCGTACCTCGGCAACATCGTCGCCGAAGGCCGCCCGGTCAGCGACGTCGAACGCGAAGTGCGCCAGCGCTTGCTGGCAGGCGCATTCGTTCGCGGAATATCGGGCGGGGTGAAGCTGACCCAGTCAGAAGCAGCCGGAGTGCAGGTCTCCGTCGAGGGCGCGGTGTTCGAACCGGGCCTTGTGCGCGCTGGTGAACGCCAGGCCGATGCGCGCGCGACCACCGTCGATCATCCTGCCACGGGCGATTTCAATGCCGGGCGCACGCTCTCGTCGGCGCTGCGTGCGGCTGGCGGCATTCGTCCCGATGCTGCCGCACAGGCTGTCTATCTGGTGCGCGGCAGCGCCTATGCGATCGTTGATGTCAGCCCGGCCTTTACAGGTGGCGTTCCCGCCGATCCGCAACTGGCCGCAGGCGATCGCATCATCGTGCCATCGGCAAGTTGCTTCCAGGCCGATTTCGCACGCCCGAGCAGCGTGACGGCACCCGGCGTGCGCGTCTACCTGTCAAACCTGTCGCGCCCGGCGGCCAGCAATGCGTCATCGGCCATCGGCAGGGATTCGACGAGCTTCCCGTATGGCACGCGGATGCTTCAGGGTCTGGTGTCGGCCAACTGTGTCGGCGGATCGGCGATGAACGCCGGCCGCAAGGCGGTGCTGATTTCTCGCAATCCGGTGACGGGTCGTTCTGTCGTGATCTCGCGGTCGGTCGAGGGGCTGGTCCGCGACTCCAACCGAGACCTGCTGAATCCGGTGCTCATGCCGGGCGACGCCATTGCCTGCTACGATAGCGACGCGATGACGTTCGTCGATGCGGTGGGCGTGGTCGGCAGCCTGTTGGGCCCGGCCGTGCTCGTGAACGGATTGAAGCAATGACCGAAGCCGTTTTTCCGGCTCCCGCCGCAGAGCAGAAACCCCGGCGGCTGGTGCGCCTGTGGCAGGTCGTGCTGCGCGGGCTGCCGCCGATCGGCCGCTATCGTCGCTATGCGATGAGCATGGCCCCGGTATTGGGCGCGATCTGGCTTTCGACCGCCGCCTACATTGTGCTCATGCCCCGCAGCTATACCAGCGAATTCAGCCTGATCCTGCCCGGATCGGGCATGGGCAGCTCGCTCAACGTGGAATCGATCGGCCAGGCCCAGTCATCAGCCAGCTCGGCCTTTTCCAGCCCTACCCTGAGCCCGACGGCAAACTACAAGCAGCTGATCACCGCAGACGTTACCCTGCGCGCAGCGGCCAAGCTGGCAGGCGAGGACGGCGACGCCTTTCCCGATCCGGTCATCAAGCTGATCGACCAGACCAACCTCATCCATGTCAGCCTGTCTGCCCGCACGGCACGGCAGGCCAAGGCGCGGGCCGATGCACTGCAACAGGCCTTCCTTGCCCAGCTCGATACGCTGCGCACCGACGAGGCGCAGAAGCGCGAGGATTCCGACGTGCGGCACCTCGTCGAACTTTCGCAAAAGGTGCAGATCGCCCAGCGCAAGCTGATCGCTTTCCAGGCGAGCCATGGCCTGGCCACTCTCGAGCAGTTCAATTCACGCATTGCCGCCGTCGATACCCTCCACGACAAGGAGCGCGATATCCGCTTGCAGTTGCGCCAGTTCGCCGGCACCGCGGGACGCCTTTCGGGAAGCCTGACCAGCTCGCCCCGCGCCGCCGACGTTGCGATGCGGCTGCGCGGCGATCCGGTGTTCCAGCAACTGGTCGATCGCTATGCGGCCAGCAACGCGCAGGCGACCGAGAAATCGGCCACTTTGGGGGATCGCCACGTCGACATGGCGAAAGCCAACGGTGAACGCGAGGCGCTGCGCACAGCGATGGTGCAACGCGGACAGCGGCTGACCGGTCTTTCCGAAGCGGCCATCATGGCCGGGGTCGATCTGCAGGTGGCCGATGGCCGCACTAACCTGATGCAGGCGATGACGATAAACGATGCGCAGGCCGCTGGCGCAGGCGCAGCATTGGCGGAGATCCGCGGAGATCTGGCGCGGGCACAGGCACAGTCTCCCGCCCTGATCGGGCAGGCCTCCGAACTTGCCGACCTGCAGCGCGATCACCGCGTTGCAGAAGCCGTCTTCTCCTCCGCACTGGCACGGATCGATACCAACAAGCTCGATCCCTTTGCCTCCTATCCGCTGGTGCAGACCCTGGCTGCGCCCTCGCTGCCAAAAGGCCCATCAAGCCCGTCGCTGGTGATAGCGCTGGCTGGTGCCCTTGCCGCCAGCATGCTTACCGTCCTAGCCTTCGCCCTGGCATGGTTGCGACAACCCCTTCTCGACCGCATATTGCGGAAAGGCTGATCACCGGCACGATCGGCGCGACGTGGATTTTGTGGATCACGGGCACCCTGTACTTTGCAGGGCCCGTGCTCGGCTGGACGCTCGCGTTTCTGGCGGCCCGGTCATGGTATCTCGCGCCGTCTCTGCCAGCGGATGAACGCCCGGGCCGCTTGCCCCCGGCCCTGTGGTCATGGCTGCTGGGCATGGCCACGATGCTGATAATCCTGTTCATCGGCCATTCGCAGTTCCAACTCGGCACGGGCCAGACGATCAAGTCTGCCGTGGGCTGGGCCAAGGGGTGGGCGCTTCTGACGCTGTTTCCCATGGCGGGGTTCGCCCTGCCGGTGCGGCCCGAAGCCATCGCCCGCGCGGTGTGTCGGCTGGGCCTGCAGACGCTGGTGCTCCTGCCGATCTTCCTTGTCGCGCCCTATGCAGGCCTGCCGGAAAGGCTGTGGGTCTCTCCGCTGGCCGTGCTGGGCGGATCGGGCGACGAATATTTCGCCGCCATGCTCTATACGATCGAGCCGGGCGTCGGCACGGCCCGCTGGCAGTTCTTCGCGCCGTGGTCTCCGGCAGCGGGCATGGTTGCCGTGATCCACTTCCTGCTGGCGCGGCTGGAGCCACATGCGGGGTGGCGCTGGACAGGCTATTCCGCCTCGGTGCTGGTGGCGCTGCTCTCGCAAAGCCGGTTGGCGCTTATCGCGCTGGCGGTGATCGTCCCTGTGGCGTGGTTGGCGGGCAAAGGGCGCAAGCCTGCGCTGTGGTTCGGGTTCGCTGTTGCGGCCCTTGCCGGGTCATGGGTTGCGCCACAACTCAGTGCTTTGGCAGACAAGCTTTCTAACGATTTCTCCAGCGCACGTGCCGATTCATCGCGGGTTCGTGCCGCGCTCGGGCGGATCGCCGTGCAGCGCTGGCAATCGGAAGCCTACTGGTTCGGCCACGGCATCGTGGAGCGCGGCCCGCATATGGTCGAATACATGCCCATCGGCAGCCATCACACCTGGTTCGGGCTGCTCTTCGTCAAGGGCCTGGCCGGCGCGGCAGCGCTGGCCGTGCCGATGGTCTGGACGCTGCTTGCCACGATCCGCGCCGCGGTCAACGGTCGCGTCGGCCAGTTGGGCTTTGCCATGGCGATAACCTATTGGCTCTACAGCTTCGGCGAGAATCTCGAGGTGCTCACCTACATCGCGTGGCCTGCCCTGCTGGCCATCGGCATCGCCCTCAGGCCAGCACAGCCCGCCGCCGACTTCCCGCCGCCTGCGGAGCCAGCCGCCGGATAAGCCGCGCCCAATCGCGCTGGCGACTTGGCCCGCAATCCACGGTCGAACGGCGGGCAGCCTTTGCCATCGCAGAAAGGCGGCCGGGGGTTAGCGTAGCAAAGGCCTTGGCGATCACGTCGGGCTTGGTGAAATCGATCACCAGGCCGGCTTCGCCGACCTGCTCGGGCAGGCCGTCAACCGGGGCGACGAGGATCGGCCGCCCCGCTTCGCGCGCTTCTGTGGCAACCTGGCCGTATGCCTCCCACCGCGATGGCACGACAACGACATCGCAGCCGCCGAGAAACGCGGCAACATCATTGATCCGTCCGGCAAAACGGATGTCGGAAGCGTCGCCCGCAAGTGCCCGCAGATCTTCGTCCAGCGGACCAAACCCGCCGACCACCAGTTGCGTATTCGGCAGCGCGCCAGCGCGGTGCGCGGTGATCAGATTCTCGAGCCCCTTCTGTTCGTGAAAACGGCCGTAGGCAGCCAGAACCAGCGGACGCGCGGCATCGAAATTCGGCAGCGGCAGCACTTCGAGCCCTGCGTTTTTTGCATAGGGATGGATGACCTCTACCTTGTGCGCAGGCAAGTTCGCTACCTGGCGCAGCCAATTGGCCTGTCCGCGAGAGACGCAGACCACCTGGTCCACCAGCCGCAGCGCCACACGCAGCATCAGCCGAAAGCGGCCACGGTGCGCGACCTTCAAGGCTTCCCATGCCGGCGTATAGCTGTGTTCGACGTGGATGATCCGGGCCTTGGGATTGCGCATTCGCAGCGAAATCAGGAACGCGATCCGGCGCCAGTTGGGCGGAAAGTGCAGCACGATGATCTCGGCGTCGAGCCGCGGCGCGCGCACGGCATCGGGCTTTACTGCTACTACGGCGCAGTCAGCCGCTTCGCGCACTGTCTCGGAATCGAAAATCCCGAGCCCGCGCGAAACGCCCCCAAAGCCGAAATCGTCAAGCAGGTTTGCGAGTCTGGGCTTGCTCATGCCACCAACTTCCCGCCGGCCGCCAGACCGACAAGCCGGGCAAACCGCTCCGGTCCCAATACGTGCCCGGCCACTGCCGCAGCCACTGTCACCAGCGTCTTCACCGGCTCTTCCAGCAGAGGCCGCCGGTTGCAGGCAAATGCTTCTCTCAGCAGGGAAAGCGCCATGCCAGGGTCGCCAAGTTGGACCGCACGGCGCGCAAGGTATCGCAACTGGTAGGCGCGGGCGCGGCTGACATGCTGTTCGGCGAACTCCGGGGCATAGCTGCCCAGGCGCAACACGACCTGCTCCCAGCTCTGGTACTGCCTCACCACCTGCGAAGAAAGGCCACCGCCGTTCACGCGGTATTCGGTCAGCGCCGGCGCGATCCCGCCAAACCGCACGCCACCTGCAACTGCAAGGCGCAGCCATAGTTCGATGTCTTCCGACTGACGCAGCGATTCATCGAAATAGAACGTGCGCTGTGGTTCGGAAGGATGCCGAAAGGCAATGGTCTCGAGGGCCATGCGACGGATCACCGGTGCAGAGCCGTTACCGACAGGATTGCGGCAAAAGATGTGCGCCGCAGTTATGTTGTCAAGCTTCGGTGCCTGGACAAGACGCATGGCCCGGCCCTCGTTGTCGATGAAGCGCGAAGGGGAAAAGCTCACCCCGATCCCGGGGTTGTTCTCCAGATGGATCACATGAAGGGCAAGCTTCTCCTTCAACCAGCGATCGTCGGAATCGAGCAAGGCAATGAAAGCGCCGCGCGCCTCGAGGATGCCGGTGTTGCGCGCACCGGCAAGACCGCGGTTTGCCTGGGAAACTATCCTGATGCGCCGATCGTCAAAGGACCTGCAGATATCCATGCTGCGATCACTGCCGCCATCGTCGACGATGATCAGCTCAAAGTCTTGAAAGGTCTGCGCAAGAACGGAATTGATCGCTTCGGCAACATAAGCTTCGACATTGTAGACCGGCATGATGACCGAAACAGTGGGGGACATTGCAATTCTCCGGGAAAATCATTGCCGATCAGGCAAATACGTGGCGGCGCAGCGCACGCGGAAGCAGCGGGGCGATCAACGCGCCGATCAGCGTCCCTATTCCGCGGCGGCGATCGGTCAGGAACGAGGCGGCATCGGTGCGCAGTCCTTCCAGCGCATAGGACAGCGCCTTGGCGGCCGACCCGCCCGAGCGCAGCGTGCGCCGGGCAAGATAGCGAAAATAAAGCGCTTCCAGCGAAGCCAGCGCGGGACCCTCGAGATGGCTGCGAGCCACCGTCAACCAGCCTGCCTTCATCCGGTCGAAATCCATCGACAATCCATCGGGGCTGAAGCGGTAGCCCACCAGCACTTCGTCGATGGCTTCAATGCGCGCCCCGCGCGCCAGCAACCTTGCCACGAACTCCTGGTCTTCGGCATGCGAAAGCGAGGTGTCGAGCCCATCGGCGGCCAGAAAGCACTCACGCCGCACCACCAGGTTGGACATCGTGCAAATCGGGTTTTCCCCGAGGACGTCGACCAGCCGCAGCTGATCCGTCGAAACCGAAGAGATCGTCCGGCATGCGTCGAGAGACTCCGCATGTTGGGGCAGGAAGCCGATCCTCGCATAGCTCGCCGCTATGCCGGGCTCGTTCGTGTGCAGAGCGATATGGCGAGCCAGCTTGTTCGGCGCCCAGATGTCATCTGCATCGATGAAGGCAACCAGAGGGGCCTTGCCCAGTTCCACGCCAAGATTTCGCGCGCTTGAAACGCCGCCGTTTTCCCGCGTGGTCAGGCGGATGCGTTCGTCCTGCGCGGCAAGCTTCAGCAGCGCCGGAAGCGTGAAATCCGTCGAACCGTCGTCGATGATGACCAGTTCGAAATTGGCAAATGACTGGGGTGATTTCAGGGGCGCTCATACGAGGAGTTCCTTGGGGATGACGAGGGAATTGCGTTTGCGCAGCGCCGGGGCAAGCGTCACGAAGGCCGAGGCTGCCGCTGCGAAGAGTGTGCCTGCGACCAGGCCGCTGACCGCAGCCGTCAGGCTGTCGGTCCTTGCTCCGGCGTAAAGGCCTCCCAATGCGCAGGCGAGACTGAAGAGGCTGCGTCCGGCATCGGTTCCGACACGGCCCTCGGCCCGAAGCCAGTTGGCCGTAAGCACCGAAGCCAGTTGGGCAAGACCGGCCACGCACAGGATTGCGATCAGCGGAGCGGCAAAGGCCCAGTGGGCACCGAACAGGATTGGCACATAAAAAGGCGCAAGAAGTGCCTGAGCGGTGACGAACGGTACGAACAGGGCAATTCCGCCGATGGCGATCCCGCGCATCACCGAACGGCGTTCGGCAGTGCCCTGTGCCTTGCACAACAGCGGAAACGAGACCGTACCGAATGCACCGACGAGCGACGTCACGATGCCAAGCCCGGCGTTGTAGGCGAAGTAGTACGTGCCAAGTGCCGAGCTGCCCAAGGTTGCCACGATCACCAGATTGTCGCCCTGCTGGCGCAGCGCCGTCAGGCCTTCTGCCGCAAGCACACCCGAGCCGTAGCGGACCATCCCGCGCCAGCAGGCGGTGCCCGCAGAGAGATCAGGCTGCCATGGCCGGCATCGGCGCGTCATCACCAGCCAGATCGGGGCGGTCAGCAGCTTGGGCAGAATGACCGACCACGGGCTCGGCCAAGCCAGCAGCAGCGCAGCGGTGAGCACGTGATCGGCAATCGCCTGGCTCGCAGCGGTGCGGGCAAGCGCGGCATTGCGCCCCTCACGCATGGCAAGATAGCATTGCACCAGGCCGGCGGGCATGATCACATAAACGATTGCCAGGACGCCGAGCATTGCCGCGGCGTTTGCCGCACCGAAAAACAGCCCCAGCACCGCAGAAGCGACGAGCTGGGTGGCAACGAGAACCAGCGACCATACCCAGAACAGGCGCCGCGCGGTGTTGCAGACCGCGGCAAGCTGTTCGTCGGCGGCGGCGATGATGCGCTGACCGATGCCGACGCCCGAAAGCACGCGGATAAGTTCGAACAAAGTCAGCGCCAGCGCCGCCTCACCCACAATGCTTGGCGCGAGCTGCCGAGCAATAACCATCGTGGTTATTACACGCACTATGCGATTGGCGAGTTCCGCGCCGCCGAAAGCGCCAAAGCCGCGCATCAGCGGACCGCGCAGTGCGTCCCTGGAGCGGGCAAAGGCTGTATGGGCAAATCTGATCACGGGGCCAACCTGTCTCGATACGAATGGTGCCCACGCTCTATCAAGCTTCGTGCCAAACACAGAAACCACTGTTTTGTCGTGGTTTTTACTGAAATTAAGATAAGACGTCGCAATCTGAGATTGCAGAATGCGACGCCGCAGTCTGAATTGTGTCAAATTGCAAACGGCGCATGTGAGCCAGGACTGCACAAGAACCGGCAAATCGCAGAAATGTGCGGCTTAGAACCTCTTTGGCACAATGCCTGCAATGGCCCCTCCAACATTTTTTGGAGAATGCCATGCTCAAGCGTTTCGACATCATGCAGGACGGCTTTGCACCGACCTACTACCGCGCAACCCCTGTCGTGCTCGGTGCAGCTGCGCCGACGCGCCTTTTCGGGCTGGATCTTGTCAACAGCACCCTTGCCGAAACTGCCGAGACCATCATCGCCATGGCACGCGGCCGGGCCTGCGCCACCATCCAGTTCGTCAACGCACATTGCATCAACATGCTTCGCACCGATGCTGGATATGCCGATGCGCTGAGCCGCGCCGATTACCTGCTGCCCGATGGCAGCGGCATTGCCATTGCAGCGCGCCTGGCGGGTCAGGCCGCTGGCGAAAACCTCAACGGCACCGATCTTT
>JAPLPG010000033.1 GCA_026400375.1 Novosphingobium sp. | reverse complement strand
CGGGCCGCACCGCCCCGACCGACAATCGCGACAGCCGGATCAGGTCCATGTCCTGCAGTTCCGGCATCGCCTTGACCTGCTTGAGCGTGACCGTCCGGGGCAGCTTTTCGACCGGCTTGACCTTCACCGTCGCCCACTTGCCTTCGGGATCGGTCGGGTCGGTCAGTCCGCCCTGGCTGATCACGATCACGCCGACGATCTCGATGCCGATGTTGGAATGGTAGAAGAACGCCAGGTCGCCCTCCTGCATCGTGCGCAAGTTGCGCGCAGCAAGATGGTTGCGCACCCCGTCCCACGTCCCCTCGCCCTCGGCCACCAGATCGTCCCAGCCATAGACGTCGGGTTCGGACTTCATCAGCCACAAGTTGCGGCCAGTCGTTTCGGTAATGTTGATTTTGGTCATGAAACCCCGTGCAATTCCCGTTACAGGCAGGTCCATAGCGACAATTGTGCGAACTGGAACACCATGCCCCTCGATACACTGCCGGTAATTTCGCTGAACGGCGCGCCGGATGCCCTGTCCCGCGAACTTGGCGAAAGTTTCCAGACATTTGGCTTTGCGATGGTCAAGGACCACGGCATCGACCCCGCCCTGATCGCCCGCGCCTGGCAGCTGACCGCGCAATTCTTTGCCCTGCCCGAGGAGGAAAAGCGCAGCTACCACGTCGCCGGCCTTGGCGGCGCGCGCGGCTACACACCGTTCGGGACCGAGATTGCCAAGGGCGCGAAAGTCCATGATCTCAAGGAGTTCTGGCACGTGGGCCGCGATCTTCCGGCTGATCATCCGCTGGCTGCGATGTCGATGTATCCCAACATCTGGCCGACCCGCCCCGAAGGTTTCCGCGAAACGTTCGAGGAGCTTTACGCCGAGTTTGACCGCGTCGGCGCGCGCATCCTGTCGCGCATCGCGGTGTGGCTGGGGCTGGACGAACACTGGTTCGATCCGGCGATCGCGGACGGCAATTCGGTGATGCGCCTGCTCCACTACCCGCCGCTGCCCAGCGCGGAGACCGGAGCGATTCGCGCCGGCGCGCACGAGGACATCAACCTGATCACGCTGCTGCTGGGCGCAGAAGAGGCCGGGCTGGAATTGCTAGCAAAATCAGGCGAATGGATCAGCGTTTCCCCGCCCCAGGGCGCGCTGGCGGTGAATATCGGCGACATGCTGCAGCGGCTGACCAACCACAAGCTGCCCTCCACAACGCACCGCGTGCGCAACCCCGAGGGCGAGCGCGCCCGGCACAGCCGCTATTCGATGCCGTTCTTCCGGACGAACACTGGTTCGATCCGGCGATCGCGGACGGCAATTCGGTGATGCGCCTGCTCCACTACCCGCCGCTGCCCAGCGCGGAGACCGGAGCGATTCGCGCCGGCGCGAAATTGGCCTGAAGACGTAGGCGCCCTCCGACACGGTGCATTCCAACACAACACTGCTCCCCCGCGCAGGCGGGGGCCTCGGGCAGCACAGCGTGACATTCCCTGAGGCCCCCGCCTGCGCGGGGGAGCGGGGGTTCTGGTGCTGCTTGATACCGGTCAGGTGCTGTTAGGTGCATCTAGGTGCACTTCAGGAAACCACTGGCCCGAAACGCAAAAAGCCGCCCGAAGGCGGCTTTTTGTAGAGGAATGGTGGAGCCTAGCGGGATCGAACCGCTGACCTCCTGCATGCCATGCAGGCGCTCTCCCAGCTGAGCTAAGGCCCCATATTTCCAACAGCCGACCGTGGGAAGCGGGCTGTTCCGGCGGGTGTCTCTCGCCGGGAGCCGCGCCTCTAAGGGAGAGTGTCCGGGCTGGCAAGATGAAAAAATGCCGGTTGGAATTTTTTGGAGCCGACCCGCGCAAGATCGGCTCCGAAACGATCAAACTTCGTCGTCGTCCCCGCTCTGCCCAGGGACACCCAGATCATCATCGCCGCCAAGATCGACGTCATTGTCGGGCGAATCGCCGTCCTCGTCGATGTCGAGATCTTCATCGGCCAGATCGACGTCGGGCACGGCGTCGATCTTCTCCTTCTGGATCTCCTCATAGGGGATCGGCTGCTTCGACTTCAGCACCGGCTCGGCCGTCCAGGTGTACTTGCATTCGACGCAGGTGATCGGGTCGGTCTTGCCCAGATCGTAGAAGCGGGTGCCACACTTCGGACAACCGTGCTTGGCGCCCCATTCCGGCTTTGCCATGAAACTTCCTCAAGACTGGCCCGGCACGCAAGGAATTCGCGCGGGCGGAGAAACTGCACACTTGATGGGTCCGCGCAGCCGCGGAATCAAGAGAGGGCGCGCCTTGCCATAGCGGCGCGCTGCTGTCAAAAGCCGCGCGCCTCATTGGCCTGCCCCGATCCGAAAGACCCCAGGTGTCCGCACACGATATTGCCAGATGAGTCCGCGCCGCTTCACCGCCAACGGTCCGCTGAAGGGCCGCATCCGCGTT
>JAPLPG010000102.1 GCA_026400375.1 Novosphingobium sp. | reverse complement strand
TCCCTCGCCCATCGCAATGATGATCTGCTTGTAGGGCACGGTGGTGACATCGCCTGCAGCGAACACGCCAGGCACATTGGTGGCCCCGCGTGCGTCCACCTCGATCTCTCCACGCGGCGAAAGCGCGACCGAGTCCTTCAACCATTCGGTATTCGGCACAAGCCCGATCTGCACGAAGATCCCTTCGAGCTCGACGGTGTGGAGTTCCTCGCTGACGCGGTCCTTGTAGACCAGCGCGGTCACCTTCGAGCCATCGCCCAGCACTTCGGTGGTCAGCGCCGACGTGATGATCGTGACGTTGGGCATCGACCGCAGCTTGTCCTGCAACACCGCATCGGCGCGAAGCTGGCTGTCGAACTCGATCAGGGTCACGTGGGCGACGATCCCGGCGAGGTCGATGGCGGCCTCTACCCCGGAATTGCCGCCGCCGATCACGGCCGTGCGCTTGCCCTTGTACAGCGGACCATCGCAGTGCGGGCAATAGGCCACGCCCTTGTTGCGATATTCCTCTTCGCCGGGCACGCCCATCTGCCGCCAGCGCGCGCCGGTGGACAGAATCACCGTCCTGCTCTTGAGGCTCGCGCCGTTCTCCAGCCTGATTTCGTGCAGGCCATCGGCCCCTGCAGGCACCAGCGCGGTGGCCTTTTGCAGGTTCATCACGTCGACTTCGTAGTCCTTCACATGGGCTTCAAGCTGGGCAACCATCTTCGGGCCTTCGGTGTGCTGCACCGAAATGAAGTTCTCGATGCCCATGGTGTCGAGCACCTGACCGCCAAACCTCTCAGCCACCACGCCGGTGCGGATGCCCTTGCGCGCGGAATAGATCGCCGCCGCAGCCCCTGCCGGACCGCCGCCGACGATCAGCACTTCGAAGGGCTCCTTCGCGGCAATCTTCTAGGCGGCGCGCGCGGTGGCATTGGTATCGAGCTTGGCGACGATCTGCGCGAGGTCCATGCGGCCCGAGCCGAACGGCTGACCGTTCAGGAACACGGTGGGCACGGCCATGATCTGGCGGCGTTCGACTTCGTCCTGATAGAGCGCGCCGTCGATGGCGACGTGGGTGATGTTCGGGTTGAGCGCGGCCATGATGTTCAGCGCCTGCACCACATCGGGGCAGTTCTGGCAGGTCAGCGAGAAGAACGTCTCGAAATGCAAAGGACCATCAAGGCCGCGCACCTGGTCGAGCAGCTCGGCATCTTCCTTGGGCGGGTGGCCGCCGACATGCAGCAGCGCCAGCACCAGCGAGGTGAACTCGTGCCCCATCGGCCTGTCGTCCAGCGTGGCGACCAGTTCGACCGGCCGGCGCAGGTTGGCGAGGTAGGCCTTCAACTGGGCGGTGGCATTGGCATCGAGAACGGGCATGGTGCAAACCTTTCAGGCATACGGAGCCGCGCGTCACCGGCTGGTCGGCGCACGGGGGATCATCGAGACATGTGATCGGGCATCGTGGAACCCGGCGGGCCGCCCGTGATCGGCACGGCCCGTCCGGAATTCATGGCAGGAAGATCAGCTCCACGCGGCGATCTTCCTGCCGGGCAGAATCAGATCTTGCCGACGAGATCGAAGGAAGGAGCGAGCGTTTCTGCGCCTTCTTCCCACTTGGCCGGGCAAACCTGGCCCGGATTCTCGCGCCAGTACTTGGCAGCCTTGATCTTGCGCAGCAGTTCGGCAGCGTTGCGGCCGACGCCTTCGGGGGTGATTTCGACCAGCTGGATCGTGCCATCGGGATCGGTCACGAACGTGCCGCGATCCGCCAGGCCCACGCCTTCGCGCAGGATGCCGAAGTTGTTCGAAATCGTGTGGTTCTGGTCGCCCAGCATGTAATAGTTGATCTTGCCCACGGCGGGCGAGCTGTCGTGCCATGCCTTGTGGCTGAAGTGCGTGTCGGTCGACACCGAGTACACTTCGACGCCGAGGCCCTGCAGTTCGCCATAGATGTTGGCAAGGTCTTCAAGCTCGGTCGGGCAGACGAAGGTGAAGTCGGCCGGGTAGAAGAAGAACACGCCCCACTTGCCCACGACGTCGGCATCGCTGACGTCAACGAACTTGCCCTGGTGGTAGGCGGTTGCCTGGAACGGCAGCAGCTTGGTTCCGACGATCGACATAGATTGAGATCCTTCTGTGGTTGGATTGGGAAACTGAATGATGCCGAAGTAGTGCATGGCCGGGGGAATTTCCAATGAGCAATTCCGCCCTGTTTGATTGAGTGTATCGATCAATAGCACGACTTTTCATCTTTTTTCAGCAAATCACTGTGAGTCCTGCCCTTTTGGGCAAAGCGCTGAATGCCGCGATCTTCTGCCGTTTCCTGGCAGGAACCTGTCGCGAGCCGCCGGGTTTCGCGGCGAAGTGCATTTTTTGCACAGCCTGTCGCGATTTGCGCACTTGAAGTTTTGACACTGCTGAACCAAGTAGCAATTCGAAACGGAACTATTTCGTTCAATTATTTTTGACTGGATCCCCCGATGGCTGCCTCGACCGACATTGCCTCCGAACCGTCCCGACCGGCGAAGGACGATGGACGCAAGAAAACCATTGGCCGCATCGCGTTGGCGGTGGTCGGCGCCGGCGCGCTTTATGGCGCCTATGCGCTGTACGATTACCAGACGGTCGGCAAGTTCATGCAGGAAACGAATGACGCCTATGTGAAAGCTGACGGCGTGACGATCAGTTCCAAGCTGGCGGGCTACGTTCGCAAGGTCGCCGCGCAGGAAAACCAGAGCGTTGAAAGCGGCAGCCTGCTTGTCCAGATCGATCCGACCGATTTCGATACGCGCCTTGCGCAAAGCTCGGCGCAGGTCGATGTGGCCCGCGCCACCGAAGCCGCTGCCCGCGCCGCCATAGCCGAGGCCCGCTCTGCCACCGGGCAGGCGCGCGCCGCGCTCGATGCGTCCCAGCGCGAGCTTTCCTATCTGAACGGCGAAGTGGCGCGCATGCGTCCGCTGGTTGCTTCGGGTGCCGAACCGCGGCAGGCGTTCGACCAGCTTGTCGCCAACCGCGACAAGGCCGCCGCCGACGTTGCCGCCAAGCGAGCCGGACTTGCTGCGGCAACCGATCGCGTGGCCACCGCGCAGGCGCAAGTTGGCCAGGGCACCGCGCAGATCAGGGCCGCGCAGGCCCAGCGCGATGCCGCCAACGTCGATCTCCAGACCACCCGCATCACCGCCCCGATCGGCGGCAAGATCGGCAATTCGACCGTCCGCGTCGGCCAGTTCATCCAGCCCGGCCAGCGCCTGATGACCATCGTCCCGACCGAGGCGATCTATGTCGAGGCCAATTTCAAGGAAACCCAGATCGGCCTGATGCGCGCCGGACAGCCGGTGAAGGTCCATATCGATGCGCTGCCGGACGTCGATTTTCATGGCGTGGTCGAAAGCATCACGCCGGGCACGGGTGCCAACTTCTCGCTGATCCCGCCGACCAATGCGACCGGCAATTTCACCAAGATCGTTCAGCGCGTGCCCGTGCGCATCCGCATCAACGCCGGGCCTGAATCGCGCAAGGTGCTGGTGCCGGGGCTGTCGCTGTCGGTCGAGGTCGATACCCGCGCCGCGCGGTCGTCGCTCGATGCCATCCGCAAGGAACAGGAACGGGTCTCGGCCAAGTGAGCAGCGCGCAAACCCTTGATGGCACGGCCTCCGGCGGGCCACCGCCTGTGGCCGAAAAGGCCGATGTCACCGCCTGGCTGGGCGTGGCCGCAGGGGCGATCGGCTCGCTGATGGCGACGCTCGACATCTCCATCGTCAATGCCTCGCTGCCGACCATCCAGGGCGAAATCGGCGCATCGTCCAGCGAAGGGACGTGGATCGCCACGGCCTACCTTGTCGCCGAGATCATCATCATCCCGCTGACCGGCTGGCTGGAACGCGTGTTCGGCCTGCGCCGCTTCCTGATGATCGCCACGATCCTGTTCACGATCTTCTCGATCATCTGCGGGCTGTCGACCTCGCTGACCATGATGATCCTCGGCCGTGTCGGCCAGGGGTTCACCGCAGGCGCGATGATCCCGACCGCGCTGACCATCATCGCCACGCGCCTGCCACCGCAGCAGCAGCCCATCGGCACCGCGCTGTTCGGCCTGACCGTCATCATGGGGCCGGTGCTCGGCCCGCTGGTGGGCGGCTGGATCACCGAGAATTTCAGCTGGCACTATGCCTTCTTCGTCAACGTTCCGATCAGCATCCTGCTGATGACCCTGCTCTATATCGGCCTTCCCAAAGGCAGGATGCAGCTGGGAGAGCTGATAAATGCCGACTGGCTCGGCGTCATCGGGCTGGTGCTCGGCCTCGGCGGCATCACCATCGTGCTCGAAGAAGGGCACCGCGAACAATGGTTTGAATCGGCCCTGATCTGGCAATTGAGCGCGGTGACGCTGCTCGGCTTCATCATGATCGGGATCGGCCAGTTCACCGCCGGGCGCCCGGTGATCAAGCTGGCATTGCTGCGCAACCGCGCCTTTGCCGCCGTCTTCGCGCTCGCCTTCGTGCTCGGTTCGGTGATGTTCGGGACGGCCTATGTCATTCCGCAGTTCCTCGCCGCGATTGCCGATTACAATGCGTTGCAGGCGGGCAAGATCGTGTTCCTGTCGGGCATCCCCGCGATGATGATGATGCCGCTGTTCCCGATCCTGATCGCGCGCGTCGATTTGCGGCTGATCGTGGGAACCGGCATCGTCCTGCTGGCAACGTCATGCTTTCTCGACATCACGCTCACGGCGCAATCGCGCGGCGATGATTTCGTGGTGACACAGTTGATGCGCGGCCTTGGCACCGTGTTCTGCATGATGTTCCTCAACCAGGCCGCGATCAGTTCGGTCTCGCGCGATGAAGCGGGCGATGCGGCCGGTCTGTTCAACGCGGCGCGCAATCTTGGCGGGTCGATCGGCCTGGCGGCGCTCGCCACCTTGCAGGACCAACGCTGGGAATTCCACCGCTGGACCATTCACAGTGCCCTACGTGCCAACGATGTAGGCGTGCAGGACTGGGTCAGCCAGCAATCCATGAGCTATGGCGCCGTCCCCGATGGCATGGCCGCGGCGTTGCGCTCGCTTGATGGCATGATCACCCGCGATGCGCTGGTCATGGCCTTCAACGACGATTTCCTCGCGCTGACGATCGGCATCATCCTGGTCGCACCGCTCGTGCTCCTTCTCCGCCCTCTGCCCAAGGGCTATCATGCAAAGGCTGGACACTGATGCTCCGCTCTCCCCATTTCCGCCGTGCAGCGGGCGCGACACTGCTGGCCGCGCTTCTGGCTGGCTGCACGACCGTCGGACCCAACTATGCCGGCGCGCCAGATGCAGCGCCACAATCAGCCGCGCGCGGCGCCTTCATCCGCGCCGATGGCCTGTCCAACACCAGCGCCGCGCCATCCCCGCGCTGGTGGGAGAGCTTCGGCGATCCAGTGCTGAACCAGCTGGTCGATCAGGCGCTGGCCGATTCCCCCGGCATCGCCGTGGCCAACGCCCGCGTCGCCCAATCGCGCGCGTCGCTTGCCGCAAGTCGAACGGCCGCCCTGCCCACGATCAATACCTCTTTTGCCGCGCCTTACATCAACGTGCCCGGCAATCTGGTTGGCGAAGGCGGCGGGCGTGACGAGATCAACGCGTACAACCTTGGCTTTGACGCATCGTGGGAAATTGATCTGTTCGGCGGCACGCGCCGCAAGATCGAGGCTGCCAGCGCCCGCGCAGAGGCCGCAGAGTCCGGCGCAGCCGACGCGCGGGTCACGCTGTCTGCCGAAATCGCCCGCGCCTATGTCGGTCTGCGGGCACGGCAGGCGATGCGCACGCTGCAACAGCGCCAGGTTGAAATCGACCGCGAACTTGCTGCCCTTGCTCGCCAGCGCTTTGCCGCCGGGTCGATCGCGCAGCAACCGGTCAATGCCGCCGAAGCCCAGGCCTTTGCCAGCGAGGCCGACCTTGCCCGCAGCCAGGCCGAAATCGCGGTGCTGACCGATCAGATCGCGGTACTGGCCGGGAAGGAGCCGGGCACGCTGGATGACCTGCTTGCCACGCCTGCCGCCGTGCCCCTGCCCCCGGCCCGGATCAACATTGGCGATCCCGCCTTGATGCTGCGCAGCCGACCTGACATCCGCATGGCCGAACGCCAGCTTGCCGCAAGCAACGCCGATATCGGCGCGCGCATTGCCGACAAGTTCCCGAAGATCTCGTTCCTCGGCCTGCTTGGCCTTGGCGGACAGAACATCGGCGATGTGCTCGACCCCGGCAACATCGTCGGCATTGCCTTGCCACAGCTCAAATGGAACCTGTTCGACGGCGGCCGTGCCAACCGCCAGGTGGAAGTTGCCCGGGGCGCCAATGCCGAGGCGGAGGCAAACTATCGCTACACGGTGCTGCGCGCGCTGCAGGATGCCGAAGGCTCGCTCGCCCGGTTCGGCGGCCAGCGCGTGGCATTCGGCAAGGCGCTCGACGCCGAAACCCGCGCCCGCCGGAACGTCGATCTGCAGCAGCAACGTCTTGATGCAGGCCGAATTGCCCGGTCCGACCGGCTCGATGCAGAGCGGCAGGCCCTGCAACTTGCGCTCACCGCGGCCTCGGCACGGGCAGAGCTTGCCACGGGCTTCATCGCTGTAGAGAAGGCGCTCGGCCTTGGCTGGCAGGAGGCGGAACCCGATAAATGAGACGGTTTCGCCCATTTTATAGCATATTGACTAATTTCCGGGCTGAGGCACTCTGCTCCCATAAGAACTCGTTGGAACGAGGATTTGGGAAAGATGCGCTGGTTCACCGATGCAGGCGTGCGCTTTTGGCAGGCCTATTGCGAAGGTTTGGAAATGTCCTGTCCGGTCCACAACCGCTTGGCCGACGCCTTGGCAGAGCGGCTGTGCGAACGGGATCGCAATCATGATGCCGCCGCGCACGCCGGGGTCGCGTTCGGCGAAGGGCAACAGGCCTCCACGCTCCACTGACAGTCCGGACATCGCACCGGATTCACTCGTCGCCAGTTCTGGCGCCCAAATCGCGGGCGCCAATTCAGGCGCGGTTACGCCAGATCGGTCAGAAACCGCTTCGACCAGCAAACGTGGTCGCCCCTCGCTCGAAGAAGCCCAGCGCCTGCCCCAGCGCATTCTCGAAGCCGGGTGGGAAGTCCTCCGGGAACACGGTTTCGATGCCTTCACCTTCGACCGCGTCGCCCGCCACGCGCACATCGGCAAGGCGACGATCTACACCCGCTTTGGGTGCAAGCGCGAATTCTTCGACGCCCT
>JAPLPG010000007.1 GCA_026400375.1 Novosphingobium sp. | reverse complement strand
CTGCGGGTCGGCTCGCTTCCTGTAACGCTGGGACGAACGGCCGAAGCCGGTGGCCTGGCAGGCCCGACGCTCGCTGATGCCGTAGGCCACCTGCAAGTGACCGGCGACTTCACGGCGAACGGCGGGCCTCACCACTTTCGCTTGAGGACGTCCTGCAGCATGGAGCGGTCCAGCGTCAGGTCGGCGACCAGTCGCTTGAGCTTGCTGTTCTCGTCCTCCAGCTGCTTCAACCGCCGGATCTCCGGCACGCCCATGCCGACGAACTGCTTCTTCCAGCGGTAGAACGTCGGCTCAGACACGCCCATCTTCCGGCAGACCTCGTCCACCGTGGCACCATTCTCCGCCTGCCGCAGGGCGAAGGCGATCTGTTCGATCGTGAAGCGTTTGCGAGGCATGGCATCCACCCTCCTTCAGAGTTCAGGATGCCCGAAAAACTTGCGCTCAGCGCGGACCAGTTTGATGGGTCAGGGTCAAGCAAGGAACCCGACCCGCACCGCAGTGGCCGGATAACACCTCGCTACTAATCCTATATGATTATGTCTCGGAGATGTTATTTGATATGTTACTGTTTCAGGCCGTGACGAGCAGTTTGGTCGTACCCACGTTCATGGTCTGCGGTTCCAAGGCAATATTTGGAGTTTTGGGTCGGAGAGGGCACAGGCCCGTCCCAGCCCCCCTTCACAGCCGCTCGCTCTATCTATCCGCGCCGTGCGGGGCGTCGCCGAGCCCGCAGTATGCTCAACCTGACGACCGGGCTATCTTTTCCCTGAAGAAAGGCGCAATGTCTTCTCACCATCGGAAGGGCGAACTTCAGGCTCCGATGGCTGAGGGCGCATGTTGTCCCCGCCTGGATCGAACAGGCGGACGTCATGACCAATATCCTCCAGCTTAGAAACTATAACAGAGGCGCGACCGCTTACCGGCTCTACGATGTCGGAAAAAGCTGCCGTGAGGGAGCCGGGCGCGCGTTACGTGCGCGGAACGACACCGAGGCGAAGGCGCTCGCCCTGATGCTGCTGGGCGATCATCCGATCGAACTATGGGACCGGACGCGCTTCATCGCTCGCTATTGGCCTAGCAACCTTCCGATGGCGGTCTCGATCAAAGCTCATCACTGAACGCGCGTCACGTGCCGTCTCGACATTTCTGAATGAGGAGCGACGACATGGCCAACGAGAAGAAGCGCGGAAACCGCGAGACGAAAAAGCCGAAAAAAACCACTCCGAAGGTCATTGCCGCAGCGCCCTCGACCAAAAATGCGGCCTCCGCTGCGGTGCGATCGGCTAACCGCTAAGTCGTTCGCATTCGAATCCGCATGCCGCACGGCTGCTTTCAACGGCCGGGGCATGTGGCTAGGCTGCTCGATACTGGACCCCAGCGATCAACACTGTCGTCTTCGCTGAGGGCGGGAGGAGGCAACCATCCGCATCATCCGGGTTGAGCAGCCGCATTGCTGATGTCGAAGAGTTGCAGTCATGGTTGCAGCGAGCGGTTGATCGGGTCGAATGCTTCGATAGGCCCGACACACGCGTCTCCCTGTTTGGCTACCCTCGCTCTTTGGTATGCAACGGATCAATCAATATCTTCCTCGGTCGTGACTCGAAAGCCTGTGAGCGTGTTGACGCCGAATGTAAGGGTTAATGGAACGTCAGTTGCGTCGCGCCCGTGCGCGATCAGAATGCGGCCTATGCGCGGGCTGTTGTTGCGCGGATCGAAAACATGCCACGCGCCTGACAGATAAACTTCCATCCACGCCGCGAAGTCGCCGGGCG
>JAPLPG010000148.1 GCA_026400375.1 Novosphingobium sp. | reverse complement strand
GCAAGCGTGAGCCGCGCGCGCCGGACGCCTCTGGCCAGTTGCCGCCCGTGGCCACCACCAGCGCCGACGTGAAGGCAGGCCTCGATTGGGCGCTTGCGGAAAATGCGCGCAAGGGCAGCCCGCTTTACCGCAGGATCGATACGCAGGTCCTCGCCGTAGCCGGGCACAGCTGCGGTGGATTGCAGGCGCTTGAAGTCGCGCCTGATCCGCGCATCAAGGCGGTGATCGTCCACAACAGCGGCGTCTTTACCGATGGCACCAACCCCATTCGCGGCATCACCGTGAACAAGGACATGCTGCGCAAGTTGCATACCCCGGTGCTCTATGTGCTGGGCGGGCCTGATGATGTGGCCTTCCCCAACGGCACTGACGATTACAAGCGCATTGTCCATGTCCCTGCCGCACTGGTGCAGCTCCCGGTCGGCCATGGCGGCACGTTCCGCACGGCCAACGGCGGCGCGGTTGCAGCGCTTTCGGTGGACTGGCTCGATTGGCAATTGCGTGGCGATAAAGCGGCCGCACGCAGCTTCAAGGGCACAAACTGCCGTTTGTGCGTCGTCCCCGGCTGGACCATAGAGAAGAAGGGGATCGACTGACATAGCCACTTACTGGCACGCCGGACCGGTCTTGCCGCTCCGGCGAAGGCATGAGCGCACCATCGGCGCAGGCATGTGATCGATGAAGGCTGCGGGCCGTGGCTGCCACTTCCCACCATCAAGCCGCGCTTCCAGATGGCCCAGCGCCGCCATCACCTGCTCGGCCGCAAAACGGCAATGGCCCGCGCTGTTTGACCACAAGCCGCTTGCCATCGCAGGCGACGCAGCCTCAAGATAGGCGCGCTGCAGCGAGGGCGAAGTCACACCATCCCCCACCGCCTGCAGCGACACGATCGGCACTTTCGGCTGTGCGGTCGGCGTGTAATTCTCCATCATGTACCGCACCGCTGCCGGCCTTGCCGTAATGCGCGGGGCGCGTGCCAGCACCGCCAGATCGCGCGACAGGTTCAGTCCGGCCTTGCGATACATGGCATCGACCAGCGGACGGCGGCCCGTGCGGTCCAGCACCTTTGCGTAGTCCACACCGGTATTCCATGAAAACGCCCCGCCTGCGCGGCGTTCCTGATCGTTGCGCGGCATCAGCGTGCCCATCACCAGCGTTGCGGCCATTTCATTGACCTGACCTTCCAGATCGTCGGCCTCTGGTTGCGCACGATCACTGCGGGTCCAGCCCGGAATCCCGCCCAGCACGCCGGCCAGGGCAATCCGCGCGCGCCCTTCGCGGGTCTGTGCCGCTGCTGCCACCGCCGCCATTGCCTTGCGGCCGTTGCTCATGTCATCGGCAACATTGACCAGCGCCAATCCCGAATGGGGCGCGATCAGCGTGGCAATGGCGAAGGCGCCGTCCAGCCCCGTGTTCATCATGCCCACCGCACCGCCGATGGATGGACACATCGCCAGCGCGCCATCGATAGCGGGCGCGTCCTGTTCGGCAAGGGCGGTGGAGATCAGCCCGCCCATCGATGATCCCCACGCCAGCACGCGGCGCGGACGACCTTCCCTTGCGGAAAATGCCTCCACGGCAGCGCGTTGGGCCGGAACCGCCTGTTCCAGCGACCAGCCACCCGCGCCAAAGTCAGATGCGATCAGCGCATAGCCTTTGCGCAACAACAGGTTGCGGTATTCCTTCGGCGCAGGTTCGGGGGCATCCTTGCGGGGCGAATAGCCATGGCTGTAGAGCAGTAAGGTGCCGTTGAAGTTCTGCGGCACCTCTGCTTGCCACTGCGCGCCGCCGGGCAAAGTGCCCTCCACTATGCGTGCAGTCACGGCGTCCTGCGCCGCACCTGATGTTGCCAGCAGCGCCAGTGGCAAAAGACAAAGCGCAAAACGCCTACTCACGCCGCACGCTCCCCAGCCAGCCAAGCCAGAATGTTCTCCCGATCCGCATCGATCCTGGGCGGTGCATCCAGTGCCATCGGTTCCTGCCCTTCCACGCGATAGCCAGCGCCGGGAATGCGCACATTCTCTTGCGGCAGGCCCGGTATCGCAATGTCGATCAGGGCCGTGTCGCTCGCCAGATCCGCCGCCTCGTCTACCCGGCGCACCATGCCGCACGGAATGCCGGCATCGCTCAGCCGCTTTTCCCATGATGCCGCGCTGTCGTTCCTGAACTCTGCCGAAAGCTCATCGTGCATCGCATCGAAATTGGCGCGGCGCGCATCGGGGGTGGCAAAGCGCGGATCGGCCAACCAGTCCTCGCGCCCCATCCGCCGCGCCAGCGCGGCAAACTGCGGCGGCTGCACCACGCCCAGCGATACCTGCCGCCCATCGCCTGCGGTAAACAGCGATGCGGTGGGCAGCCCGCTGTAGCCGGTGTTGCCCATGCGGCTCATCGGCTTGCCCGTCACCAGAAACGGTGTCAGCGCCGAAGTCATGAAGGCAAGGCTGGCGTCGAGCATCGACACATCGAGCTTGCTGCCGGTGCCGTGCCGCTCGCGCTGCATCAGCGCGCCAAGGATCGCCATCGCGGCGGTCTGGCCGGTCAAGGTATCGACAATGGGAAAGCCCACCCGCACCGGTGGATCGCCTTCCTCGCCGCTCAGCATCATCATGCCGCTGGTGGCCTGCACGATGTTGTCGATGGCCGGCCAATCGCGCAAGGCGCTGTCCTGGCCATAGCCCGATACCGAACAATAGATGATGTCGGAGCGCAGCGCGCAGACATGTTCATACCCCAGCCCGAGACGGGCCATCACCCCGGGGCGGAAGTTTTCCAGCACCACGTCGCTGCGGGCGATGATATCGCGCGCGATGCCCAGATCGCCGTTGTCCTTCAGGTCCAGCGCGATCGACTTCTTGCCCGCGTTGGCGGCGATGAATGCGGGCGACATCCCGTCATAGCGGCGGTCCGCGCCATAATTGCGGAACCCGTCGCCGCCCTTGGGTTCGATCTTGATGACCTCCGCTCCCATCAGCCGCAGCAGGTGCGAGGCATAGGGCCCCGCCATGACATGGCTGAAATCGGCGATGCGGATGCCGGCCAGTGGACCCTTACCGGGGGTATTGTTCATGGTTTCTCCGGAAACTGCTTGCGGACCACGGTCCACGTCTTGTCCTTGCACAGCCCGCAATCCTTGCCGGCAAACATCGCGCCAGCCTTCCTGCTGCCCTTCAGCTGCCAGTCGAGCCAGGCCGAGCCGATGCGCCCGTAATCGCCGCCGTTGGCAAGGCCGAAGGTGCCGCCGTGGCCCACCGGGGAATTGGCATAAAACACCGGCACATGCGCGATCCGCGCCACGTCGTCCGACCCGTTGGGATAGGCAATGTCGTCCGGCCCGCCGAGGATATAGGCAACCGGCGTGTGCAGCTTGGCCAGGTTATCCTTGGTGATGCCCACCCCGCTCAGACCCGATCCGGCGCGGACATAGACCCCGCTGTTGAACGCCACCACCGCATCAATGCGCGGATCGGCCCCGGCGGCCAGCGCCTGCAATCCGCCGCACGAATGGCCCATCACGCCGATGCGCGTAATGTCGACGTGCGGTGCCAGGTCGCTTGTCGCCACCCATTCGATCGCGCCCAGCAACTGGCTGGTCTGCGTTTCGTCAGCCGTGGCGCGCGGCGGCGGCGCGGCGGTCGGGCGCGGGCCGTTGGCGGGCGGTAACGCGGTCAGCACCGGGCGTTCTTCCTGCGGCGCGCCATTGGCGATCACCAGATAGCCGTGGCTGGCAATCTCGATGAGGTGCTGACGCGCGCCGGCACCATCGGCACTGCAGCCGCCATTGCCCCAGACAAGCACGCCAAGGGCCTTTGCCGTTCCGAGCGCGGCGGGGCGGTAGATCACATGGGCAGGAAGGCTCGGCTCCTGCACCATCACCGCCGGATAGGGCCCGGTACCGGGGCCGGTGGGCAAGGTGTCCTGAGCGCCGGGCTGCTCTTGCGCGTTCAGCGGAGCGGCGAAGCACAAGGCTGTGGCCAGGGTCATGGCAAAGGCATGGGCTATGCGGTGGTTCAAGCGATCCTCCATCCTGATTGGCACAGCTGTGTTGAGCCGGCTCTTCAATGCAAGCGCTTGCGTAATCGGCGCGTCGCATTTAGGCAATGTGCAATAACAATCAAGGGAGAGGCCTGATTCACACCGTGCTGGCCACTGGCGATCTCGCAATGGACCGCGATGATTATGACGCCTGCTTTGCCGGGACGGCCGATGTGCTGCGCGCTGCCGACATCGTGTTCGGGCAGCTTGAGACGTCCTTTGCCGACAAGGGCGTGCGGTTGCCGCAGGCGCGCCATGCGGTGCTGGCGCGGCCTGAAGGGGCCGCGGCGCTGGGCCGGGCCGGATTTGACGTGATCTCGATGGCGGGCAACCATGTGATGGACTGGGGGCACGAGGCCTTTTTCGAAACGCGCGCGCATATCGCGGCAGCGGGCATGGATGTAGTGGGGGCGGGGGCGAACATTGCCGAGGCGCGCCGTCCGGTGATCCGGCGCTTGCCCGATGGCACGCGCGTGGCGTTCCTGGCCTATTCCAGCATCCTGCCGCATTCCTACTGGGCCGATGAGCGCCGCCCGGGATGCGCGCCGATGCGCGCCTTCACGGTCTACGAACAGATCGAGCATGACCAGCCCGGCACCCCGGCGCGGGTCCATACCTATCCCCACCGCGAGGATCTGGCCGCGATGGAGGCCGATATCCGTGCGGCGAAGGCGCAGGCCGATGTCGTGCTGGTTTCGCACCACTGGGGCATCCATTTCGTGCGGGCGGTGATTGCCGATTACCAGCGCGACGTGGCGCGGGCAGCGATTGCCGCCGGTGCCGATGCGATCTTTGGCGGACATGCCCATATCTTGAAGGGGTGCGAGCTGATCGATGGCAAGCCGGTGTTCTATTCGCTGTGCAACTTTGCCACCGATCTGGCGATGGACGAGGCCCACGCCGCATCGAAAAGCTTCAACGAAATCAGGGTTCTGGCCGAGGAATGGGAGCCGGACTTTGGCAGCCTTTACAATTTCCCCAAGGCCGCGCGGCTTTCGATGATCGCAAGGCTGGAGATTGCCTGGGGCAAGGTTTTGCGTGCCGGGCTGCTGCCGCTGGTGATCGGCCGCGATGCGGTGCCGCGGCTGGCTGCGCCGGGCAGCGAAGATCATGCCGCCGTGGTCGGTTACCTGAGCGCGGTGACGTGCGTCATTGCGCTCTTGGAGAAACTGCGGCAGGTGGCGCCGAACGTCTGGGAAGAACTAAACCCCACGTCGCGCCAG
>JAPLPG010000079.1 GCA_026400375.1 Novosphingobium sp. | reverse complement strand
CCCGCGATGCAGCATCTTCCACAGCACCGACCGATCGCGCAGAATCTCGCGCGCGGCGTTGTGCCCCGGCGCGCCGGTCACTCCGCCGCCGGGATGCGCGCCCGATCCGCACATGTACAGCCCGCGGATCGGCGCGCGGTGATCGCCGTGGCCCAACACCGGTCGTGCCGACCACAATTGGTCGAGGCTCATCCGCCCGTGGAAGATATCGCCGCCGACAAGGCCGAACTTGCGCTCGAGATCGAGGGGCGAATGGATCTGGCGGGCGATCACGCTGGCCTTGAAATTCGGCGCTTGGGCGGTGACGGTATCGATGATCAGATCGGCCGCCTCTTCGCGGCAATCGTCCCACGAGCGGCCGTCTGGCAGTTCGGGCGCGAACTGCTGGCAGAACAGGCTGGCGACATGGCAGCCCGGCGGGGCAAGGCTGTCGTCCAGCGTGGAGGGTATCAGCATCTCGACGATGGGCTGGCGCGACCACCCGCGCGCCCTGGCATCGTCAAAAGCGCGATCCATGTAATCGAGGCCCGGCGCAATCACGATACCAGCAGTATGATGTTCCGCCAGAGCCTTGCCCGGCAAGACGCTGAAATCTGGCAGTTCCGATAGGGCAACATTCATGCGGAACGTGCCAGATCCGGTCTTGTACCCGGCAATGCGCTTGCGGAAATCGGCGTCCAGATCGCCGGCATCGACCATCTGGCGGTAGAGCAGCGCCGGACCGACATTGGCTGCGACAATCGGCGCGAACAGTTCCTCGCCGCTGTCCAGCCGAACGCCAGCGGCCTTGCCCTTGTCGACCAGCACCCGGGCCACCGGCGCTTCCAGACTGATTTCGACGCCCACCGCCGCGCAAGCCCTGGCCATCGCCTGCGTGATCGCACCCATGCCGCCGATCGCATGACCCCATGCCCCCGGCTTGCCGTTCACTTCGCCGAACACGTGGTGCAGCAGGACATAGGCCGATCCGGGCGTGGAAACGCCGGCGAAGTTTCCGACCACCGCGTCAAAGGCAAAGGCCGCCTTCACGCGATCATCGACGAACCAGTCATCGAGGAACTCGCGGGCAGAGCGCGTGAATATCGCCAGCAGATCGCGCTGTGTCGCAACGTCCAGCCTCGCCAGTGGCCAGCCCTGCCTTGCAGCCGCCTGCATCGCGCCAAGCCCGCCGCCGACGTTCGGCGGGGTCTTCAGCGCCAGATCGCGCAGGACATCGGCCAGCCGCCCCAGCGCGGCGTCATAGCGCGGATAGGCTGCGGCATCGGGCGGAGAAATGCGGGCGAATTCGGCCTGTGTCCGCCCTTCTCCGCCACCCAGCTTCAGGTAGCTTTCGGCAAACGGCAGGAAGTTTGAAAGCTTGCGTTCGACCACGCGATAGCCGTGATCGTGCAGCGCCATGTCGGCGATAACCTTGGGCTGCAGCAGGCTGACGGTGTAGCTGGCCGTGGAATTGCGGAACCCGGGGTGAAATTCCTCGGTCACCGCCGCGCCGCCCACCACGTGCCGCCGTTCCAGCACACGCACCCGCATGCCGGCGCGCGCAAGATAGAACGCGCACGTCAGGCCATTGTGGCCCCCGCCGATGATCAATGCGTCGTAATGATTGGGCAAGGCGGGCCTTTCCGGGGCGGCTGGGAAGCTGCCACCTTATCACCGGCCTGCCAATGGAAAAGCCCCGGCCACATGCGCGGCCGGGGCTGTATCCCGTCGACGGGTCAGGGCTGAATCAGCCCTTGACCTTGGTCACGTCGAAGGTTTCAAGGCCGGGCTTGAAGCTCTTTTCGTCAAGGAACTGGCGGGTCGCTTCCTTGCGGGCGGCGGCACCGCCAAAGCTGTGCAGCGCTTCCTGTGCGCGGATCTGGTATTCCAGACCGTTGTCATAGGTCATGTCGACCATGCGGCGCACTGTCCACTTGGTGGCGCGAAGGGCATGGCTGTCCTTCTTCTTCAGCACTTCGCAGATTTCCAGCACGCGCGCCTTCAGCTTGTCGGCAGGCACCGCTTCGGTAACCAGGCCCTGCTCTTCGGCCTGCTTGCCGGTCAGGTTCTCGCCCATCATCGCGTGGTACATCGCCTTGCGGAACGGCATCAGTTCCTGTGCAACCTTCGATGCACCACCGCCGGGGAGGATGCCCCAGTTGATTTCCGATAGGCCGAACTGCGCGTCTTCCGAAGCGATGGCGATATCGCAGCCGAACAGCGGACCGTAGCCGCCGACGAAGCACCAGCCGTTGATCATCGCCACGGTCGGCTTTTCGTACCAGCGCAGGCGTTCGAACCAGCCATAGCTTTCACGCTGCGACTTGCGGATGGCGCCAAGGCCCTGTGCCTCGGTTTCGCGGAAGTATTCCTTCAGGTCCATCCCGGCGGTCCAGGCATCGCCTTCGCCGGTCAGCACCAGCACGCGCACGTCGTCGCGGAATTCCAGCTCTTCCAGCACGGCCTTCATCCGGCGGTTGAGCTTGGGGCTCATGCAATTGCGCTTTTCCGGGCGGTTGAACTTTACCCAGGCGATGCCGTCTTCCACGGTGAAGGCTACGGTATCTTCTTCCGAGCGTTCAATCTTCTGCTGTTCGGTCATGGTGTATCCTCAAAGGTAATCTTCAATCAGATAGGGAAGTGGCGCATCAGATCGGGAAGTGGCCGGGCTGGGTTTCCATCGTGATCCAGCGCAGTTCGGTGAAGCTGTCGATCCCGGCCTTGCCGCCAAACCGGCCGTAGCCAGAGGCGCCCACGCCGCCGAAGGGCATCTGCGCCTCGTCATGCACGGTCGGTCCGTTGACGTGGCAGATGCCGGACTTGATCTGGCGAGCCACGCGCAGGCCGCGCGCGGTATCGCCGGTGAACACGGCGGCGGAAAGGCCATATTCGGTATCGTTGGCGAGCTCGATGGCATGCGCCTCGTCCCGCGCGGTGATGACGGCCACGACCGGGCCGAAGCTTTCATCGCGGAACAGCTTCATGTCCTGGGTCACGCCGGCCACGACATGCGCGGGCATCAGCACGTTGTGGGTCGTCTCGCCGCCGGTCAGCAGTTCAGCGCCCTGGGTCAGGGCATCGTCGATCAGGCTCTGGCAATGGGCGACGGTCCTGGCATCGACCACCGCGCCCAGCGGGGTCGTACCCTCGCGTGGGTCTCCAACCGCCATGCCGGCGACCTTGGCCTTGAACTTGGCCGCAAAAGCAGCGGCTACGGATTCGACGACGATGATCCGCTCGGTGCTCATGCATATCTGGCCCTGGTTCATGAACGCGCCGAAGGCCGCGGCCTTTACCGCTTCGTCAAGATCGGCATCGTCCAGCACAATCAGCGGTGCCTTGCCGCCCAGTTCGAGCAGGCAGGGCTTCAGGTGCTGGGCGGCGCGCACTGCGATGATCCGGCCAACCGCGGTCGATCCGGTAAAGTTGATGCGCTTCACCTCGGGCGCATCGATCAGCGCGCCGACGATCTCTGCCGCATCGGCAGGGGCATTGGTGACGACATTGACCACGCCATCGGGGAAGCCCGCTTCGGCAAAGGCCTCGATGATCAGCGAATGGGTGCGCGGGCACTGCTCGCTGGCCTTGAGGATCACCGCATTGCCGCATGCCAGCGGTACGGCGATGGCGCGCACGCCCAGGATGATCGGCGCGTTCCACGGCGCAATGCCGAGGATCACGCCCACCGGTTCACGCAGCGCCATGGCAAGGCAGCCCGGCTTGTCCGAAGGGATCACTTCGCCCGCAATCTGCGTCGTCAGCGCGGCGGCTTCGCGCACCATGCTGGCGGCAAGGCCGAGGTTGAACAGCGCCCAGCCCTTGGTCGCGCCAATCTCGCCCATCATGGCTTCGACAAAGGCGTCTGCGCGCGACTCGAGCGCCGTGGCCGCCTTCATCAAAACAGCGCGGCGCGCGTTCGGCCCCATCGCCGACCACGCCGGAAACGCGCCCGCTGCGCGGGCGGCAATGGCCGGAATATCAGAGGCTTGCATCGCTTGCGCTGTCGAAGCGACGTCACCTGTCAGGGGATTCTTGCGTTCGAATTCCATGCTTGCTCTCCCAATCTGTTATGATTGATAGCAATCATGCGGCACCTGTGCAACCGGACAATCCTTGTGCCGCACCCTGACCATATGTGCAGGTGCAGCAAAAATGGACCCATCGGGCACGATGGCGCGGACCGGACAGATTGCAGCAGTTGCATTGATTACGCTGACAAATTTCTGGAAAATCCAGCCAAACCGGACGAATTAAGCGCATGAGTTGCAAAAACTGCAAACGCAGTTTCCCATTTCGCACTTGCGAAAGAGGCCTGCGAGGATCATTCACATAGTGCCTTTCAGGCATCCTCTCCCAAACTTTCCAAGGGCCGCCCGGCAACGGTGCGGCCCCTTTTTTTGCCTGTGCAGTTCGGGTCGTCTAGTCCGTGTCTGGCTGGCTATCAGCCGTCGTGCGGAAGAATCACGCTGCGGCCGATCACATCGCGCCGTTGCATCGCACGATAGGCGTCGGCCCAGTTTTCCAGGCGGTGGCAGGCGTGGACATGGGGGCGAATCCGCCCGGTGGCAGCAAAGTCCAGAATGCCCGCGATGTTCTGTGCCCCGCGATCGGGAAAGCGTCGGCCATATTCGCCGGCGCGGACGCCCACGACCGAAAATCCCTTTATCAGCGGCATGTTGGCGCCAATCTGCGGAATGCGTCCGGCGGCAAAGCCGACCACCAGCAGACGGCCGTCGAATGCGATGCAGCGCACCGACTGGTCGAACATGTCGCCGCCCACAGGATCGAAGATCAGGTCGGCCCCGCGCCCGCCGGTCAGCGCCAGCACCTGTTCGCGCAAGCCCTCCGCGCCAGCGATGACATGGTGAGGCGCATAGAGCCGTTCGATTGCCGCGCGCTTTTCCGCAGTGGACGCCACCGCAATGACCTTCAGGCCGAGCGCGATGCCCAGATCCACCGCCGCCAGGCCGACTCCGCCAGCAGCACCATGGACCACCAGCCATTCGCCCGGCTCGGCCCGGCCCCGGCGGACCAGCGCCACCCACGCCGTCAGGTATGCCGCGCGCAATGCCGCACCCTGGGCCATGGTCAGGCAATCGGGCAGGCGCATGACCGAAGCTTCGGGAAAGACGCCGAATTGGGCCACGGCTCCGGTCAGCCCGCCAACGATCACGCGGTCACCTTCACGCAGGTGCGCGCTGCCCGGCGCAGCGACGACGGTCCCGGCGCCTTCCATCCCCGGCACGAACGGCAGGTCCGGCTTGGCCTGGTATCCGCCGCTGGTCATCAGCAGATCGGGAAATCCCAGCGATGCGGCCTCGATCCGCACCAGCACCTGTCCGGCACCTGCGCTTGTCATGGGCAGGTCGACCAGCGCCAATCCACCCAGGTCGTCGCTCAACCGTTGCACCTGCAGCGCGTGCATCGAGGTCACGCGATCAGCGCCCGCAGCGGGTCAATTGCCGAGCACCTTGATCGCAACCGCAGCCGCTGCCGCGCGGGTCTCGACGCCCAGCTTTTCGTAGATGCGTTCCAGATGCTTCTGCACGGTGCGCGGGCTGATCGACAGCACTTCGGAAATCATGCCGTTCGACTTGCCATAGCTGATCCACAGCAGCACCTCGGCCTCGCGATCGGTCAGCGCCAGGCGTTGCTGCAGGCGGCTGACATCTGCCTTGGGATTCAGTTCGTTGAGGCGGATCAGCACTTCGGTATCGCGGTAATGCGCGATCACCACCAGTTCGAGCGCGCATTCGCCCTGCTCGATCCGTGCGGTCGCGCCCAGTTCGCTGCGGGCCAGCAGCCGGGTCACCGGGCCGCGGATCATCTCGGGCAGGATCTTGTCCTCGCGGCTCCACTGCGGGCTGACCCGTCCGATCGCGGTTTCGGCAAGCGGGGTGCACCACAGCAGCTGGCCTTGCTGGTCTATGGCCATCATCAGCCGCCCGGTGGCATCGAGGCCCGCCGCGCCTGCCTGCATCGCCCGCGCATGGCCGATGTGCACGCGCACCCGGGCCAGCAGTTCGTGCACGTTCACCGGCTTGCGCAGGTAATCCACGCCGCCCACCTCGAACCCTTCGATCACGTGCTCGCTCTCGGTCAGCACGGTCATGAACACCACCGGCACATGCGCCAGTTCCTCGCGCGCCTTGATGCGCGAGGTCGTCTCGAAGCCGCCGAGGCCCGGCATGACGGCGTCCATCAGGATCAAGTCGGGGGTGATGTGCTGCAACAGATCGAGCGCGGCATCGCCGGAGATCGCCACCAGCACGGTGATGCCCACGCCTTCGAGCGTGTCGGTGAGAAAGCGCAGCGAATCCGGTTCGTCATCGACGACCAGAACCGTATCGCGCCGCACGCTTCCGGCAGTGGTGGCCGGACCCCGGGCCGAACCTGTCGCCGCACTCATTCTCAAAGCTCCTCAAGCGTTCGGCCCATCGCGGCCAGATCGAACCGGTCGAGGCAGGCATACAATTTCGCAACCAGCGGCCCGGCAGCGGGGTCCGCCTGTTCCAGCGCCCGGATTTCGCCCTCCAATGCGCGCACGTGGCCGATCCGCACAAGCGTTTTCAGCCGTTCGGCATGTTCGCGCGCCGTTTCCGACATCGTCGCGGTGGCCTGTGCCGCCGGGGCATCGGGCGCTGCGGCGGCCTTCGGGTAATTCCACACCAGATCCAGCTGCCGCCCGACCGCATCGAGCAGCGTGACCAGTTCCACCGGCTTGAGCAGGAAGGCATCATGATCGGCAGCCTGGCCCGCGCGGCCATGGCGTTCTTCGGCATTTGCCGAAAGCATCAGGATCTTCAAGGCCTTGCCGTGCACTGCGCGCAGATGCGCCGCCACTTCCCAGCCGGTCATGCCCGGCATG
>JAPLPG010000174.1 GCA_026400375.1 Novosphingobium sp. | reverse complement strand
TTGTCAGGAAAAGCGTCCTGGAATTCAATCTGGGTATACTGGCCATTGAGACGCAGTTCGGTCCCCTCGCTTGGCTTGAACAGGTATTTGACACCCACGTTGTTGCGGTTGAGCGGATATTTCTGGATGCCGCCGGCGCGGGCGACATTGTCGACGAAATCCGCCGGATTGAAGATTCGCGGGCCATCCGTGTTCTGGCTGCTGCCATAGACCATCACGCTGTGCGCGCCGCCTTCGCCGTCCAGCGCCATGCGGGCGTTGCCCCACAGTTCCCGGGAATTGAACGTGCCATAACTCGCGCCCAGTTCGACGCGATTGGTTCCGTCCGGCCGCTTGGTGCGGATGCTGACAACGCCGATGCCGCCATTCGAACCGAAAAACAGGCTGTTGCCGCCGCGGAACACTTCGACCGCATCGATCATGTGCGGGTCGATCGTGGTCGTCCCCCAGATTTCCTCCAGCGCCGGTCCGCGGTCGTAAAGCGGCACGCCGTCGAGCACGACCAGGGTGTCCCGGTCGCCGCCGCCGTCGAGGCGGATGGTATATTCCCCCTCGTCCGGGGAGTAGCCGACGTTGGCGCCCTTGATCAGGAACTGCGCGAGCTCGGCAAAGTTCGAGGCGCCGCTGGCCGCGATCTGCTCTGCGCCGACAACCTGAACGTAGTTTCCGTAGACAATCGCCTGTTCCGCCTGGGGCGTTGCCTTTTCCCGCTGCCCGGTCACCACGATATTGCCAGAACGAGCCTGTTCGGCATCAGCATCCCCATCGACGCCCGCCGGAGCGACCTGGGCTTCACCGGCATGCGCCAGCGACGGCAGGCAGCTGGTTGAAAGGAGGAGAGCTGCATGAGCAGCCCTTGTTCTGGATATCGCGATCATTGGAGGTCCCCATTGCTGTTTTCCGGCACAGCACGGGAACCCGCCGGGCACCCGATGCTGCGTCTGCGAGCGGGATCTAAAGCGGGGCCATGACAACTTTATGAAATAATCTCATCTTCATCTTACCTAGAATTGAGACAAAGACAGAAACACTTTCGTCGGTTTGCAATCATGATAGGGAATGCGTTGACGAATCGCTTGGCGACAAGGCTTCCTGCAGACATGCCCACCATTGCCAGTTCTCCTCCGCCTGATGGCCAAAATCGCCCGGTAGACAATGCGTTGACGCGGATTCGGGCATCACTTTCGCAGATGTCCCGGACTGCGGCGCGGATCGGCAACTATATTGTCGAACGCCCGGATGATGTCGTCGGCATGTCGATTACCGATCTGGCTGCTGCGGTCGATGCCAGCGAGGGCAGCGTTATCAACTTTTGCCGCAGCATCGGCCTGAGCGGATTTCAACATCTGAAATTGAGCTTGGCTCAGGAAATTGTTCAACCGGTGCAGTTCATCCATGAAGATCTGGATAAGGATGACACACCTGAAACCGTGTGCCGCAAGGTTTTTCATTCAGGCATACAGGCACTTCGTGACTCCCTTTCGGTCCTGGACCCGCGAGCCATCAACACGGCAGTCGAGGTGATTCGTGCGGCAAAGCGTGTCGAGATATACGGGATCGGATCGTCGGCACCGATTGCGGAGGATGCCCACTATCGCCTGCTGCGGATTGGCCTTGATGCCCGCGTGGTCATCGACAGCCACGTTCAGGCGATTTCTGCCTCGCGCTGCGACAAGGACGTGGCCGTGCTGACAATCTCGCACAGCGGGTCAACGAACGAGACAGTGGCCTCGACGCGCCTCGCCCACGAGGCCGGAGCGCGCACGATTGTCATCACCAATTTCGGTCGTTCTCCGATACAGGCTTACGCAGATGTCGTGCTATTTACGATGGCCCGTGAAACGCGCTTTCGGACAGAGGCAATGACGAGCCGGATTGCGCAGCTATGCGTGATCGACGCGCTGATCGCCGCTTTGGCTCTGGCCGATTATGACCGGTCGACCGAAGTGCTCCGCCAGACTTTCGATGTCCTGTCGATCAAGCGGTTCTAGGCTTGCCCGAATTATTTCCGACTGATCTCCACCATCGGCTGGGAAGAGCAACTGGGGGGCGACGCCATCAGGGATGAAGTCGCGCAGAGGCTTCCATCGAGCAGGATTATCGCAAGTTCTGAAGGTCCTGCCTCGGGCTGCGCACTTCCATGACCTGACAGATTGGGTGCCTTCCCAGACGATGCGAGCCGTCTGCGTCTGCTGGCGGGAGAAGCCTGATGGTCATCCGTTGTAGTGAATGCCACTGATTTGTAACGAAACCTTACGCAAACTGCCATCTGTCGCGCCTAACCGGCTTCTCGCTCGAACAGTCGAGTGAGTGTATCGTGAGGGAAGACAGCAGATGAGGGCACCGGGATCGAAGGCTGGGACATGGCGGGCATGCCTGCTGGCCAGCACGATCGTAGCGATGGGCGTTGCTCCGCAAGCCATTGCACGTGAAGTCGAAGACGCAAGGGACGTTCCCTCGAGCGAGGCTGCCATCGAGACTGCGCCCGCCGAAGCAGGCAATCTGGTCGACACGAACGCGATCATCGTCACCGGCGCCAAGACGACGCGTTCGGCCACCGCAATCCAGCAGGCCGAGATCCAGAAGATTTTGCCGGGCGTCTCGCCCTTGAAGGCGATCCAGACGCTGCCGGGCGTGCTCTACATCACCGCCGATCCCTGGGGCAACAACGAGCAGAACGCGCAGACGTTCATCCATGGCTTTGCCGGTAACCAGCTGGGCTATACCATGGACGGCATCCCGCTGGGCGATCAGAGCTATGGCAATTACAACGGTCTGTCGCCGCAGCGTGCCGTCATCTCGGAAAACGTCGCCCGGGTCATCGTGGCGACAGGCGCTGGCGATCTGGCAACGCCGTCGAACAGCAACCTGGGCGGCACGGTCGAGACGTTCTCGACCGATCCACAGGCGACGTTCGGTATCCAGGCGGCCCAGACGGTTGGCAGCTACGACGCCTCGCGCACCTACTTGCGGATCGATACCGGCGATCTTGGCGGCGGCAGTTCCGCTTATGTTTCAGGTGTGCGCCAGCGCGCTCGCGCATGGGACTTCAATGGCATCCAGAAGGGCTGGCAGGCCAATGCCAAGTTCGTCCGCGATAGCGAAGCCGGCAAGTTCACCGCCTATTTCGATTACAACGACATGGTCCAGCCAAACGAGGATGCGACCGTGTTCTTCAAGCCATCGGCGGGCGGCACGGCGACTGCGGCGCAACTCTACACGCCTTATACCAAGCCGTTCTTCTACCCCGATTTCAATGGCTACCGCACCGGCTACCTTAACGCCCTGGGCAATTCTCCCGCGGCCGAGGGCAGCAATTACCGCAATTACTATTCGGACGCACAGCGCACCGATTATCTCGGTTACCTGCGCTACGATGCGCGTCTGTCCGACAAGCTGACCTGGTCGAACACGGCCTATTATCATCACAACGACGGCGCCGGGGTCGTCGCCGGGCCACTTGGCCAGTCGATCACGACGGCGCAGGCCTATCTCGATCCCAACTATGGCAGCCTGCCATCGAACTGCCGCTTCAGCGGCAACAACAACGGCACCAAGCCGGCGGCCTGTACTGCGCTGACGGCAGCCCAGGCTGCGGCAGCCGGCGCGGCGCTGGTTCAAGCGACGGGCGGTTCGGGCCTGATCACCCGCACCACCGAATACCGCATCGACCGTGTCGGCATGATCTCCTCGATCAGCGCAGAGCTGGGCAACCACAAGATCGATCTGGGCGGCTGGTTCGAGCACAACAGCACGACGCAGTGGCGCCGGTGGTATGCCGTGCCGGTTGCGAGCCCGGAAATGAGCACGCCCTATATCCGCCCCGGCGACGTGATGGACCCGCTGTTCACACAGTATCAGGGCGAAGCCAGGATCAAGCAGTTGCAACTGCACATCCAGGACACCTGGCAGGCGACCGAGCGGCTACTGATCCAGGGTGGGTTCAAGACCAGCGCGCAGTGGGCCAGCGGCCGCTTCCCGGTGCAGCCCAAGGTCGGTTCGCTTGGCGGCACCACCGCGCTGCCGCAGGGCGACATCAATTCGCACAACTGGTTCCTGCCTGCCATCGGCGCGACCTATGACGTCAACGGACACGAGCAGTTCTACTTCAACGTGCAAAAGAACCTGCGGCAGTATCAGGCCTATCTCGCAGGGGGTGGCGGTCCGTGGTTCACCGGCAGCCAGGCGGCGTTTGATGCCTTTGCCCGCGAAGGCAAGCCCGAGACAAGCTGGACCTACGAAGCAGGCCTGCGCAGCAACCGCCAGTTCGGTGGCGGCGTGGCCCTGCAGGCACAGTTGAACTACTACCACGTCGACTTCAGCAACCGGCTGCTGGCCATTCCGACCAATCCCGGCGGCATTGCCGGAAGCGGCATTACCGGCGGCACCTCGACGCTCGTCAATGTGGGCAGCGTCAAGACCGATGGCGTCGATGCCGCCTTCACGCTGCGCTTCGGCCACACGTTCTCGTTCTACAACGCCGTTTCGTACAACCTGTCGAAGTACCAGAACGACTATACTTCGACGGCGCTGGGCATCGGTGCGGGCGTCGATAGCTGCATCGGCGGGTTCCTGGTCACCGGCGGGGTCGTGCCGACCTGTGGCAAGCAGCTGCCGGGCACGCCGAAGTGGATGAACAAGACGGTGGCCACGCTCAACCTCGGACCGATCGAGGTTCAGGGAATTGGTGATTATGTGGGACGCCGGTTTGCCACCTTCACCAACGATGCCAGTGTCGCGTCCTATTTCCTTACCTCACTGCGCGTTGCAGCGCGCGTGCCGGAAGGTTCGCTGCCGCTGCGCAAGGTCGAGCTCGCGCTCAACGTCACCAACCTGACGGAC
>JAPLPG010000190.1 GCA_026400375.1 Novosphingobium sp. | reverse complement strand
ATTGCGGTTGCTGAAGCCCAGACGCGCAACCTTGCCGGACAAGCCCGACGGTGCGTTCGCCTGCGCTTGCGGGTGCCATTGCCGTGCGCAGCGCAAAAGCGGGCGATACGGCACGGCCAGCATGGGCAGCGGTATTTAACCTGCACTTTGGTGCATAGCGAAATGTGCCTAAATCTGCACCTCGAAAGCTTTCAGATTCTTGCGTTACTTTCCGCCCCGCAAACATAGGGAGCGATGTTTCATGGCCATGACCCCATCGGCAGAACTTAAAGATCGTATAGATTTTTACGAGCTTGCACGAAATCAGGATAGCTTTGGACGGCTGGAGCGTCTGCTCGAGAGCTCTGTCGATGCCGGACTGGAACAATTTTACGACAAGATCACCAATACGCCTGAACTGGCGACGTTCTTTTCATCGCGGGACCGGATCGGTCATGCGCGGTCGGCACAGCGCGATCACTGGATGCAGTTGTTCCGCAAGGGCCTCGATCAGTCTTACGTAGAGCGCACGCGGATCATCGGAAACACGCATGCCCGCATCGGTCTTCAACCGAAGTGGTACATTGGCGGCTATGCCCTGGTGGTCGAACACCTGATCAATTCGATGCTCTTGCGCGGCATCGGCCGCTTCCTCCCCAGCCGCCGACGCATGGCAAAGGACCTTGTCGCGCTGGTCAAGGTCACGATGATCGACATGGACATGGCGCTGTCGGTCTATTTCGAGAAAGCCGAAGAAACGACCCGCGAACTCATCCTCGGCCACATGGGTACGGCACTTAAATCGCTGGCCCAAGGCGACCTGTCCACCCGCATGAGTGGCCTTCCCGAAAGTTATCGCCAGGCAGAGATCGATTTCAATTCTGCGACCCAGCGCCTTTCCGAAACCATCGGCATGGTGTCTTCCAGCACCGAGGACCTCGCAACATCGAGCGGCGAGATCCGCGCGGCGTCCGACGATCTGGCCGAGCGTACCGAACGTCAGGCAACCAACGTGCAGGAGTGCGCGCGGGCCATGAACGAGCTGTTCGACGGCCTGACCCGCACCTCGCAAGCCATGACGCACTTGCGCAAGTCCGCGCACGAAGCCGAAGCCGAAGCGACGCACGGCCGGGAAGCCGTGAGCGAGGCGGTAAACGCCATGGCCGACGCGCAGCAAAGCGCGCAGGAGATCGTGCAGATCACCGAAATCATCGATGGCCTGGCCTTCCAGACCAACCTGCTGGCCCTGAACGCCGGTGTCGAGGCGGCGCGCGTGGGTGAAATGGGCCGTGGCTTTGCCGTTGTGGCAAACGAGGTCCGCGCCCTCGCGCAGCGCTCTTCCGAAGCGGCCGACAACATCAAGCGCCTGCTATCGACAAGCCGCGAACAGGTCGACCGCGGTGCCGAACTGGTCAAGGGCGCCGGGACAGTCCTGCATTCGATCATCGGCAAGGTGACCGACATCACCGGCGGGGTCAGCGATGCCGCACAGTTGACGCAGGAACAGGCCACGCGGGCCAACGATGTAAACCGGGCGATTGCCGAGATGGATCTGATGACCCAACAGAACGCGGCAATGGTCGAGCAAAGCGCCGCGGCGACGCGCAGCATGTCAGACACCACCGGCAAACTGGCCAGCGCGGTCGGCCTCTTCCAGATCGCCGCTGGCGGAACCCGACCGAATGCCATGGAGCACAGGCGGGCCGCGTGACACTGCGGATCGCAAAACTCTGCCGCCTGGAGCAGCAGGCGCCGTTAACAAGCCTGAGGTAGCCAGCGTCCAAGCGTTCAAACAGCTTGGCGGAGACGGAGGAAGCCACATTTCGCCGTTTCATTTACGCATTGCCGGCTATCGTGGATTTGAAAGAAGGAACGTACCCCCAGCAATACCCCCAATTTGATATGCTGCGTTAAGAGCGTCAAACTTGGGCAACAGGGTTCAATGCACGACTGGGATGGCAGGAGCCGTGGCCAGATTTTTGCGCCTTAGCAAAACCACCAGT
>JAPLPG010000159.1 GCA_026400375.1 Novosphingobium sp. | reverse complement strand
TGGTCGACAAGGTGGGGCGCAAGCCGCTGCTGCTGGTCGGTTCGGCCGGGATGACGCTGTCGCTTGGCGCCATGAGCTGGGCCTTTTCGCAAGGCACGCTCGATGCCGCCGGCGCATTGCAGATGAACCAGGATCTGGGCCTGATCGCAGTGATCGCGGCCAATATCTACGTGATCTTCTTCAATGTCAGCTGGGGCCCGGTGATGTGGGTGATGCTGGGCGAAATGTTCCCCAATCAGCTGCGCGGATCGGCGCTGGCGGTATGCGGGCTGGCGCAGTGGGTGGCGAACTATGCCGTGGTGCAAAGCTTCCCCGCGATGGCCAGCGGTCTCGGCCTTGCCGAAACCTACATGCTCTACACCGGCAGCGCCTTCATCAGCTTCTGGCTGGTGAAATCCTTCCTGCCCGAAACCAAGGGCAAGGAGCTGGAGCAGATGGCGGACCGCACGGACCGGCAGGCGCAGCGACGCCTGCCGGCAAAGAGGAGAGAATGCTGGATGAAAGCCGTTGCTAAACCTATCCGCACCGCATTGCTGGCGGCGACCGCCGCGCTGATCGGTATCGGCGCCCCGGCTCTGGCAAAAGACGCCGGGGCAAAAACCGCTGCGGTGGAAGTGAAGATCGACACGGCGCAAGCAGGCCCGATGATCGACCGGCAGATCTTCGGCCAGTTTGCCGAACATCTGGGCACCGGCATTTACGGTGGGCTCTGGGTCGGCAAGGATTCGCCCATCCCCAACGTGCGCGGCATCCGCAGCGATGTCGTCACCGCTTTGAAGGCGCTGAAAGTGCCCAACGTGCGCTGGCCGGGCGGCTGCTTTGCCGATGAATACCACTGGCGCGACGGCATCGGCCCAGCCGACAAGCGCCGCGTGCAGATCAACACCAACTGGGGCGGCGTGCCTGAACCGAACAGTTTCGGCACGCACGAATTCATGGATTTTGCCGAGCAGATCGGTGCCGACGCCTATATCTCGGTCAACATCGGATCGGGCACGGCGGCAGAGGCATCGGCGTGGATCGAATACATGACCGCCGAAAAGGACACGACGCTGGCCAGGGAGCGTGCCGCCAACGGGCACCCCGCGCCGTGGAAGGTTCCGATCCTCGGCCTTGGCAACGAGAATTGGGGCTGCGGCGGGGCCATGTCTGCCGACCACTATGTCGAGGAAATGAAGCGCTTTGCCAATTTCACGCGCAACTTCAACCCGGCCCAGCGTGAAGGCGATGCGCGGATGAAGCGCATCGCCGTGGGTTGGGACAGCGACAAGCTGGACTATACCGAAGAGGTGATGAAGGCGTGGTCCACCCACGTCTATTCATGGGATATCGAAGGCGTATCGCTGCACAAGTACACCGTCGGCGGGGGCTGGCCGCCAAGCCGCCCCGGGACCGGGTTCGGCAACGATGACTATGCGCTGATGATTGCCGATACGCTTACCATGGACACTCTGCTGAACAAGCAGAAGGCGATCATGGACAAGTACGATCCGGAAAGGAAACTGCTGATCGCGGTGGACGAATGGGGCGCCTGGCTGGCGCCTGCGCCCGGCAGCAACCCCGGCTTCCTCCAGCAGCAGAACAGCATGCGCGATGGCATCATCGCCGCGCTCAACGTCAACATCTTCGCGCGCCATGCCGATCGGGTGAAGATCGCCAACATCGCGCAGATGATCAACGTGTTGCAGGCGATGATCCTGACCGATGGCAGCAAGATGGTGCTGACGCCGACCTATCACGTGTTCCGCATGTACGTGCCGTTCCAGGATGCACGGTTCACCCCGGTCCGGTTCGAAGCCGGGCAGTATGTGAACGGCAAGAACACGATTCCGCGCGTGGATGCCATGGCCGCCACCGACAAGGCGGGGCAGGTCTGGGTTTCGCTGGTCAATGTCGATCCCGATGCCGGCACGACTGTGACGATCCCCGGTTTCCGGAACGCCAGCGGCGAACTCCTGACCGCGCCGAAGGTCGACAGCGTGAACACCTTCGATGCGCCATCGGTCGTCGTGCCCCGCGCGGTTTCGTTCAAGGGCGGCGCCGGCGGGCTGACCGTGGCCCTGCCGCCGCGCTCGGTCACCGTGCTCAAGATCGCGAGATAGTCTACCGGCGGCGGTCACAGCGCCCTCCAGCGATGATCGCCGAAACTCGATGGCCCGGGAAGCAGTGCTTTCCCGGGCCTTTTTTGATGTTTGATGGAGATGGCCCTCTCCCCTGAAGGAGGAGAACGAAAGGGCGTCTTTCACCTGTCCAGCGCAGCCAGACCCCAATTGACCGGCACGGTCTGCATCTCCGCACGGTTGCCCTCGGCGACCAGTTCCACGATCCTTGCGCCGCTCACCGGCACCGCGATATCGGCGGGCTCATCGCCCGGCTTCATCCAGCCGGTCTGTAGCAGCCGCTTGCCATCGGCGTGGACCGAAAAGCGCACGCGCGCCGTCGGGTCGGGCACCGAGTCGTCGATGCCGGCCCTGGCTGTGAAGGTGGCAAAGCCCTGATTGCGCACCTCGATCCGCGAATTGGCGAGCGTTCCGATAGCGCTGGAATATGTCTTGCCCGCCATCTTCGGCGTCTGGGCAAACGGCGTGGCATCGGCCCGCGCGCCGCCCCATCCGCCATAGACGGGATGTTCGCCATCGCCCCTGGTGGATCGCCACGGCAGCAGCCCGCGATAGACCAACGGATCGGCCATTGGGTAGACCACACCATCGACAGCCGGGTTGACGTTGGCGGGCTGTTCCGACAGGTACAGCCCCTGCGGGTGCTCCCGCGTGCCGCTGGCCTTGAACAGCATCGTCTGATGGCGTTCAAGGTGGACGGGCATCTCGTCAGTGAAGGCGCGGGCGCCGCCGTCCCACAGGTCGGTCAGTGCGATTGGCTGGTCGGCGCGGTACTTCAGGTGCGCGGCGGTCAGCTTCACATCCACCGGGCTGCCGGTGCGGTTGAACAGGGCGAGCACGGCCGCAAGCTGGTCGGGGCCGGCTTCGGAATTGCCCAGCGATTGTGCCAGCAGGTCGCGCTCGGCTTCGGTGGCCGTCTTCAGCGCC